>NZ_JBVAYU010000004.1:0-297649 GCF_055412745.1 Pseudarthrobacter woesei
AATAGGCCGATAACTTACACCACACACTCTCCTCGTGAACGGATTCAAAAGACGTTCACACCATGAAGAGAGTACAAAGATAACAAGACTGCTTGCGTCCACTATGTGGTTCCCAAACAACAAACCCTCACCGGCACGTTGTCCCAGGGAACAAAACCACAACACAATACAACAACACCACAGTTGTAACCACAAATTTCCCACCCCCACGCCCAGGCGCGGACCGGTGCGGAGCAAGGGTTACGGCGGTCACAGCGTGGGGGAAACGCCCGGTCCCATTCCGAACCCGGAAGCTAAGACCCACAGCGCCGATGGTACTGCACCCGGGAGGGTGTGGGAGAGTAGGTCACCGCCGGAACATCATTAAACGGTCGAGAGCCCCAACCACACGGTTGGGGCTCTCCCGCATTTAACCCCCCAACCAAAAAGAACTATGAGCCCGGCGATACGTGCGGGATGTGGGTGCTGGACGTGAGGGAGCGTCGTGGCAGGCCGCGGGTAGAGTTGGTGACCATGGATAACCTCTTCAGCCACGCCCCTGCCGACGGACCAAAGGCGGCGCAGGACGACAGCCTGGATCCCGTCGTCTACACCGTCACCGTGCCAGGCGCCGTCGCCCGTACCTTTGTGGGGTTTACCGAGCACACCCACCTTTGGTGGCCCATGGAGGAGCGCAGCGTCTACGGTGCGGGCTCCTACGTTGAGTTCGAGGAACTGCTGATCCTTGAGACCGCTGATGACGGCCGCTCTGCTATCTGGGGGTCAATTGACGATTGGCAGCCCCCGTTGTCCTTCCACGCCAGCTGGCATCCCGGGTCGTCGGCGATGTGGTCCACCGAGCTCCGGGTGTCCTTCCGCGCCGTCGATGCGGGCACGGAAGTGCGTCTCGTGCACAGCGGCTGGGAAGGCGCCGAAGACCCGGCTGGAACCCGGGCCGAGTATGATGCCGGCTGGCCCGGGGTCCTGGACCGATTCGTGCGCTTCATGGGTAGGGCTGAGGCCTGAAGCGCCGTGACATCGGCAAGATGGCAGCGTTCCCGCCCAGTTGCTTCGATGAGCACTACTCGGCACCGGAGGACTTCCCCGGTTCCTAGGGCCTCTGTGTGCCAACGATCAGGCAACGGACCAAGCAAGTGGGCAGGAACGCGCCCAGATCTGCACCGGCCGCCCGGAGCCACGCCACGATCAACGCCGCGATCCAGGGCATCCAAATCCGCGCCTTAGACTGAAGTCCGGATTCGACGGAAACTGGAGACCGCATGAGCATCATTGACGAGCTCACCTCTGCCCTGGGAACAGATAAGATCGCCGTGGACACCCCTACCCTGGCTGCCTACGCCGTGGACCAGGCCCCGGTGCTGGACTATCAGTTGCCGCAGGCCGTGGTCCGGGCAGAATCCGTGGCCGACGTCCGGGCCGCCGTGAGCGCGTGCGCGGCCCACGGAGTGGCGCTGGTCGCACGCGGCGCCGGCACGGGAGTCTCCGGCGGCGCCCACGCCAGCAAGGGCTGCGTGGTGCTGAGCCTCGAACGGATGAACCGCATCCTTGACCTCAACGCGGACGACGAGACCGCCGTCGTCGAACCCGGCGTTATCAACGCGGACCTCAATGCTGCCGCCGCGGTGCACGGTCTGATGTACGCGCCGGATCCCGCGAGCTTCAAGGTGTCCACCATCGGCGGCAACGTCGCCACCAACGCCGGCGGCCTGCGCTGCGCGAAGTACGGGGTGACCCGGGACTCCGTCCTGGCGCTCGACGTCGTGCTTGCGGACGGTTCCCTGATCCACACCGGGCACCAGACCTTCAAAGGCGTCGCCGGCTACGATCTCACCGGCCTGTTCGTCGGTTCCGAGGGGACACTGGGGATCGTCGTCGGAATCACGGTCAGGCTCAAGTACCTGCCGCAAGAGGTGCACACGATCGCCGCGTTCTATCCGGACTTCCGCAGCGCCGCGGCCGGCGTCCTCGCGGTGGGCAAGGCTCGGGTGCAGCCGGCCATCATGGAACTGCTCGACGGCGGATCCCTCGCCCAGCTCGACGGGATCCATGGCTCGGACCTTGCCTCGCGGGGATCATCCCTGCTGCTGATTCAAACCGATGGGTACGGGGCCGCCGCGGAGGCCGCGGCCATCCGGCCGGTGCTCGTTGCCGGCGGTGCCGTGGTGACCATGGAGGCCAGCGCCGAGGCCGAGCAGCTCGTGGAGTTGCGGCGCAACAGCCGAGGGGTGGAAGTCGACGACGAATACCGCGTGGGGGAGGACGTTGCCGTGCCGCGCTCACGGCTCGTGGACTACGTCGCGGAGCTGGAGGCGATGGCTGCGGAGCACCGGGTCCAGCTCAAGGTGGTTGCGCACGCCGGCGACGGGAACCTGCACCCCACGTTCTGGGTGGACCGGGCAGGGAACGCCGTCGACGCCGACGCGATGCAGCGCCTCGGTGCGGCCCTGGACAAATCCATCACCGTGGCCCTCGCGATGGGCGGCACCATCACGGGGGAACACGGGATCGGCCAGTTCAAGCTCCGCTGGCTCGGCCTCGAGCAGAAGGAACCCGTACGCGAACTGCAGCGCCGGATCAAGGAGCTTTTCGACCCGGCCGGGATACTGAACCCGGGCAAAGCGATTTAGCCCGGCTGTGCCACTACAGTGCTCGTCAGAATCGGGCGCACCAGACGAGTGCCACAGCCGGCACTAGTCATCGATGCCGGGGTATCCGTCGTCGTCATCGTCGCGGTAGCGTGATTCCTCGGTTTCGACCTCGAGGATTTTGAGCATTTCCGTGTCCGGATTGAGCATGATGGCCGCCTCGTCCCGGCGGTGGCGCAGTTCCGAGTCGATGTAGGACTGCACGGCTTCCGCCAGCGGGATGTGCCGGTTCTCCTTCTCGGACATGTACCAGCGGTGCTCCAGGATCTCATGCACGGCCTCCGCCGGCTCGAGTTTCCCGGACAGATCGCGCGGGATGGATCGGACAATCGGCTCGAAGATCTGGCTGACCCACAGATGGGCGCTGTACTCCTCGTCCATGCCGGGGTTGTTGTCCGCCCGGAAGGAATCCATGTCGTTCAGGAGCCGGCGGGCCTGGTTTTCCTGCGCGTCCAGCCCGGTCAGCCGCAGCAGCCGGCGCTGGTGATGGCCCGCGTCCACCACCTTGGGCTGGAGCTGGATGGTGGAGCCGTTCTGGGTGGTTTTGATGGCGTATTCCTCGACGTCGAAGCCGAGCTCGTTGAGCTTCCGGATCCGGGCGGCAACGCGCCAGCGCTCACCGATCTCGAAGGACTCCTTCTCGGTCAGCTCGGTCCACAGTCGGCGGTAGCTGTCCATGATGAGCTCGCTTGTGGCCACCGGGTCCACCTTCTCCTCGATGAGGCCGCCGTCGAGCAGGTCCATAAGTTCCCCGGCGATGTTGACCCGGGCGATTTCAAGATCGTACTCGCGCTGCCCGGTGGACAGATCCGGGTAGAGTTCGCCGGTTTCGGCGTCCACGAGGTACGCGGCAAACGCGCCGGCGTCGCGCCGGAACAGGGTGTTGGAGAGCGAGACGTCGCCCCAGTAGAAGCCGATCAGGTGCAGCCGGACCAGGAGCAGGGCCTGGGCATCGATCAGGCGGGTGAGGGTGTCCTTGCGCAGCATCTGCGAGAAGAGGGCGCGGTAGGGCATGGAGAACTTGAGGTGCCGCGTGACCAGGACGGGGTTCAGCGGCCGCCCGTCGGGCGTGGTTCGCCCGGTGATGACGGCCACCGGCTCCACGCAGGGGACGTCCAGCCGTGCCAGCTTGCGGAGCATATGGTACTCGTGGCGGGCGATGTGCTCCGAGGTTTCCTTGATGGCGATGACGGAGCCGCCGAGATGGGCGAAGCGCACGATGTGGCGGGAAATGCCGCGGGGGAGCGCGGCGAGGTTCTCGGCCGGCCAGTCTTCCAGGGCAATATGCCACGGCAGGTCCAGCAACTCCGGCGCCGTGGCAGCCGCGGTGATGCTCAGTGAACTCGAGGCCACCGCGGCCTTCGAATCGTTGGCGCTGGCGGCCTCGTAGCGGGGCAATTTTCCGATCTGACCATAGTCGGTGGGCTCGTCGTGCCACTGGGCACTGTTTTCCTCGGTCATGGGGTTTTCGGTCATAGGGCCAATTCTTCCGTACGAAGGGCAGCGGCCCTAACGAAAAGGATGCTGGAAGTGGAGTTAAAGCCCGACGGCGGCCCTCCGCTGGGGAGGACCGCCGTCAGTCGTGCAGCGCAACCTGGGCCCACGCCGGTAGGGTTCCCTGGCCGAAGCGGAGCGAGGTTAGGGATCCGGTGGGGACTAGTCGCCCAGGCGCAGGCCGGTCTTGGTGTCGAACAGGTGCACGTGACCTGACTGCGGGCGGACCCAGATGGACTCGCCCTTCATCGGGGGACGGCGGCCGTCGACGCGTGCCACGATGTCGTGGCTCTGTCCGTCCAGCGTGGTGTGGCCGTAGACGTAGGCGTCGGCGCCGAGTTCTTCGACGACGTCGACCTCGACCTGGAGGCCTTCACCCTGGGCAACCTGCTCGAGGTCTTCCGGACGGGAGCCCAGGGTCACGGTCTTGCCGCTGGCCACTTCAAGGACGTCGTGAGGGACCGGGTAGACGGTGCCGCCGAACTGCACGCCGCCGTCGACGACCGGCAGTTCAAGCAGGTTCATGGCAGGCGAGCCGATGAAGCCGGCAACGAACACATTCTTGGGCTTGTCGTAGAGGTTGCGCGGGGTGTCGACCTGCATCAGCAGACCGTCCTTCAGCACGGCGACTCGGTCACCCATGGTCATGGCCTCGACCTGGTCGTGGGTCACGTAGACCGTGGTGACGCCCAGGCGGCGGGTCAGGGATGCAATCTGGGTGCGGGTCTGCACACGGAGCTTGGCATCAAGGTTGGACAGCGGCTCATCCATGAGGAAAACCTGCGGGTTACGCACGATGGCGCGGCCCATGGCAACACGCTGGCGCTGGCCGCCGGAGAGTGCCTTCGGCTTCCGGTCAAGGTACGGCTCGAGGTCCAGGAGCTTAGCTGCCTCACGAACACGCTCGGCGCGCTCTTCCTTGCTGACGCCGGCGATCTTCAGGGCGAAGCCCATGTTGTCCGCGACGGTCATGTGCGGGTACAGGGCATAGTTCTGGAAGACCATGGCGATGTCGCGGTCCTTGGGAGGCATATCGGTGACATCGCGGTCGCCAATGAGGATTCGGCCGGAGTTCACATCCTCAAGACCTGCAAGCATGCGCAGGGAGGTGGATTTTCCACAGCCGGAGGGTCCAACGAGGACCAGGAACTCGCCATCGGCGATTTCTATGTTGAGCTTGTCAACAGCGGGCTTATCCGTGCCCGGGTACAGACGCGTAGCGTTATCAAAAGTAACTGTAGCCACAGTTATCAATCCCTTCACCGGCAGGTACGTGCCGGACGATCCGTAGTGAATGGTCTTTTTATTCAGATGTTAATTCAGTTGTCAGCATCAAGCGTGCGCATACTCCCCGGCCGAAGCCGAGGAGTATCCAATGACGCCGCACGGTAGTTGTGCGCCACATCACAACCAGAGTATGTCAGATTTATCGCAAAAGGACCAAAAAGTTACGGATGTCACACGTGTTTCGTGTTACTTGGGTCCTTTGATGAGCTACGGGTCAGGCGCCGACGGCGCGTTTCCGCTCCCGCAGCAGGGCTTCCAGCAGCTCGGCGACGTGGACCGGCGCCTCGACGCGGAACTGGGCCTGGGTGAAATCCAGCCCCACCTTCACACCCAGATCGCCCGTGAGTAGGTTGCCCAGGGCGTCCTCGTCGGTGGTGTCGTCGCCCGCGAAGACGGCGGCGGTGGCGCCCGTCGCCTGCCGGAGGAAGGCGATGCCCTCGCCCTTGGAGGCATGGACCACGGAGCTTTCCAGCACGCGGTTGCCGGTCTTCAGGAACACGCCGGGGCGGTCTTGCAGCACAGCACGGGCCGCTGCCACCGCATCTTCTGCGACGTCGTCGGCGGCCAGCCGGGTATGCAGGACGACGCCGGCCGGCTTGTCCTCGAGCAGCGTCCCCGGCGCCTCGTCCACGATTTCCTCGAGTTCCCGCCGGACGCCGGCGAGCAGATCCCGCTGGGCATGGTCGAGTACCAGCGGTGCGGAGCCCGGTCCCATCCAGACTTCCGCACCGTGGCTGCCGATCAGCAGGGTCTTCTCCGGCGGGAAGGCGACCGCCCGCAGGCTGTCCAAAGCCCGTCCCGAGATGAGCGCCGTCGTCGTCCGGGGCAGTTCGGTGAGCGCGGCGAAAGCCGCCGCCGAGCGGGGGAGCGCGCGGGAGTCTTGGGCGTGGTCCACGAGCGGTGCCATGGTGCCGTCAAAGTCCATGGCGACCAGGAGGTGCCCGGTTCCGGCGACGCGGCGCACGGCCTCGAGCAGTTCGGGGGAGAGCGAGGACGGGGTTTTTTCGGGGACGGCGTCAGGAGTCATCGCGGATTACCTTCTCTTCAAGGGCCCTCAGGAAGTCGGAGGACCAGAGGTCGACGTCGTGGTCCAGGATCTGCTTGCGCATCGAACGCATGCGGCGCCCGGCTTCCGCCGGCTCCATGTTCACGGCCCTCATGATGGTGTCTTTGAGGCCGTCGATGTCGTGCGGGTTCATCAGCAGCGCCTGCTTGAGCTGGTCCGCGGCGCCGGCGAACTCGCTGAGCACCAGTGCGCCGTCGTTGTTGGTGCGGGCCGTGACGTATTCCTTGGCCACCAGGTTCATGCCGTCGCGGAGGGCGGTGACCAGCATGACGTCCGCC
This sequence comes from Pseudarthrobacter woesei, assembly GCF_055412745.1. Taxonomy (NCBI): domain Bacteria; kingdom Bacillati; phylum Actinomycetota; class Actinomycetes; order Micrococcales; family Micrococcaceae; genus Pseudarthrobacter; species Pseudarthrobacter woesei. The sequence continues at coordinate 6,771 of NZ_JBVAYU010000004.1, forward strand.
GCCAGATACAGGGCCACCATCTCTTCGATGGGGTAGTTGTGATGCAGGTAGCGGACGGCGGTGTTCTGGATGGTGTCGTAGGTGCCGTTGATATGGCCGACGGTGCCCTCAACTTCTTCGCGGAGCAGGCGGTACTGCTCCACGCGTTCCCGGCTGGGGCTGGCAACCTGGATCAGCGCGGCGTCCTCCACCGTGACTTTGCCGTCGGCCAGGAGTTCCTCGTAGGCCTTGAGTCGGTGCCGGATGCCTTTGGTGTAGTCGAGGCGGTCGACGCCGAGCAGGATCGTCTTGGGGTTGCCAAGATCCCGGCGGATCTGCCGGGAGCGTTCAATGATCTCGGGCTTCTTGGCCAGTTCGGTGATCTGCTTGACGTCGATGGAGATGGGGAAAGCCTGGGCGCGTGCGATGTGGGTGGTCTGCCCGTCGTTCCCCTTGACGTGGATCTGCTGCTGCTTGACGCTGGCGCCGAGGAAGCGGCGGGCGGAGCGCATGAAGTTCCCGGCGTCGCCGCTGCGCTGAAAGCCGACCAGGTCGGCGCCCAAGAGGCCGTCGATGATCGCCCGGCGCCACGGAAGCTGCGCGAAGATCTCCGGCGGCGGGAAAGGGATGTGGTTGAAGAAGCCGATTTTCAGGTCCGGCCGCGCCTCGCGGAGCATCTTGGGGACGAGCTGGAGCTGGTAGTCCTGGACCCAGATCGTGGCGCCGTCGTTCGCGTGGTGGATGACGGCGTCGGCGAACCGCCGGTTGACCTTGCGGTAGGAGTCCCACCAGGTCCGGTGGAACTCGGGCGGGGCTATTACATCGTGGTAGAGGGGCCACAGGGTGGAGTTGGAAAAGCCTTCGTAGAAGAGCTCGATGTCCTGCGTGCTCAGCTGCACCGGCACGAGGTCGATGCCTCCGTGGCTGAACGGCTGGACCTGCTCGTCGGGAGCCCCGTGCCAGCCCACCCACGCACCGTCGGTCTTGGTCATCATGGGAGCCAGCGCGGTCACGAGTCCGCCGGGGGAACGCCGCCAGCCGTCCTGACAGCCGGGCTCATCGGGGGAGCAGCGGTCAACCGGCAGGCGGTTGGACACCACCATAAAGTCATACCGCGAATCCGGTTCTGCCCGGCCGCCGTCCGAGGACTTGCCCTCGGCTTTTCCGTCCGATTCGGCGCGTTCCGTTGTGTTCATTGGTGCCCCCTGGGCTCGTTCGTGGCTCTCAACCCACCCTAGCCGGACGGAATCTTCGGTGCTATTCGGCAGGTGGGACCCGGGAAGGAAACTTGAAAACGCAACTTCCCAGTTTTCTCCCCTAAAATGATGAATTGCCACCCAGTGGACCGTCCCAGGCCGATCGACCCGAGGAATTAATGAGCCCCGCAAACGAACCCCGTCAGTCCAAAGCAGAGCGAACTGCCGCGGCGCGCGAGAAAGCCCGTGAGATCCGTGAGGCGCAACTGAAGAAGGACAAGCGCAACAAGCTGCTCATTGGCTGGGGCATTGTTGCCGCCGTCGTGGCCATTATTGTGATCGTGGCACTCGTGGTCACCTCGAACATTCAGAACAACGCCCCGGTGGCCGACGAGGGTCCCACCCCGGCCAACGGCAACGTCTACGGTGGCGTCACCCTGCTGGCCAACACCGAGGTGGCCAAGACCGAGCCGGCAACGGTCAAGATCGCCGATCTGCCGTCCGCCCCGGCCACGCCGCCGGCGCAGGTCACCGCGCCCGGAGCCGAGGCCGAGGCCGGCAAGCCCGTCAAGGTGATTCTGTACATCGACTTCATTTGCCCCGCGTGCAAGAACTTCGAGGCCCAGTACACCGAGTCCCTGAAAAAGCTGCGCAATGAAGGCAAGATCACGGTCGAATACCGTCCGCTCGGCTTCCTGGACCGCCAGTCCACCACCAACTACTCCTCGCGTGCGGCCAACGCCGCCGCCTGCGTCGTCAACGAGTCCCCGGAGAAGTACGCGGACTTCGTCGACGCGCTCTTCGCGAAGCAGCCGGCTGAAGGCGGCGCCGGCCTGTCCGACAACGAGCTGAAGAAGATGGCCACCGACGCCGGCGCCAAGAGCATCGACGCCTGTGTGGACGGCAAGACCTACCGTCCGTACGTCAAGCACACCACCCAGGAAGCCGCTGCCGTCGGCGTCACCGGCACCCCGTCCGTCTTCGTCGAAGGCAAGCAGTGGGGCAAGGGCGACAGCGCCCAGACCCCGTTCGAGCAGTTCCTGACCGCCGCAATCGACGCCAAGAAGTAAGAGCAGCAGTAGCTGGCGGCAACAGCTGGCCCGGTCCCGGACTCGTCCAGGACCGGGCCAGGTGGTTTGGTTTTCAGCAGCGTCTTTGCCGGGTTTCTTACCTCAGTTTTTACCCCCGGGGATCCGTGGGCTAACCTTATCTAGCGCCGTGGCGCCGGGCCCCTCAACGCTGCCCGGTACCAGCCGGTTAGCAGGAATGCCTCCTTAGCTCAGTTGGCCAGAGCACCGCTCTTGTAAAGCGGGGGTCGTCGGTTCGAATCCGACAGGGGGCCCCATGCGGGCCCGTGACCTGCAGTTCTCGTAATTTGAATGGCCCCGAGAGGGGCCATTCGCACTTAACCCACGACTCACTCACTGCAATCTGAAATTTTTGTCGATGGTAACTTCGGCTGGGCTCACCAGCTCAAAGACCCCGCATCGTGGAGTGCCCATGGTCCGGGGTCTTGCTGTAGACACGGGCCGGGGGCAGTGCTTTCCCAGTAGGCTGAATCTCCTATATGAGGGGCAGGAGGCCGAGATGGCTGAAACGATGGTGGCCGAGGTGATGGCCGCGCTGGCCGTGCTGGAAGACCCGAAGGCCCGCGCGGTCAATGAGAAGCACGGTGACGACCACGGGGTGAACCTGGGCAAACTGCGCGCGCTCGCGAAGCGGCTGAAGACGCATCAGGAGCTTGCACGCGAGCTCTGGATGACGGATGACACCGCTGCGCGACTGCTGGCGCTCCTGATCTGCCGCCCGAAGGCATTCGAACGCGACGAGCTGGACCTCATGGTGCGCCAGGCGCGCGTCCCCAAGGTGAACGACTGGCTCGTGAACTACGTGGTGAAGAAGAGCCCGCACGCAGAAGAGCTGCGCCTTAGCTGGTTCTCCGATAAGGATCCAGTGGTAGCCAGTGCCGGCTGGGCGCTGACCAGCGAACGCGTGGTGAAGGGCGCCGAGGGCCTGGACCTCGCAGGTCTGCTGGACACCATCGAGGCGGAGATGGGGGCCGCACCGGATCGTCTGCAGTGGGCGATGAACCACTGCCTGGCCCAGATCGGGATCGAGCACGCCGGTTTCCGCGCCCGGGCCATCGGCATCGGTGAGCGCCTGGAGGTCCTTAAGGAGTACCCGACGCCACCGAACTGCACCTCACCGTTTGCTCCCATCTGGATCACCGAGTTGGTGCGCCGACGGAACGAACAGTAGGAGGCTCCGAGCTCACGCTGGTGCGGCCCAAGCCCCGGGACGTAAGTCCCTAGACTGCCGACACCGGACGGCGGAGTCTTGGCCTATGACTGAATCGAATCCGGAAAAGACGCCGGAGATCAAGTCCACCGAACTGCACGAACAGCCGACAGCGGTGCTCCGTGAGACTGTCCCGATGAATGCCTTGCGTGAGTTCTTCGGCCGCGCCTACGGGGCAGTTATGGGGGCGGTGCAGCAGCAGCATGTGCAGTTGGCCGGGCCGCCGTTCGCGCTGTACCGGGGTATGCCCACCGACGTCGTGGACGTGGAGGCAGGCTTTCCGCTGGCGGCGCCGTATCCGGGCGGGGGCGCCAGCGGCGTCATCGGAGGAACGCTTCCTGCCGGCCGCGCCCTGGAGGCTATGCACATCGGCCCGTACGACACGTTGCCCCAGACGTACGGGGCGGTAATGGCCAGGATGCAGGCGGAAGGGCTGACGCCGGGTGACTCGATGTGGGAGTACTACCTGAGCGATCCCGCCACCGAGCCGGACCCATCAACGTGGAAGACCCTCGTCGTCTGGCCGGTGGCCTGAGCAGTAACTCCCGCTCCCGGCGTCGAACCTAATACCGGCTCCCCGGTCGCTTTTGGACGCCTTCCGTCCGCCTTGTTCACCTGACCGCGCGACTCAAAGTGTCTGATTGCGCACACTATTCTCCAACTCCGTGCATAATGACCTAAACTGCTTCACTGAGGTGCCTGAAATGGCGCTGCGCAGCAACGAAAGTGAACCCGCAATGGCTACCGATTACGACGCCCCACGCAAGACAGAAGAAGAATCTCCCGCCGAATCGCTGGAGGCCCTTCAGGCGTCCCGCGGCGGCGGCGCCCAGACTGCTGTGATCGACGTCGACGAGAACGACACCGCTGAAGGCATCGACCTTCCCGGCGCGGATCTCTCCGGCGAAGAACTGACCGTCACCGTTGTTCCCGAGCAGTCCGATGAATTCACCTGCTCCTCCTGCTTCCTGGTCCGCCACCGCACCCAGATAGCCCGTGAGAAGAACGGCATGAAGTACTGCCGCGATTGCGAAGGCTAGGGGACCTTCCACCCGCGCGGCACCACATCTTCTTGAGTACAGCAGCGCATCGCCAAGCGCCGGCACCCGGCAAGGGGACCGGCGCTTCGCCGTTTCTGCCGAAGGTCACAACCTGTGCCGTAGTTCCGGCCCGGACGACGGCGGGATGACCGTCCCGTGATCAGGTGCGGCCCACCTTAACGGTTGGGCGCCGTTTCCGTCCCAGCCCTCGAAACGGGCCGGAAACGCTCCTATTCTGGAGCTATCTGATCGCTGCAGGGGGTGGCCGAATTGAAGAAGTTCCGGGTTTGGTGTGTTGCCGTGTTGATGGCCGTAGGCATGGGGCTTGCGGCACCCGGCCCGGCGTCGGCGGATCCCTACTGCGGGCTGGTCTGGGGGTCGCTGGCCAAGGCCGATCCGGCGATGATCCAGTCCAGGGTGACCAACGTGCGTACCGGCCAGCACTACTGCTTCGACCGGCTGGTCATCGACCTCAACGGACCCGTGGCGGGGTACACCGTCCGGTATGTCCCGCAGGTGTCGCAGGACGGCTCAGGATTCCCGGTCGCGCTGCGCGGCCAGGCGTTCCTGCAGATCACGGTCAATGCCCCGGCCTATGACGACAACGGCAATTCCACCTACAACCCGGCGGACAAGAACGAACTGACGAATGCCGGCGGCTACCAGACCTTCCGGCACGTGGCATGGGCAGGCAGCTTCGAAGGCTATTCGAGCCTGGGCCTCGGGATCCGGGCGCGGCTGCCGTTCCGGGTGTTCACCCTGGCAGGGCCCGACGCCGGCTCACGGCTGGTGATCGACGTCGCGCATTTCTGGTGACGGCTGGCCCTGAGACGGGTTAGAGCGAGTTGAGGTCTGCCCGGAGCGGGTAGTCCCGGCCGTCCAGGACCAGTTGGGTGCAGCGGCGGGAGGCCGGATTGAGCACGATCGGCGCCATGAGGTTCACTGTGGTCGCGGCGGGGGAGTGGTTGAGTACCACCAGAAGCTGGGGCATCTCGCCCTCCTCCAGTTCCAGGGCCTCGAGGGCAGCAGCCGGAAGCGGTGGGTTGTAGCTGGGCACGAACACTGCCGCGTCGGCGAGGAACATGCGCAGGACGACGGGTTCAGTGGCTTCAAGCGCAAACAGCCCCTGGGCACCTTCCACACCCCGCAGGGTGAAGTCGTGGACATTCTCGAAGCCCGGCATGGGGGCGGTGAACACAACGGAGGCGTTCAACACGGCGGTACTCACCTGAGGAAGTCCATCAGGGATGGCTGCAGTACACGCGCGGTGGCGGCCAGCGCCACCTGGTAGTTGGTTTCCTGGAGTTTCAAGTCCAGGATGACGCTGCCCAGATCCAGTTTTTCTATGCCCATCCGCTGTGCGTCCAAGGTGTTCTCCAGTTCGGTGTTGACGTTGCCGGCACGTTCCAGCTGGGCCTGACGCGATCCTATCTCAGCGCGGCCGCTGACCACAGCCTTGAAGGCTGCGTCGACGTCAGTCAGCTTGGGCGTGACGTCGGCGCCGGTCCGCAAAGCGGCGGCCAGGCCGCCGACAAGTGTGAAGACGGAGGTGGCACCGTCGCCGAAGATTTTGGCCCCATCGACATCGATCCGTACCGTCTGGTTGTCACTGATGCGCCGCTCCACGGTGCCGCCGGGAATCCCGTTGTACGTGGGGGCGCTTCCCGCGGCGCCCGGAGTGAAAGCCCCGGCGGCGTCTGAGCTTCCGGCGAAGATGTTGCGGCCCAGATGCTGCGTGTTGGCGATCGAGAGCAAGTCCTGGCCTAGACCGTCCAGCTCAATGGCGATGGCATCCCTCGCGGTCTGGTTGAGGGCACCGTTGCCGGACTGCACGGTGAGGTCGCGGATCTTGTTCAGCACGTTGGTGGCCTGGCCCAGGGCGGAATCGGTGGCGTTGAGCCAGCTTCCGCCGTCGTCAATGTTTCGTCCGTACTGTTCGTTGGCTGCCTGCCGGGCACGTGTCTGCAGGGCTTCGCCGGTAGCGGAGGGATCGTCCGAAGGACGGGAAATCTTGTCCAGGGTGGACGCCTTCACCTGCAGCTCGGCCAGTCTGGACTGCTGGTTCTGCAGTGTTCGCTGGGCGGTGGCGGTCATGGTCAGGTTTGTGACCCGGTTCAGCATGATTATCTTCCTACCAGTCCGGTGCGGTTGATCAGAACGTCCAGGGCCTCGTCGACGGCGGTCATCACTCGTGCCGCCGCCTGGTAGGCATGCTGGTTGGTGAGCAGGCTGACATTTTCCTCATCCAGGCTCACCGAGGCTGAGGAGGCGCGTCCCAGCATGGCCGAGGCTTCGGCTGCCGTGGTGAGGGCCTCGTGCTGCTGGGCGCCGCGCGACTGCACTCCGACGCGGGTGACGATCTCCCGCCAAGCGGCATCGGGGGAGGAGGTGCGGGCACCGATCTGGGCAATCGCATCGGCGTTGTGGCCGTCGCGGTTTCCCGCTCCCGCGAGCCCCACTCCGATCATGCCGGGGTCCTGGAGGGACGTGATCCCGAGTGCTGCTGGGCGGCTGGCATCAAGGGTGAAGAAGTCGCCGGCGGGTGCACCACTGGCGGTCTGGCCGCTGCTGTGGACGGCATTGACGTCGACGGCCAGCTTCGTGGCTAGTTGATTGTACGCGGCCGCCGTTTCCGCGATGGCACCGCCGGAGCCACCGGACGCGGGAGCCAGCACGGACAGCGCACCGGCGATCTGGCCGCCGTCGAGCCCTATCGCTGCACCCGGACGGTCTGTCCACTCGAGCCGGACCGGCGGGGTTTCCTGGGCCATGGACGTTGCCCCGGCCAGCTTGAGCGAGCGCACGGAACCGCCCATCACGAGGGCGTTGCCTCCGACCTGAACGTCAACGGTTCCGTCTGCCTGCTCGCGGACCGTGCCGCCGGCGAGGCGGGCGATCGACTCCGTGAGTTTGGCGCGGGCATCGATGAGTTCGTTGGCCGATCCCCCGGCGGCAAGCGTGGAGCGGATGGTGGTGTTGTAGGCCGCCACCTGGGCCGCGGCCGAATTGACGGCGTCCACGGCGTCAGAGACCTGGCCCCGGGCGCTGCTCCACTGCCCGTCCAGGGACTGGTACGCCGAAGAGATCTTGGCGGTCAGGGAGTTCGCGGCCTGGACCACAAGGCCAGCGGGAGCAGACTCTCCGGGCTGGTTGGCAGCGCCCTGCCACGCCGACCAGAACCCCTGCAGTGCAGCAGAAATCCCGTTCTTTCCGGGCTCGTTCAAGACGGTTTCAATTCCTTGCAGGGAGGAGGACCTGGCGTTGGCAAAGCCGGCCCGGGCGCCTGCGGATCGGACACCGGTATCCAGGAAACTGCTTCCCAGCCGGGCGATTCCGTCGACGGACACACCCTGTCCAGCCTGCGGGCGTCCGGAGCCGAACAGGCCCTGGGCGGGAGCGGTGAGGGAGGACTGCTCCACGCGCTGCCTGGTGTAGCCCTCGGTGGCCGCGTTGGCGATGTTCTGGCCGGCCACGTTCATGCCTTGCTGGGCAGCGGTCAGCCCACGGTAGGCGGTGTTCAGGGCGCCAAAGGTGCTCATGGTCGGTTCCTTAAAATTGCTTGTCGAAGACACGGGAGCCGGAGGATGCCCCGGTCTTGCCGTGCGCGTCGTAGGTTCCGGCCGCCGCGGCCGGCCGCAGATCGGCCAGCGATTCCTGGGTGGAGCGGACGGCGGTGCGCAGGTACTGCTCGTTGGAGTCGCGCAGTTCCTTGATCAGGGCGGCCTGGCGGGTCAGCGCGGCCAGATGGGCGGTGAGGATTTCGGCCCAAGGCCCTTCCGGGGCCGCCGCCGCCAACTCGGCCAGGGACGCGTCGGTGGGAAGCCCCCAGGTTTCGGCTACGACGGCGGCTTCGATGGTGCGGGCAAGGCTTGCCTTGGAGAGGTGCTCCAGGACCTGCTCGACTTCGCGGGTGCCGTGGGGCAGCCAGCGGGATTTCCCCGAGGTGAGCAAGAGCTGCTCTTCCTCGAGCTTGAACGTCAGAACGTCTAGTAGTTCACGCTCCCGCCACAGCAGGGCGGACAGTTCGTGGATGGCCATTTTCCGGAGGGCTCCCTCGTCGGTGTCTGGTGCGGTGATGCCGGGCCTGCGTTAAATGCAGCCAACAGCTGGGTTCGTAGAAACTATCGGCAAGAACATGGAGTTCGTTAGCGGCGATGAGGGGGCTCCGCAGAACGAAGGGGGCCCGTGGGCTGCTGAAAACAATTTGGGAAATCTACTTACCAGTGCTTCCAAAGTGGCGATAGCTACTCCTGAAGGCCCACGGATGGGCCCTCGCACATCGTCCCACTCACGGAGGAAACATCATGGGAATGCAGATCAACACCAACCTGGCTGCGAACAACACTTACCGCAGCCTCAGCAACACCCAGAACGACCTGTCCAAGTCGTTGGAGAAGCTTTCCAGCGGCCTGCGCATCAACCGCGCCGGTGACGACGCGGCTGGCTTGGCATTGTCCGAGGGCCTGAAGTCCCAGATCGGTGGCCTCACCGTGGCCTCCCGCAATGCCCAGGACGGCATCGGCGCCGTTCAGACCGCTGAAGGCGGCCTGAACCAGACCCAGTCCATCCTGCAGCGTCTGCGCGACTTGGGTGTCCAGGCTGCTAACGACACGAACAACGCCGAATCCCGTGGCGCCATCAAGACCGAAGCTGACAGCCTGGTCAAGGAACTGGACCGCATTGCAGGCTCGACGAACTTCAACGGCACCGCCCTGCTGAACAGCTCCAAGACCTTGTCTTTCCAGGTCGGTGCAAACGCCGATGCTGCGAGCAAGATCGACGTCAACCTCAGTGGTGCCAACGTCAAGTCCATCGCGAATACCCTCGCAGGCGGCGACCTCACCACTACGGGTTCTTCGTTTGCGACGACCCTCGCATCTCTGACAACGGCTGCAGCAACCTTTGAAAGCACCGCTGGTGGCGTAAAGTCAACTGTGACCACGGCGGTCCTGTCGGACACAGCTGACGGATCCGCTGCAACCTTCCAGAGCGTCGAAGAGTATGCCACGGCGCTGCGGGCGGACTCCAGCTTTGCCGCCAACTTCACCGTTAGCGTAACGAAAGACCCTAACGGTGCCGGTACTGGCATTGTGGTGACTGCGCTCAACGGCGGCACCGTGTCCACGACGGCGGCCCCGGCCGCCGGTTTGGCTACTGGCGGTTCCACTGGCACCGCGGTCACCGGTGGCTTGAAGTTTGACACTGCTGCAAACGCCCAGGCATCGATCAAGATGCTGGACACCCAGATCACCAAGGTATCCACCGCTCGCGCTGATCTGGGTGCTTCCCAGAACCGTCTCGAGTCGGCTGTGCAGACCATCAACGTTGCCAAGGAAAACCTGACGGCTTCCAACTCCCGTATCCGCGACACGGACATGGCTGAGGAAATGGTCAAGTTCACCCGCAACAACATCCTGTCCCAGGCAGGTACCGCCATGCTCGCGCAGGCGAACCAGTCCAACCAGGGTGTACTGCAGCTCCTGCGCTAAATCATGAGCGGGGCGGGCTAAGCTCAGTTAGCTCTCCCCAGTAGCTAGGGAATGCGCGTGGCGCCCGGAGGGAAATCCATCCCCCCGGGCGCCACGCCCACCTCAACCTTCGCCTCAGTAGCGGAACATTGTTCTTAAGGAGCTGTAACCGTGGGACTTTCAATCGACGGACTCTCCAGCGGTTTGGACACCACGTCCCTTATCAATTCGCTGATGACCATCGAAGCGGCGCCGCAAAACCTGCTCAAGAGCCGGGCAGCAGCCGTGCAGACACGCATTTCTGCCCTTCAGGGCCTCAACTCGTCCTTGGCGGACCTGTCTACCCGCGCCACGAAGCTCACGCAGCCCAAGGCCCTTGATCTCTACGCGGCGACCAGCAGCTCGGCCAAGGTCACCACAACGGTCGGCGCAGGCGCAGGTGCCGGATCCCTCGATTTCACGGTCTCGAAACTGGCGAGCCCCCAAGTCTCCGTGACCCAAAAGATGCTGACCTGGCCCTACACCACGGTGACCATCACGAGCGGAGGCGGCCAGCCGGTGACGGTCACCCCCGCGACGAGTTCCATGGACGATGTCGTCACCGCGCTTAACTCCGCGGGTGCCGGCGTCACCGCCAACAAGGTCAACGTGGGAGGCGGGGAATTCCGCCTCCAGTTCACCTCCACCGCGACCGGTGCGGCGGCTGCCTTCACCATCAATGACCCGGACGGCACGGTTGGACGCACCGACATCACAACCGCCCAGGACGCCGAAGTGAAGCTCTGGGCCGGCACCGCCGCCGAGCAAAACATCACCTCGGCCACCAACAAGTTCGAAGGCCTACTCAGCGGCGTCTCCCTCACGGTCTCCGAAGTGTCGGCCACCCCGGTGCGGGTGACCGTGGCGAAGGACAACGCCCAGATCACCAAGGCTGCCTCGGACCTGATGAGTTCCGTCAGTGGCGTCCTGGCCCAGATTTCAACCAAGAGCACCGTCGTCGCGAGCACCGATGCCTCCGGCAACCCAATCATGTCCGGTGGCATCTTCACGGGTGACAGCACAGTCCGGAACGTCAACGGGTCCATCATTGCGGCCGCATCCCAGCCAGTCGACGGGAAATCCCCTTCCGAGTACGGCATCACGCTGACCAAAACCGGGACCATGGAATTCGACGCCGCGAAGTTTGGGGTGGCTCTGGCCAAGGACCCGACGGCTACCCTGGCCGCCGTCGCCACGATCGCAGGGCGCTTGGCTGGTGCAGCGAAACAGGCTTCCGATCCCGCCACCGGAACGTTGAGCACCAAGATTATCGGACAGCAGAGCACCGCCAAGGACTACAGTGCCCAGATCGAGAACTGGGATGACCGCCTTGCGACTCGGCGGACCACGCTGCAGCGGACCTACTCCGCCCTCGAAGTTGCGCTCAGCGGCATGAAGGCGCAGTCGTCCTGGCTGTCTTCCCAACTCGCAGGTCTCTCAGGAAGTAACTCAGCATGACAACCACCTCCTTCGGCTACGGCAATGCGGCCCAGCGGAACCAGTACCTGGCCGACTCGGTCCTGTCGGCACCGCCGGCACGCCTCCTCACCATGCTCTACGACCGGCTCCTGCTGGACCTGGGCCGGGCCGAGACCGCGCAACAGACGGCCAACTGGCCGGTCGCATCGGAAAACCTGCTGCACGCCCAGGCCATCATCACCGAACTGTCGTCCTCGCTGAAAGTCGACTCCTGGGACGGCGCCAACGGACTCCTTGGGGTCTACAACTACGCCTCCACGGCACTCATCAATGCCAATATCCAGCGGGACCCCGCGCTGACCCGCGAAGCTATTGACCTGTTGGAGCCCCTGCGCCAGGCCTGGCACGAAGCCGCCGCAGCCGTTCCGCTGCCGGCGTCCGTGCAATCGGCGTCCCCCAATAGTCCGGCCGCTGCAGGGCCCTCCGGAGTGCGCGGCGCCTGGAACACCCAGCCCGGCAGCGGCGGTGGAAGCCTTGGCTTCGGCTGAGCCGGCTGGGGCCACGCCCGGTGTGGCCCCGGAGACGGAATCCTCCCTCAGCGCTTGGACCGCCATCCTCGACGTCCTGGAATCGGCCGTTGCGTCGGCCGAACGGACGCTGAATGACCCGCTTGGTCCCCTGTCAACGCCGCACCACGCCGCCGCAGCCACCCCCCGCGACCGCTGGACACCGCCTGTCCTGACAGGTCCGCTGCCCGCCGAAGCACGCCGTCGTGTCGTTGCCCTCTCTGCCGCCCAGCAGCGTGTTGCCCAGCGGCTGGAAGATGCCCGGCGGGACGTCGCGCGCCAGCTGCAGGCCGTGTCCTCGGTGCCCGGAGTGGGGGAGTCTGCCGGCGCCATCTACCTTGATGTGAACGGCTGAAAGACCGCCGGCTGAACTGCCTGAAAAACTGGTTGGGATTTCTCCTAACGCGCGGCTGAGCAGTGCCGATAACGACTGATAGAGCACGGATCGCTCGTCTGACGGCCACGGATCGGCCACCCGAAACCATCCCAGGCAGGACACTGTGCTCGAATCCGTGACTTCCGCCGCCTTGGCCAGCGCCATGGACGGCCTTGCGCTGCGCCAACGCGCCATCGCGAATAACATCGCGAACGTCAACACGCCGAATTACCAGGCGAAGCGCGTCAGTTTCGAGGCTGCCCTTGCGGACTCCGTGAAGTCCGGTAAGGGCAGCGTTTCCGCCGCCACGGGCACCTCGCTGGAGCCCACCCAGCTCAACGGCAACAACGTCAACCTGGACACCGAGACCCTGTCCAACATCGACACCGTGCTGCGCTTCCAGTTTGCCGCCCGGGCCATCGGCGGGGAATTCAATGCCGTGCGCGCCGCGATGAGGACCAACTAGTGACTTTCGACGCGATCGGCATCGCCGGCTCCGCCCTGACCGTGCACCGCAAGTGGCTCGACGCCGTCTCGGACAACCTTGCCAACATGAACAACGCCTCGCGCACCAGCGGACCTGCCTTCCAGACCAAGTACGTGGAAGCGGCCGAGGGCGCCGAGGGCACCGGCGTCTACGTCAAGAGCACCCAGCTGGGCAGCGGCGAAGGCCGGATCGTCTACCAGCCGGACCACCCCCTGGCGGACGCCAACGGCAACGTGAAGTACCCGGACGTGGACATGGCCGAACAGATGGGCGCGCTCATCATTGCCCAGCGCGGCTACCAGGCCAACGCGCAGGTGGTTGACCGCGCCCGTGAGACGTACCTGGCCGCCCTTGAGATTGGAAGATCCTGATGCCTGTTTCCCCAATCGCCCCCGTCCAGGGCGTTATGCCCACGGACTACCTGTCCGGCGCAGGCGCGGCCACCGGCACTGACGGCTCCGCCTTTGGTGCCTCGCTCACCGGCGCTGTGGACAACCTCCAGCAGCTGCAGTCGACGTCGAAAGAGCTTGCCGTTTCGGCCGTCACCGGCAACCTGGATGACATCCACAACGCCACCCTCGCGGCGAGCCGCGCCCAGATCACCCTCGAGCTCGTGGCCACCGTCCGCAACAAGGGCGTCGATGCGTTCAACGAGATCATGAGGATGCAGGCCTGATGCCTCCGCAAGTTACCGGCTTCTTCCAGCGCTTCGGATCCGGCCTCAAAGGATTCACCACCGGCCAGCGCACCCTCGCCGCAATCGGCGCTGCCCTGCTGGTGGTGGGCATCATTGCCCTCTCCGCGTGGCTGTCCAGGCCCACCATGACGCCTTTGTTCTCCGGCCTCAAGGACACCGACGCCAACGGCATCGTGGAGCAGTTGCGCAAGGACAACGTGCCGTACGAACTCAGTGACGGCGGCTCCACCATCCTGGTGCCGCAGGCCAAGGTCTACGACGAGCGCCTCAAAGCTGCCGCCGCGGGACTCCCGACGGCGGCAGCCACCGGCTACTCGCTGCTGGACAAAATGGGGGTCACCTCCTCCGAGTTCCAGCAGTCCGTCACCTACAAGCGGGCCCTCGAGGGCGAACTGGCGAGCACCATCACGGCCATGGACGGCGTCAAGACCGCCGCGGTCCGCCTCGCGATCCCGGAAAAGACCGTCTTCGTGTCCAAGACCCCGGACACCACCGCCTCCGTCTTCGTGGAAACCGCCGCCGGCACCACACTCTCCGGCGACAAAGTCCAGGCGATCGTCCACCTGACCTCCGCCGCCATCGAAAACCTCAAGCCCGCCAACGTCTCCGTTGTCGACTCGCAGGGAAACGTCCTGTCCTCCGTCGGCGGCGGGGCCGCCGGATCGGCGACCAAGCAGGCCACCGACTACCAGCAGCGCACGTCCGACGCCGTAAAGGCCGTGATGGACCGCGTTGTGGGTCCCGGCAACTCCACCGTGGCCGTGGCCGCGGACGTCACCGGAGAATCAGCCCAGCAGAAGAGCGAAACGTTCTCCAACGCCGCCGACGCCCTGCCGCTCAGCGAATCCTCCAAGACCGAGAAATACACCGGCACCGGGGGAGGAGCCGCGGGCGTCCTGGGCCCGGACAACATCGCTGTTCCCGGCGGCACCAGCGGAAACGGCAGCTTCGACTCCTCCACCGCCACCAAAAACAACGCGGTCAACAAGGTCACCGAAGATCGCGTGATCCCGCCGGGCGCCGTCAAGCGGCAGACCATTTCCGTGGCCGTCAACCAGTCCGCCGCCGGCGGACTGAATCTGGGCTCGCTGACCTCCCTCGTCACCGCCGCCGCCGGCATCGACACGGCCCGCGGCGACGTGGTCACGGTGGAAGTGGTGCCGTTCAGCACCGCCGCCGCGGACCAGGCCGCGGCCTCCCTCGAGGCCGCCAAGGCCGAGACGGAAGCCGAAAAGCAGTCGGCGTTCTTCGGGACGCTGATCACCGCCGGCAGCATCCTGCTGGGACTGCTGATCCTCGCCCTCGTGATCGCGATGGTGCTGCGGCGCCGGCAGAAGCGCGAACCGGTGGACCTTGGCGAACGCCTGGACCTGGAGATAATGCCGGTCATGCCCGCCGTCTCCGCGATCGGTGCCCCGCCCATGACATCGGCCATCCCGATGACGGCGCTTCCGCCGTTGCCGCCGTCGCCCTTCCAGATTGAGGACGAGAGGCACCGCCAAGAGATTGACAGCATGGTGGCGAACAATCCCGAAAAGGTGGCCGACTACCTGCGCGGGCTGATGGACGACAGGCAGTCGGTATGAAAATCGCCGAATCGACACTCACAGGAACGCAGCGGGCCGCTGTTGTCCTCATGCAGATGAGCTCGACCAACGCCGCCCGGGTGATGGCGCAGTTCACGGATTCCGAGGCCGAAGACATTGCCGCCGAGATTGTTCGCCTCCGCAAGGTGGACCCGGTGGTGGCCGAGCAGGTCATGACCGAATTCCGTGAAAGCGCCCTGTCCGCTCCCCGCCAGGCGAGGGGCGGCCGGGAACTTGCCGAAAACCTCCTCGCAGCCTCCTTCGGCTCTGTGAAGGCCGCCGGACTGATCAACCGCCTGGCGGTCAACGTGGCGGGCCGGTCCTTCGAATTCCTCGAAGAAATTGAACCCGTTCAGGTCCTGGCCCTCATCGACGGCGAACTTCCGCAGACCATCGCCCTTGTCCTCGCCCATCTGAGCCCGCGGAAGGCCTCGGCTGTGATGTCCGGACTCCCCGGCTCCCTCCGGGCCGACGTCGCCCTGTGCATCGCCACGATGGGTTCCGGCGCGCCCGAAGCGATCGGGATTGTCGCGGAAACCCTGAAGGTGCGCGGCGGGGCCGCCGTCTCGCAGCAGGCCTCCAAGGTGGTTGGCGGTATCCAGCCGCTGCTGGAGATCATCAACAAGGCCGACGCCAGCACGGAACGCTCCGTGCTGGACGGCCTGGACCTGCTGAACCCGGAGCTCGCCGTGGAGATCCGGGCCCAGATGGTGACCTTCGACGACATCGTCAAACTGGAACGCCGCGACGCCCAGCTGGTGCTTCGCAGCCTGGATTCGACGGTGCTAGCCGTCGCCATGAAGGGCGCCTCGGAAGCCGTCCTCGAAAGCATCACCACCAACGTCTCCGGCCGCAACCTGGAAATCCTCGAAGCCGAGATCGCTGCGCTGGGCCCGCTGCGGACCTCACAGATCGAAGAGGCCCGGGCCGCCGTGGTCCGTTCCATCCGCGAACTGGACGCCGAAGGCGAGATCACCATCCACCGCGACGAAGAAGACTATGTTTACTGACGGATCCGCTGCCGGCAGTGCCCCGGCCCGGATTGTCTTCCCCTCGCTGCGCTCAAGCAGCCCTGCCAGCGAGCAGGCCGGCTACACCGAGGGCCACGCCGCCGGCTATGCCGCCGGCGTCCGCGCCGCCGCCAAGGAGCAGCGCCGCTGGCGGGACCGGATGGCGGCCGAACAGGCTGCCTCGCTGGCTGCCGGGCAGCAGGACCTCGACCGTGCCGTGCGCGCCCTTGCCGTGGCGCGGACCGACTTCGCCCTCCGCAATGTCCGGGCCCTGGAAGACGCCGAAGAGGTCCTTGCCCGCACCGCGCTGGAACTCGCCGAGGCCATCCTGGGCTACGAACTCGCCGAAGGCACCCGGACGGCGCGTGCCGCCCTGGCGCGCGCCCTCTCCGCAAACGACGACGCCACCGTGCTGGCGATCCGGCTCAACCCGGCCGACATCGACGTTCTCGCCAAGGAAGGCCAGGACCTGCCGGCCGGCCTGCCGTTGATAGCAGACCAGTCGCTGAGCCGCGGAGACGCCAGGGTCGAATACCAGCAGGGCTGGCTCGACGCAGGCCTGGGCAGCGCCCTGTCCCGCGCCCGCGCCGCACTCCTGGGAGACCACGGCTGGGGCGACAGCGTGCCGGGAGGCCAGCCATGATCGCCGAGTGGCGCCCGAAGGGTGCCGACTACGCCGAGGCCCTCATGGCAGCCGCCCCGCAGCGGGTGGGCGTGGTCACCTCGGTCATGGGCCTGGGACTCGAAGTGTCCGGGCTTGACTGCGCGCTGGGCGACCTGGTGACCGTGGGCCAGAACCCCGGCCTCGACGCCGAAGTGGTGGCCGCGCTGGACGGCTCCGTGCGCTGCATGCCGCTGGGCCGGCTTGCCGGTGTTGCGGCGGGCGACCCCGTCCGGGCCAAGGACGGCAACGTCCTCGTCCCCACCGGACCGGGACTCTTCGGCCGCGTCATCGACGGCCTTGGCCGCCCGATCGACGGCAAGGGCCCGCTCAACAGCGGCCCCCGCGTGCCCATCGACAACGAAGCCCCGAACGCCATGAAGCGCGCCCGCATCGACACGGCCCTGCAGACCGGGGTGCGCGTCCTGGACACGATGACCACCCTCGGCAAGGGCCAGCGGATGGGCCTCTTCGCCGGCTCCGGCGTGGGCAAGTCCTCCCTGCTCTCGATGATCGCGCGCGGCACGGACGCCGAGGTCTCCGTGATCGCCCTCGTCGGGGAGCGCGGGCGTGAAGTCCGGGAATTCCTCGAGGACGACCTTGGCCCGGCCGGCCTCGCGCGCTCCGTCGTCGTGGTCGCCACCTCCGACGAACCCGCCCTCATGCGGATGCGCGCGGCCTTCACCGCCACCCGCATCGCCGAATCCTTCCGGGACAAGGGCCAGGACGTGGTCCTGATGATGGACTCCCTCACCCGTGTGGCCATGGCCCAGCGCGAGATCGGCCTCTCCGCCGGCGAGCCTCCCGCGACCCGCGGCTACCCGCCGTCGACCTTCTCCATCCTGGCCCGTCTGCTGGAACGCGCCGGCACCGCCGAGACCGGCTCCGTCACCGGCATCTACACCGTGCTGGTGGACGGCGACGACCACAACGAACCGATCGCCGACGCAGCCCGCTCCATCCTCGACGGTCACGTCGTGCTGGACCGGAAACTGGCCGTCACCGGGCATTTCCCCTCGGTGGACGTGCTCGGCTCCATTTCCCGCGTCGCCACCAAGGTCAACTCCCGCCCGCACCTCGAGGCGGCGGCGACCCTTCGCCGGGTCCTCGCGGCCCGCAAGGCGGCCCAGGACCTGATCGACGTCGGCGCCTACCAGACGGGCACCAACCCGCTGGTGGACGCGGCCCTTAACCACGAGCAGGACGTGAACGCCTTCCTGCAGCAGCCGATGGATGAGTCCACGGCCCACCCCGAGTCCTGGATGCGGCTCGAGAACCTCACTTCGATCCTGGGAGCCGCA
Organism: Pseudarthrobacter woesei; assembly: GCF_055412745.1. Taxonomy (NCBI): domain Bacteria; kingdom Bacillati; phylum Actinomycetota; class Actinomycetes; order Micrococcales; family Micrococcaceae; genus Pseudarthrobacter; species Pseudarthrobacter woesei. The sequence goes on from NZ_JBVAYU010000004.1 coordinate 24,894, forward strand.
GCATGAACCGCCAATTCTCCCTGGCAGGGCTACTGCGCCTTCGCCAGATCCAGCAGGACCAGGCCGCCACCGGGCTTGCCCGCGCCCGGTCACGGTCCAGTTCCGTGCGGGCCCGCGAAGCCGCCGCCCGCCGCGAGCTGGGTGCCAGGGACGAGCCGATCTCCGGCTCAGCGTCCCTGCGGGCCATTGCGGCCGCACGGTCCTCGTCCCACAGCATGCTCGCCGACCTGGAGAACCTCGGGAGGATTGCCGAGACCGACGAAGCCGATGCCCGCAGCGAGTTCATCGCCGCCCGCACCCGCTCCGTAGGCCTGGAAAAGCTCCAGGCCCGCCACGATGCCGAGGTCAACACCGAAGACCTCCGCATCGAACAGTCCGCCCTGGACGAAATCGCGTCGACCGTCTGGCACCGCGACGAGCAGCCGGTGAAGTCATGAGCATGACCGAGGCGATCGGCCGGATGCAGGGCATCCAGTCCATGATTTCGGAGCTGACGAAGCCCGCCGCGTCCGAAAGTAACGCCGCAGCCCTGAAGTCCGCCGCCGCGGCATCCCTGGCCACCGGGACGGGAAGCGGCGACGCCGCCTCCTTCACCGACGCACTGAGCGCTGCACTGGGCGGAACCGCCGGAACCGGTATTTCCTCCCTCGCCAACAGCCTGGGGCTGGGAAGCACGACGGCGGTGGGGGCCCTCAAAGGCCTCACCGCGCCGGGCACAGTGCCCGCGGCCGGCGCCGCAACAGGGACCGACGTCGTGGCCATGGCGAAGAAGTACATCGGCGTTCCCTACGTCTGGGGCGGCACCAACCCCGCCACCGGGATGGACTGCTCGGGCTTCACCCAGCGGGTCTTCAAGGACCTCGGCATCGAGATTCCCCGCGTCGTGAGCGACCAGATGCGCCAGGGCACGCCCGTCGCGTCGCTGGCCGAGGCCAAGCCCGGGGACCTGCTGGTCAGCTTCGGCGGGGACCACATCTCCATCTACCTGGGCAACGGCAAGGCGATCGACGCCCCCGTCCCGGGCAAAACCATCCAGATCCGCGACGCCTGGGAACAGCACTCCAACCTGACGTCCATCCGGCGGATCGTCCCGGCCGGGGCCGGCGCATGAAAGGCCTGGATCTCGCAGCGGCACCGGCTGCACCGGTCCCGGGCCGGGGCACCCAGCCGGGTGCCCGTTCGCGGTCCGAGGCAGCCAGCCCCGACGCGGGTTCCTTTGACGCCGTCTTCAACGACGTCCACAACAATCTTCCAGACAAGGCTCCCGACGCAGACGCAGCCGTGCGCGACGCCGTGCGCGACGCTCCCGCTGACGCCGGCGCGCAGGATCCTTCCGATGCCTCGGCGAAAAACGTGGCGGCATATGCCGGCAACGCGCAACTGGCATCTGGCAGTGCAGGAAATCAGAGGCAGGCGACTCAACAGGACGCGCCGGCCGCGGCACCCGGGCTTCCGGTGACCGGTGATCCGGAGCTTTCACCGGCCACCGCTGCCGCTGCGGCCGGGGCAACGGCCGGACCTGATCCACGCCTTGCGGTGCCCGGAGCACTCCTGGGCGGAATATCCCAGACGGCTGCGGTGACGGCGACACCGGCAGTTGCTCTGGTGACACCGACTACACCGGCAGTTGGTCTGGTGACACCGACGACACCGGCAGTTGCTCTGGTGACACCGACGACACCGGCGGTTGCTCTGGTGACGGCGACGACACCGGCGACGGCGACGACACCGGCGACGGCGGCAACGCCGGTGAGCGGACAGGGACCTGCCCTGCAATCGGGGGATACCGGACCCGTTTTCGCCCACGCAACACGGCAGGCCGCGGCACAGCCATTGGCACCCGGCGCCGGCGGCACCGCCCCGCTCGGGACGCCTGCCGAAGATCTTCCGGCCGCTGCCCCCGCGGCCGCGGCTGTGCCGGGGAACGCGGCACCGGGCGGTGCTAGTGCAACGGCAGCGGCGCCGTCGACCGTAACATCGGCAACGTTGGCCACCGCTATGGCCACAGGCGGCGCCTCAGCCAGCCGTGCCGCCGTCGTGCCGGCCGAAGTTAAGACAGCCCGAACCAACACCGCCGCGCCTACGGACGCGCTCGCCGCGGCCGGCGCGGCAGCAGCCGCCACGCCGCCGGCCAACCAGCCGGCGACGGCTGCAGCAGCGCCCGTACCGCAGCCCGCTGCCCAGGCACCGTCCCAGTCCGGCGCCACACTCCAGCCGCAGCTGGCCAAGCCGCTGTTTACCCTGGCCGGGGCGCCCCACGGGCAGCACATCATGACGCTGCAGGTGACTCCGGAGGATCTTGGACCGATGACGGTCCGGGCGCACATCGATGCCGCCGGTGTCCGGATCGAGCTCTTCGCCCCGGGCGACGCGGGCCGCGAGGCGATCCGCGGGATACTGCCGGAACTGCGCAAGGAACTCGCCGACGCCGGCCTCGGCGCCAGCCTCGACGTCTCGGAGCACGGCGGACCCGGCACCGCGGCCCGGGACGGTGCAGGTCAGGATGCGGCAGGCCGGGACGGCACGGGCAGGGACGGCGGCTCCGGACCGGGCAGCCGGAACGGTACGGGCGAGCCACGCCCGGGACACCGCTGGGAGGCCCTCGCGGACGCCGGGGCACTGCGCAACACCAGAATCCTGAACGGCCCCCAAACCACCCTCGACATTCTTGTCTGACACGAAGGAACGCGACTCATGACGATCCAGCCCATCGCTTCACAGCCGGTTACCGCCGCGGGGGAGACCCCGCAGGCCGCAGCCGTTCGCGCGCCAGTGCAGACCATGGATTCAGAGGTCTTTATGTCCCTCCTGGTGGCACAGCTGAAGAACCAGAACCCGAGCGCGCCCATGGACACCAACCAGATGATGAGCCAGACCATCCAGCTCTCCATGATGGAGAAGATGTCCGAGCTGACCACCAACAGCAAGGAAGGGTTCTCCCTCCAGATGCGGCAGGCCGCCGCCCAGTTGATCGGCCATTCCGTCGGCTACACGCTCGGCGACGGCACCACCGGCACGGGGATCGCCAGCTCCGTGTCCTACTCCGGAGCGGTTCCGACCGTCAAGGTCGGCGACCTCTCCATCCCCCTGGACTCCATCACCGGGCTCACCGCTCCGGCCGCTTCCTGACCATTTTTCCACCCGTAGAAAGGCAGTTCCCATGCTCCGCTCGCTGTACTCCGGAATCTCCGGCCTTCGCGCCCACCAGACCATGCTGGACGTCACCGGCAACAACATCGCCAACGTCAATACGGCTGGATTCAAGGCTTCCTCCACCCAGTTCCAGGACACGCTCTCCCAAATGACCCAGGGCGCGTCCGGCCCGCAGGCCGAATCCGGCGGCAGTAACCCGGCCCAGATCGGCCTCGGCGTCCGCGTCGCCGGCGTCAGCACCAACTTCGCCCAGGGCTCCTCGCAGAGCACCGGCCGCGCCACGGACATGATGATCTCCGGCGACGGCTTCTTCGTCACCAGCAAGGGCGGCCAGCAGCTCTTCACCCGCGCCGGCGCCTTCAACCCCGACGCCGCCGGTCAGCTGGTCAGCCCCGACGGCGGCATTCTGCAGGGCTGGACCGCCGTCAACGGTGTGGTCAACCCCGGCGGCCCGGTCAGCGGCATCACGCTTAATGCCAACACGCCGGTGCCGGCCAAACTCACCACCTCGGCGACTATGGATGGGAACCTGCCCAGCGACGCTCCGGTTACGACCACCCTTCAGCGCGTCGTCAAGGTTTTCGATTCCAACGGCGCCGAACGGAATCTCACCATCGACTTTTCCAAGACCGCGACGGGTTGGGATGTTGCCGCAACCGACGGCGCCGCGGTCTCGAATGTCACGTTGACACAGCAGCCGAATGGCGTGCTGGTGGCCAGCGGCCCGCTGTCGGTTGGCGGCGTGGCCGTAGACCTCTCCAATACATCCGGATTCGCCGGCATGACCTCCCTCGCCGTCAGCGGCCAGAACGGCTCCGCGGCCGGCAAGCTGGAGTCCTACACCCTCGGCAACGACGGCTCTGTGATTGGTTCCTTCAGCAACGGCGTCAAGCAGGTCCTGGCCAAGATCGCCCTCGCCAAGTTCACCAACCCCTCGGGCCTGGAGAAGGCCGGCGGATCGTCCTACGTGGCCACCGCCAACTCCGGCGGCGTGCAGCTCGGGGGAGCGGGCGACGCCGGCATCGGCAGCCTCTCCGGCGGGTCCCTCGAAATGTCCAACGTGGACCTCTCCCAGGAATTCACCAACCTGATCGTCGCCCAGCGCGGCTTCCAGGCCAACGCCCGCATCATCACCACCTCCGACGAGGTCCTGCAGGAGCTCGGCAACCTCAAACGCTAAGTCCTGCAGCGGCTCCGGGTTCGGCGTAAGGCCGGGCCTGGAGCCGCCGTCGTATTCCGCCAGAACCCAGGCCGCTCCGGCCGTAGCGCAAAATGGCACTTCCGTGGACAATCGGAGCTGTGACAGCCGGATTGCCACGGGGATGAGCCACCTCGACGAGGTCGACGGGTCCACGCCCGTGCCTGGCCGCGAATCGACCGGGGAGCGGCCGGCCCGCTCCACGGCAGCGGGCCGGCCCTTCCTGATGGGCCGGCCCTTCCTGATGGGCCGGCATTTCCTGAAGTTCGCCATTATGGTGGCGGTCCTGGTACTTGTCTGGGCCGCCATTGCCTTCTTCGGGACCCCGTCCGGCACCGACCGCCCGGGCCAGGCCAACACCGGAGTTCCGCCGGGCACGCAGCTCACTGCGCACAACACCGCCGGGACAGACCTCATCATCACCGAGGACGGGACCGTCCTGGATGGCCTGGACGTCTGGGGCGACATCAAGATCCGTGCCAGCAATGTGACCATCCGGAACTGCCGGCTGCGCGGCGGGCTGCACGTCCCGCCGTCGAATACCGGGATCGTGGACGCCACCGACGCAAGCGTGAAAGGACTGCTGGTCGAGGACAGCACGATCGCGCCGGAACGGCCGTCCTACTTCCGCGACGGGATTGTGGGCCATGACTACACGGCCCGCCGGAACAACATTTACGGCAGCAATGACGGACTGGGGATCTTTAACCGCCCAGACGGCGCCCCGGCCGCCAATGTGGTGGCCGAGTCCAACTACATCCACGACCTCAGCTACTTCAGCAACGACCCCGCCCATGCCGACGGCACCCACAACGACGGCATCCAGGTGCAGGGCGGCGAGAACATCCGGATCGCCGGCAACCACGTGATCGGCTCCACCGTCCGGGGCCCCGGCAGCAAATCCAGCGCCCATGGAACCTCCGGGAGCACCGCGATCATGCTGCAGCAGAATGTCGCCAAGCTGGCCGGCGTCGTCGTCGAAAACAACTGGCTGGACGGCGGCCAGAGCAGCATCGTGATCGACAACGCCGACTACCCCCACGTCACGGTCACGGTCCGCGCCAATAGGCTCGGCCGGAACCAGTTCGATTTCGGTAATAACTCGAAGTACCCCGTGCGCATCATCGACTGCCGGGCCAGCACCGTCACGGGCCTGGCTACCAACGTGTGGGCGGACACCCTCGAGGCCTTGGGCGAGGGCGCCGCTGCCGGGATCCGGTACGACCGGAAGTGTGCCTAACCGCCGCCTAACGAAGTCGGCGGCCGTGCCGACAGTAAGAGGCGAACACCCTTCCCCTTGCTGAGTAACGCTGAGCAGAAGAACAGAGCAGAATCGGCCCATGATCGTCGTCACACGCCTCAACGGAACGCGCTTCGCGGTCAACCCGGACCTGATCGAGCGTATCCACGAGAGCCCGGACACCCACCTGGTGACACTCGACGGAGCCGCGTACGTGGTCCTCGAAAGCCTCGCCGACGTGGTGGAACTCATTGCCGACTACCGGGCCTACGTCCTCAGCAAGGCGCGGGATTTTCCCGCGGTCACAGGGTACCCGTTGAGCCTGGTTCCGATGTCGGACCCAGCACACCAGGCCAGCCGCGCCGCGCCCGAGCAACCAAGAAAGTAAGCCATGGATCCCGCTACAGTCATTGGACTGCTTCTCGCCTTTGGCTCTGTCATAGCCATGGTGACCCTGGAGGGCGCCAGCATTTCTTCCCTCCTGCTGCCGGCCCCCATGATCCTCGTTTTTGGTGCCACCCTTGCAGTCGGCCTCGCCGGCAACACCCTCAAAGACGTAGTCCAGGCCTTCAAGGCATTGCCGAAGATGTTCATGGGGAAGACGTCCAAGCCCCAGGACAGCATCGACCAGATTGTCCGCTTCGCCGAAAAGGCTCGTTCCGAGGGGCTGCTGTCCCTCGAAGAAGAGGCCGCCAGCGTCAAGGATCCCTTCCTGTCCCGCGCCTTGCAGAACATTGCCGATGGCACCGACGCCGAGGACCTCCGGGTGCTCCTTGAAGATGAGATTGACTCCAAGTCGCGCAGCGACCACGCCAACTCGAAGTTCTTCGCCAGCCTGGGCGGCTACGCCCCGACCATCGGCATCATCGGCACCGTGGTGTCCCTGACCCACGTCCTCGAAAACCTCTCCAAGCCCGACGAACTTGGGCACATGATCGCCGCCGCGTTCATCGCCACCCTTTGGGGCCTGCTCTCTGCCAACTTCATCTGGCTCCCGTTCAGCTCGCGCCTGGCCCGGCTGTCCGAGCTGGACATCGAACGGATGACGCTGCTCATGGAAGGCGTGCTGGCCGTGCAGTCCGGCGCCCAACCGCTGCTGCTCGCCGAACGGCTCCGGTCCATGGTTCCCGAACACCAGCTCAAAGCCTCCGGAAGCGGCCGAAAAGGCGCAGACAAGGGCGCGGACACCTTGGATAAGGCAGCGTGAGTCCCAGGCGCCGCCCGCGCAAGAGGCCGGAAGAGCACCACGTCGACGAGCGCTGGATGGCCTCTTACATGGACATGGTCACCGTCCTGATGTGCATGTTTATCGTGCTCTACGCAATGTCCACGGTGGACGCCAACAAATTCGAAAAGCTCCGCACCTCCCTGGCCACAGGCTTTGGGGCGACCGCCAGCGAGACCGTGGACACCGCCACCGGAACCGTCGTCCCGCCGGAACTTGTGAACAAAGATCTTGAAGCCTTCGCCGCCCAGAAAGACGCCGTCGCCCCGGCCACCCCCGATGCGATGGCAGCGGCCCTCAAGGAAGTGGAGCGGCTGCACGATCTCGAAGAGCAGATGAAGGCAGGTCTGGCCACCGCCGGACTCAGCGACAACGTCGAATTCCAGATCGACCAGCGCGGCCTGACGGTGAAACTGATCGGATCCCAGACCTTCTTCGAACCCGACCGGCCGGAACTCACGGGCAGGGCATCCCAGGTCCTGCAAGTCATCTCCCCGATCCTCGGCCCGGCAGCGCTCGAGATCATGGTCGAGGGCCACGCAGCGAACGGCGTTACGGCCTTCCCGTCCACCTGGGAGCTGTCCTCGGCGCGGGCCGTCAACGTCCTGCGCTACATGGTGGACCGCGGCGGGATTCCCCCGGCGACCATCGGCGCCGTCGCCTTCGGCTCCGCCCGGCAGGTCAACGACGATTCCACGCCGGAACTGATGGAGCGGAACCGCCGCGTGGACATCGTGATCATCTCCGACAAACCCGACGTCGTCCGGGCACTCATTCCCGAAGCGCTGAAGCTCAGCCAGAAGTAGTTGTTTTTTGCTGACCGCGGATTGCCTGCGACGGAATGCTTACGACGGCGGATTCCTTGCCGATAGTGGCAACCGTGAGTGTTCTGGATGAGCGGGAAGTGGTACGGGAGCGGACCGTAAGCGTCTACGACTTCCGGCGTCCCGCGACGCTGGCACGCGAACACAGCCGCGTGCTGGAACTTGCCTTTGAAACCTTCGCCCGCCAGTGGGGCACCCAGCTGACCGCCAAGGTCAGGGTCAAGTCCGTGGTGCGGCTCGAAGACGTCAGTATGCTCAGCTACGACGAGTACGCGGCATCCCTGCCCGCCGTCACGGCCATGGTGCTGTGCACCGTCGAGGCCCACGATTCCAAGCTGGTGGTGCAGTTCCCGGCACCGGCGGCCCTCGGCTGGGTGAACCGTATGCTCGGCGCCTCCAAGGACGCGCCCATGCCGGACCGCAAGTTCACCCAGATCGAGCAGGCGCTGGTCAAGGGGCTTATGGACGAGGCCCTCGAGGACCTCGGCTATTCCCTCGGGCCGCTGCTGACCGAAGCCGTCCGGGTGGACACCATCCAGTACAACTCGCAGTTTGCCCAGGCCGCAGCGCCCGGCGAGCTTATGATCGTCGCGGCGTTCACCATGAACGTCGGCGACATGAGCGCCCCGGCCACGTTGGCCGTCCCGGCCGCCCTGCTGCTCGGACGGCTCAAGAAGGTCAACCCGACGGACAACCGCGGCGACGCCTCGGCCCGCGTCAGCGCGCAGCTGGAACGCGTGCCGGTGGAGCTTTCGGTGCGGCTCTCGACGTCGTTCGTCACCCCAAGCCAGATCCTTGGCCTCGCCGTCGGAGACGTCCTCACCCTGCCGCACCTGGAAAACCGCCCGTTTGACCTCACCCTGGACGGCACCAGGCTCGCCACCGCCGCCCCGGCCCGCAACGGGTCCCGGGCGGCCGCCGTTATTGTCACAATCGAGGAGAATCACCGATGAGCATCACCCTGACCAGGCACGAATCGTCGGCGGAACGGCTTGTCGAGGAGCTGCCCAGCCCGGTGGCCCTCAAGGTTGTCGCGCTGGTGCCGGCACGGGCAGCGGCTGCCTACGCACGCCAGGCTGTCACGGCCACCTTCGTCGGCTCCGTCACCGCGGACCTCGCCCTTATGCTGAGCGACCGCACCTTCCTCGACGAGGCGGCAGGCGGCGCGGCAGCAGGCCAGCTCGGCGTCGTCTCCGTCACCGATGTGCTGCGCCCCGCGATGGAAAGCGCCAGCTCCGTCTTTGGTGCCGGCGTCCTGAGCGACCTGCGCGAATCCGACGCCTCCGGGCTGCTCTCCGACCCCGACACAGCCGTCTTTGAGCTCTCCGACGGGTCAAGCCCCTCGGCCTGGTTCGCGGTCCGCCTCCGCGAACACAGCACCGGCCAGGACCGCGGCGGCGACGTGTTCGCCGGCGGCGATGCCGTCGCCGGCCGGCTGGGCCGCATCAACAACATCGAAATGGCACTGACCGTGGAGATCGGACGCACCCGCATGTCGGTCCGCGACGTACTCTCGCTCGAACCGGGCAAGATCATCGAATTGGACCGCTCCGCCGGGGCCCCCGCCGACGTACTCCTCAACGGCCGCCTGATCGCACACGGCGAAGTGGTGGTGCTGGACCAGGATTACGCCGTCCGGATTACCCGCATCCTCGATGTTGCCGAGGGGCTCAGCTGAATGGACTCGCTGATCCTCGGGCTGCGGGTACTCGTGGCCCTGGGCGCGGTGCTGGGCCTCATGTGGTTCCTGCAACGCCGGCTCGGCAAAGGCACCGGACGGCGGCGGGCTGACCGCGCGCTGACCATCGTCAGCCGCCAGAGCGTCGGCCAGAAGGCCTCCGTGGTAGTTGTCGACGCCGCCGGCCACCGATTCCTGCTCGGCGTCACCGACCACGCCGTCAGCGTCCTGCACACCGGGGACATCCCTGCGGAAGCGGAAGAGGTCCCGGTTGCCGAGAACCGCGCCGGCGAATTCGCCCGCCTCCTCGCCGGCTTCGGCCCGCTCTCCGGCGGAAAGACCGGCTTCCCCGACGGCGGGGCGGACGGCAAAGCCGCCAGCCAGGCCGACGGCGAGGGTGCTTTCTCCGACGCGCCCGGTGCCAGCGCCGACAGCGTTCCGCTGTCCCGGCGCAGCACCCTGCACCGGGACTCCCACACGCGCGGCCCCGCAACCCGCGCGGGCAACTCCGCGCACCCGCCGCTGCACGGTTCGATCCTCGCCGGCTCCACCTGGAAGCAGGCCGCTGCCGCTCTCAGGAGCGGACGCCGCAATTGATCCGCACACTCAGCGCCCCACCCACCCGAGCACGCCCGGCCGCCGCTGCGCCTGACCGGCAGCCCCCGGCCAGGGTCCTCGCCCTGGGACTCGCCGCCGTCGTCCTCGCGGTGCTGCTGCTGTGGCTCAACGCCGCGACCGGCCACGCCGCACCCATCGACCCCACCCCGCCGGTGGCCCCGACGGATCCGGCCAACCCCGGCGGCGGCAGCGTCAACATCGAGATCAACGGACTCGACGGCAAACCGTCCACCGCCGTCCTGACCCTGATCGGGATCACCCTGCTCTCAGTGGCGCCCGCGCTGCTGCTGATGATGACGTCTTTCACCAAGATCTTCGTGGTCCTGGCCATGACGCGCAATGCGCTGTCGCTGCCGTCCATCCCGCCGAACCAGGTGCTGGCGGGCCTGGCCCTGTTCATCTCGATCTTCGTGATGTGGCCGGTGATCAACGAGATGAACAACATCGGGGTCCAGCCCTACCTGAACGGCACCCTGGACTTCAACGGGGCCGTCGCGGCCGCGTCCGGCCCGCTGCAGCAGTTCATGCTGGCCCACACCCGCGAAGAGGACATCGCGCTGATGACCCGCGCCGCGGGTGCGGAAAATCCGGCCACCCCGGAATCTGTACCGCTGCAGAGCCTGATCCCGGCCTTTATGATCTCCGAACTGCGCGCCGCGTTCATCATCGGCTTCGTCATTTTCATCCCGTTCCTGGTGATCGACCTCGTGGTCTCCGCGGCCCTGATGTCCATGGGCATGATGATGCTCCCGCCGGTGATGATCTCGCTGCCCTTCAAGATCCTCCTCTTCGTCCTTGTGGACGGCTGGGGCCTGATCATCACCTCGCTCATCCAAAGCTATGCAGGCACCGGGTGAACGCCAACGCCGTCCTGGACATCTGCCTCCAGGCCATGATCGTGGCCGCCAAGCTCTCCGCCCCCGTGCTGGTCACGGCTCTCGTCGTCGGCCTGGCGATCGCGCTGCTGCAGTCCATCACCCAGCTGCAGGAAGCCACGCTGTCCTTCGTGCCCAAGGCCGCGGCGGTGGCCATCGCCCTGCTGGTGTGCGGGCACTGGATGATCTCGGAGATGGTCGCGTTCACCAACGACCTCTTCGCCAAGATCCCGTCCCTGCTCGGGGGCCTGTGAGGTGGGCATCCCGATCGACCCGACGTGGCTGGAAGTGCTGTTGCTGGCCACCGTCCGGATGACGGCATTCCTGATCGTGGCGCCGCCCTTCGCCCACCAGGCGTTCCCGGGGCGGGTCAAGGCCATGCTGGGCCTGGGCCTGGGCCTGGCCGTCTCACAGCGGGTATCCGTCGGCTACACGGCACGCGATACCGCCGGCTTCGTCAGCGGGGTGGTCCTGGAGCTTGTCACCGGGCTGGCCCTGGGATTTCTGGTCCTGGTGATCTTCTCCGCCATCCAGTCCGCCGGCAGCCTGATCGACCTCTTCAGCGGGTTTCAGATGGCGCAGGCCTTCGACCCGCAGATGATGGTCAACGGCGCGCAGTTCACCAGGCTCCTGCAGATGGCCGCGCTGGCCCTGTTGTTCTCCTCGGACGGCTACCAGCTCGTCATCACCGGACTGACCGGCAGCTTTGCGGCGTTGCCGCTGGCCGGCGGCATTGATCTCGCCCAGCCGGTCCAGGCCATGACGGCGGCGGTTACCGGCATGTTCCTCGCCGCGGTCCAGATCGCAGGCCCCCTCGTGGTGGTCTTGTTCCTCGCCGACGTCGGGCTGGGCCTGCTGACCCGCGTGGCACCGGCGCTGAACGCCTTCTCGCTGGGCTTCCCGCTCAAGATCCTCCTGACACTGTCGCTGGCAGGCTTTATGTTCCTTGCGCTGCCCAGAATCGTCTCCAGCCTCGCAGGCCAGGCCGCCAAGACCGTGCTGGGGGTGGGCTGATGTCGGATTCACAGGAAAAAACCGAAGAAGCCACCGACAAACGGATGAAGGAGGTCCGCTCCAAGGGCCAGCTCTCCCGGTCCCAGGACCTCACCGCGTGGCTCGGCGTCGGGGCCGCCGCCATCATGATTCCGGCCACCGTTGAACGTGCCTCCAACGCCGCCACGGACCAACTGTTCAGCGTCCGCGGCATCGTGGCCGCGCCGGACCCAGGGAAAGCCGTGATAGCGCTGGAAGACGGCCTGGCCGCCATCGCCGGCATCGTCGGGCCGATGCTGATAGTCGTGTTTGTTGTGGTCCTGGCCGGATCCGCGCTGCAGGGCGGAGTTCACCTGAAGAAGTTCAAGTTTGATTTTGAGCACTTCAAACTGCTCGGCGGCCTGAAGCGGATGTTCGGCATGCAGGCGGTCTGGGGCGGCGTCAAGGCGCTGCTGAAGGCCAGCGTGGTGGGGCTGGTCCTGTACAGCGTGGTGCAGGGCCTGGTCCCGGTCCTGCTGACCGCCGGGGGAATGCCCGTGGCCGGCGTGGTGCAGGCCGCGGGCGGCGGCATTGCCTCCCTCATCCAGTTCGCCGTGGCTGCCGGAATCGTGCTGGCGGCGGCGGACTTCTTCGTCGTCATGCGCCGCAACCGCAAGAAGACCCGGATGTCCAAGAAGGAAGTCCAGGACGAGAACAAGAACAGTGAAGGCGATCCGCTCATCCGGTCCCAGCGCCGGGCCCGGCAGATGGCAATGAGCCGGAACCGCATGATCGCCGCGATCGGAGACGCCGACGTCGTGCTGGTGAACCCCACGCACGTGGCGGTGGCGCTGAAGTATGAACCCGGGAAGTCCGCGCCCCGTGTGGTGGCCAAGGGCTCAGGCCATGTTGCGACCAGAATCAGGGAAGAGGCCGAGGCGAAGAACGTGCCGATGGTCCAGGACATTCCGCTGGCCAGGGCCCTGCACAGTGCCTGCGAGCTGGGCCAGGAGATCCCGGTGGACTTCTACCGCGCCGTGGCCGGGGTCCTGGCCTTCGTGATGGCGCTCAAGGCCCGCGGCGCTGCCAGCGGGATGCACCGAATGACCAGCACAGCCGCAGCCGTAGGAGTCGCCGTATGAGGCACCGCGTGAACACTTTTCGAACCAGCGTCTGTGAAGGGACCGCACCATGATCAAGAAGCTCGCCCCGCTGACAGTGCCGATCGGCATCGTCGGCATTGTGCTGCTGCTGATTGTTCCGGTGCCCGCGCCCCTGCTGGATGTCCTCATCGTCTGCAACATCCTGTTGGCGCTTCTGGTCCTGCTGACCAGCATGTTCGTGAAGAAACCGCTGGACTTCTCCGTCTTCCCCTCGCTGCTGCTCGTCGCCACCCTGTTCAGGCTGGGCCTCAACGTCGCCTCCACCCGGCTCATTCTGGGGGAGGGGCACGCCGGCCAGGTCATCGAGGCCTTCGGCAAAGTGACAGTGGGCGGCTCCATGATCATCGGCGCGGTCATCTTCCTGATCCTCGTGGTCATCCAGTTCGTCGTGGTCACCAAGGGAGCTGAGCGCGTCGCCGAGGTGGGTGCCCGCTTCACCCTCGACGCCATGCCCGGCAAGCAGATGGCGATCGACGCCGACCTCAACGCCGGCCTGATCACCGACACCCAGGCCCGCGAACGGCGGGCCGAGGTCTCGGCCGAGGCCGACTTCTACGGCGCCATGGACGGTGCCTCGAAGTTCGTCAAGGGCGACGCGATCGCCGGACTCATCATCATCATCATCAACTTCATCGGCGGCATCGCCATCGGCATGCTGCAGCGCGGCATGGAGATCGGCGACGCCGTGAGCACCTACGGCATCCTGACCATGGGCGACGGGCTGGTCACCCAGATCCCGGCCCTGCTGATGGCAGTGTCCACCGGCATGATCGTGACCCGCTCGAACACCGAATCGGACATGGGCCGCACGGCGTCCACCCAGCTGATGCAATCGCCCAACGCACTTATGATCGCCGGCGTCGCCGCGATCGCCATGGCCCTGATCCCCGGCATGCCGCCGCTGCCCTTCGTTCTTGTCGGAGCCGGACTGCTGTTCGCCTCCCGCCGGATCGCCGCCCGGCAACAGCATGACGAGAAATCGGCCGAAGCCGAGGCGAACGCGCTGAATTTCCCGGAGATGGATCCCAACGACAAGCTGCTCGAGGACATGCGCATCCACCCGGTGGAGATCCTGCTGGCCCCGGACCTCGTGGACATGGTCTCCGGCGCCTCGGATGACCTGCTGGCCCGCGTGAGGTCCCTGCGGCACAAGATTGCGATGGAGCTGGGCCTCGTCATCCCGCCCGTCCGCACGAGGGACAGCGTGGACCTCCCGCCGGCCAGCTACGCGATCCGGATTGCCGGTGTGGAAGCCGGCCGCGGCACCGCCCCGAGCGGCCAGATGCTCGCCCTGGGTGACAGCCTCGACTCGCTTCCCGGCATCGCCATGATCGAGCCGGTTTTCGGCCTGGCCGGCAAATGGATCCCGGCGGAAATGCGGCACAACGCCGAAATGACAGGCGCCACCGTCATCGACCGCGTCTCCGTGCTCGTGACACACCTGTCATCGATCGTCACGGCCAATGCAGCCCGGCTGCTGTCCCGCGAAGACGTCCGCGTGCTGACCGAAGGGGTGCGGAAGCAGAGCCCCTCCGCCGTCGACGAACTCACCCCCGCGCTGCTCTCCCTCGCCGAACTGCAGCGCGTGCTCCAGGGCCTCCTGGATGAACAGGTGCCCATCAACGACCTCGCCCGCATCTATGAGGCGCTGACCCTCCGCGCCAAGATCTCCACCGACCCGGAGTCGCTGGTCGAGTCCGCCCGCCAGGCCCTCGGCCCGGCACTGACGGCCAAGTTCATGGACGGTCCCGTGCTGAACGTCATCATGATCGACCCGCTCCTGGAGCAGTCCATGCTCGAGGACATGCGCCCCGCCGAGGGCGGCAGCCAGATCGTGATGGGTCAGGACAGGCTCGACGCCGTGCTTCGCTCGGTGAGCCGCGCCGTCGACTCCGCCACCGCGGCCAACCGCCAGGCCGTGCTGGTCTGCGCTCCGGCGCTCCGGCCCGCCATCCACCGGCTCGTGGGATCGCAGCCGGGCTCGGTGCCCGTGCTGTCCTACCGCGAAGTCACCTCCGCCAATGTCCGGATCGAAACAGTAGGAGTCGTACGCCATGCCGAACCACTTTCGGCTTAAGGGATCCTCGCTGGAGGAGATCCGCCGCAAGGCGGAAAAGCAGCACGGACCCGCAGCCCGCATTGTCTCGGCGGAACGTGTCATCAGCCCCGGGATCGCCGGGCTCTTTGCCGGGGACCGCTACGAGGCGATGGTTGAAGTGGTGACCGGTCACGAGGTTGTCACCGGCGAAGTGGTTCCCGACGCGGACATCCTGGCCGAGGGGGATGCCGCCGCCTCGCGTGCGGCGGCCGCCCCCGCCCACCAGCTGCACGGAGCCGCGATCGCAGCGCTGCTCGAGGAGGCGGACACGGCCGAGGTCAACATGCACCGGCCTGCGAACGCCAGCCTGTCGACCGAGTCCCCGGACTTCGCCGAACTGCTCGAGCAGCTCGGCGCCGGGCTCCGGGCCCCGGCGGCCGACTCTCCGGCTGCCGGTGCCCCGGCCGGCTCCCCGAACCGCACGCAGCAGGCCGCCGCCGCTCCCTCCGCCGCTCCCGCCAGGCCCCCGGCCGCGGAGCCGGCGCCGGAGCCCGCCCCCCGGCGCGAGATGGTCCCGACCCCGCTGAACGGGGTCGGGGACCTGGTGGTCCTCGTCGGGCTGGGGGACGACGCCCTCGACACCGCCCTGGCCATGTCCACGGCGGCCGGCGGCGCCGACGTGCGCACGGCCGGGAAGCTGTCCGCCTACGGCCACCTGCACGTGGACGGACGACAGAGCGCGACGGCGGCCCGCGCCCGCGCAGTGCTGACGGAACAGACAGTGGTGGTGGCGTTCGGGCTCGGGAAGGCCCGCGACGCCATCGCCCGGCTCCAGTCCGTCGCCGCGCTCTCCGCCGACCAGCTGTGGGTGGTGGTGGATGCGGGACGCAAGGCAGAGGACACCGCACGCTGGGTGGGAGTCCTCGCCGCGCAGCTGAGCATCAGCGCGGTGGCCGTCGTTGGGGCCGCCGAAACCGCCACGCCCGAAACCATCAACGGGCTCGGATTGCCGCTGGGCTGGATCGACGCCGCGCCGGCACGCGCCGTGACAATCTGAGATGGACAGAAGCGACATGGCGCCAGCAGCGGGAATCGTCCGCAGCCCCGCACAGCGAAGGGTAGATTGAGAGGATGCTGGTACTTACACGCAAGCCGGGCGAACAGATCATGATCGGCGACGGGATCGTCATCACGGTTCTGGAAGGCCGCGGCGACGGTGTCCGGATCGGCATCGAGGCACCCCGGGGCGTTCCGATCCAGCGCCGCGAGGTTATTGAGGCCATCGCAGCCGCCAACCTTGCCGCAGCCCAGGCCGGCGCGGATTCCGAGGACGCGCTTCGCGGCCTGCTGCCGCCGGCCCCTGCCGCCGGCACGGACTGACCGGCACGGACTGAACGGCACGGACGCATCAGTCCCGGTTGCCGCCGAGGTACTGGGCCAGAAGGGGCTGGGTTGTCCGGCGGGTGACAGCCAAAGCGCGCTCAATATTTCCCGTCGTCGTCAGCTGATCGAGAGCCCCCGCGGTGTCCGACACGCCGGACGCGCCGGCCGCTGGCTGGCGGTCAAGACTGCGCAGGGTGTCCTCATTGGCGCGGGCGGCAGTACCGAGTTGCTGGAGCAACGCGCGCAGACCCTCGAGATGTTCCTGCAAGACTTCGGCCCAGGCGCCGGGCGGAGCCCCCGCTACGAGCTCGATCAGCGTCGCTTGTGCCGGCAGGCCCCATTCGGCCGCCACCGCGGCCGATTCGACGCTCCGGGCTAGGGCTTCAAAGCGCATCCGATCGAGCACAGTCTCCACCTCGGAAGCGGTAAAGCTCAGCCATGGCAGGTGGCCGGCCAGGACGTGGAGCCGCTGCGTCTCCAGCCTGAATATCAGCAGCTCCAGCTGCCGGCGCTCCTGCCAGAGAGCCGCCGAAAGATCACCTGCACCCATGGGCCCCCTTCCCTTGACGCCCGGCTGAGAAGCCTTGCCGCATTTTCAGCCAAGCTTTTCCCTGAGGTTACACGCAGATTGTGACGCAGGTGATAGGTTTCGTCTTGGGTGCTGCGCCCGGGTTTCACACACCGACTTCCATGGGGGGAGCACGGGACCGTTTTTGGGTGCGGCTCTTGGTCTTTTAAGGCTTCCGGATCTGGGCTCATGGGGGGATACTATTGAATCGCGTGGAACGCAACGAGATGGTCACACAGCATCTTCCGCTGGTTGGCTACCTCGTCTCAGACTTGTGCTCAAAGGCGTCACACCTATCCCGCGATGACCTGGCGTCTGCTGGCGCCATTGCCCTGATCACCTCGGCCGATTCCTTCGACCCTGACCTCGGTGTGCCGTTTGGTGCCTTCGCGCGCCGGCGCATCCTCGGCGCGTTTGCCGACGAGATGCGCGCCAGCGACTGGGCAACCCGATCGGCGCGGCGCCGGATCAAAGAAACGATGTCGGTCCAGGAAACCCTGGCCGCCGCCCTCGGACGCGCCCCCAGCGTCGACGAGATCGCCTCGGCCCTTGGCGTCCAGCAGAGCGTTGTGGAGGCAGCCCTCGCCGATGCCTCGCGCACCCTGACGCCGCTCGATGATGCCGTCGTCGACACACTGGCCGCAGAAACCCTGACCCCGGAACACTCCGTGCTCGCGGACGAACGGCTTCAGTACCTCAGGGCAGCCGTGAAGTCCCTCCCGGAACGGATGCGCTACGTCGTCGAGGAGATCTACTTCGGCGACAGGACCGTCAAGGAGCTGGCCGGGGAACTTGGATCCACCCACGCGGCGGTCTCCCAGCAGCGTGCCGAGGCCATCCGGCTCATGCGGGACGGCCTCACGGCTCACTACGCGGACGATCCTGATCGGGGTTTCGAACCCCAGTCCAGGATCACCCCGCGGCGCCGCAACGACTACCTGTCCCAGCTGGATGCGGCCACCACGGGCGGCATTACCCGCGCAATGTTCCCGCAGGGGCCGCTGCTCAACGAGGCGGTTTGAGCCTGCGCTGCAGCCTCCACGGCTGACGTTAGTAAGTCGACTTAGTAAGCTGACCGAGAAATTCCGCGGGGGGCCGTCGCGGTCCTCCGTGCCCTGGGGTAGCGTCTGATGCATCGGACGCAACGGAATCGGACCCACTCAGGAGGACCCATGAAAGCAACACCGACCCTCACGACTAACCTGCAGGCAGTGCTCGTGGACCTGATCGAACTTCACGTCCAGGGCAAGCAGGCGCACTGGAACATTGTGGGGGCGAACTTCCGGGACCTCCACCTGCAGCTGGACGAAATTATCGATGCTGCCCGTATCTTCGCGGATGACCTGGCGGAACGCATGCGCGCCCTCCACGCCCTGCCGGACGGACGCAGCTCCACGGTGTCCAAGTCCACCTCCCTCGCCGAGTTCCCGGCCGGCCTGATCAACACCAAGGACGCCATTGAGCGGATCGTTGCGGCTCTCGAGGCCGCCGTCGGCACCATGCGCAAGGTCCACGACGAAGTCGACGAAGAGGATCCGACGACGGCGGACCTGCTGCATGCGTTCATCGCCAAGTTCGAGCAGTTCGCATGGCTGGTGAACGCGGAGACGATGCGGGCCAATGCCAGCGTCACCACCGCGGACAGCGAGTAGTCTTTCGCCAGCAGTTCCCAGCGCCCGATCCCGGCACCCGCCGGCGTCGGGCGCTTTGCGGTTGAACGGTGGTGTCCGGTCCTCCCACGCCGGCTATTTCGCTGTCGGCACTTTGCGGAGGACGACGGCGGCGAGGACTGACGCTCCCGCCATCAGCACCATCGCGATGGCAGCCGTGATGTGAACGCCCGAATCGAACGCGGCCCTGGCGGCGGCCGTCAAGGCCTCCGCCAGGGGTCCCGGCAGGGTGTGTGCCAGTTCGATGGCACCGGCCAGAGTCTCGCCGGCCTGGACGGTTGCATCCGCCGGAGCCGTCTCGGCGACGCCGGAAGGAAGCCGGAGGTTGCGCTGGTACGAGGCCGTCAGGATCGAGCCGAGCACAGCCGTGCCCAGCAGTGAACCGACCTCGTAGCCGGTCTCCGAGATGGCGGCCGCTGCGCCGGATTTCTCCGCGGGGGCGGCGCCGAGGATCAGGTCATTGGAGATGGTCTCCGCCGCGCCGACCCCCAGGCACAGGACCAGCAGGGCCGCCAGCAGCAGGGCGGGGCCGTTGCCGTGGTCGCCGAAGGCCACCACGAAGTAGCCTGCGGCGCTCAGGAGCAGTCCGCCGGCAACCACGAAGCCCGGCCGGACCTTCCGCACGAGCGGCACCACCAGCATTCCCGCCGCGACAGTGGCGATGAGGGCCGGAACCATCGCGACGCCGGACTCAGAGGGGGACTGGCCCTCGAGCAGCTGCAGATGCTGGGCGAGGAACAGGATGAAGCCGTTGAAGGAGAACAACGCCAGGACGTTGGCAATGATCGCTGTGCTGAAGACCCGGTTGCCGAAGAGGGTGATGTCCAGCAGCGGGGCAGCCGAGCCCCCGCGTTTCTGGCCGCCCCGCAACAGGGCCCGCTGCCGCCGAATGAAGATGTACCCCATGAACAGGCCGAAGCTGATTGCGGCGAGCGGTTCGGGCGCAGCGCCGTGGGTGGCCAGGGCCTTGATGCCGTAGACCACCGGAACCATGACCAGCAGGGACAGGACAATGCTGGCAATGTCCACCCGGCCGGGATTCGGATCCCGCGATTCCGGGATCAGAACAGGCCCCAGTGCGAGCAGGGGCAGGATGATCGGCACGGCAACCAGGAGGATGGCGCCCCACCAGAAGTTTTCCACGAGCCAGCCGCCGAAGATCGGGCCCAGCGCGGCGCCGCCGGAGAAGCCGGCGGCCCAGATGGCAACGGCCAGCCTGCGGCGGTTGGGCTCCGGGAAGATGTTGCGGATCAGGGACAGGGTGGACGGCATCAGCATGGCGCCGAAAAATCCCAGCCCTGCGCGTCCGGCAATCAGCCATTCGGCGCTGGGGGCGAAGGCGGTGACCGCCGAGACGGCGGCGAAGCCCGTGCTGCCGATGAAGAGCAGCCGGCGGCGGCCGATCCTGTCGCCGAGGCTGCCCATCGCCACGAGCAGGCCGGCGAGGACCAGGGGATAGGCGTCGACAATCCAGAGCAGCTCCACGCCGGTGGCGTCGAGGCTGCGGGCGATGGCCGGCAGCGCGAAGGTGAGTGCCGTGTTGTCGACGGCCACGAGCAGCACCGGAAACATCAGCAGTGCCAGCGCCAGCCAGTCGCGCCACGGCGCACGCGGCGCCGCCGTCGACGTCGGTTCGGTGGCCCGCGTTCCTGCGCTCCTGGTGCCGTCTGCAGTAAAGGATGTATTGCTCATGGTAATAACTGTACCGTCTGGACGGTATAGTTATGAAACCCGGGTTGAGAAACCGGTCTCGGCACCGGGCATGATAGGAACCATGGCCAGAAAACCCGTCGCCCGCGAAGCCGTCCTTGACGCCTTCGAATCCCTGCTGATTGAAGAGGGTGAACGTGCCGCGACCCTGGACGCCGTCGCCAGGCTGGCCGGCGTCTCCAAGGGCGGGCTGCTCTACCACTTCCCGAACAAGGAAGCGATGGTCTCCGTGCTGCTGGAGCGGCTGGACCGGCTCCTCGGCGACGACCTCGGGAGGATGGCTGCCGCGCCGGAAGGGGCTGCCGCATACTTCATCAAATCCTCGCTCTGGGCGGACACCCCGATGGACCGCGTCTTCGTGGCCGCCACCCGGCTGGCCGAAGTGGCCCACGGAGAAACCCTGCAGCGCATTGCCGCCGCCCAGGCGGGCTGGCTGGAACTGCTCGCCGCCGACGTCGGGCCGGGCATGGCAAAGGCCGTTCTGTACATGGGCGACGGGCTGTACTTCAACGCGATGCTGGCCCGCGGCCCGGGCGGGCCGCTCCCGGAAGTCCGCGGCGACGTCGAGAGCCTGCTCGCCGCCGTCGAACGGTTGCGCGGCTGAGGTGCTCCCGGATATGCCGCACGTGCCGCAGTCGCCGGACGCGTGCGGGGTCGCCGTAGCGTTCCGGCGACGCCGCAGCCTTCCCGCGAATTCGCGCCCGACTCCGGTGCGTGCGCGTCACTAGTTTGCGGACCGGGGCCGGGCATAGGATAATAAGAGATGTGACTGCGGTCACGAGTAATTTAATATGCCTTTGATCTGCGGCGGGAGAGCCCTGCAAGTAGGTACAAGCAGGCGCCGTAGGAGCAAACCCTCCCCAGGAATCTCTCAGGCCCATGTACCGCCGCGGCAAGGCAACTCTGGAAAGTAGCAGGCTGTCTTCTGACATGCTGTGCTCACCGACGGTGCAAGCGTGGCCCTGCAAAAGCACGGCTGCGCGGAAACTCTCAGGTCCAATACAGAGCGGGGAGGAACCCGAATCAATGCGGCGTGCCCTGCGCCGCCATAGTTATGGAGTTCCTTGTGACTGTTTCCTCAGCCTCCACGTCCTTCGTTGACCGGCACATCGGCGCCCGCCGCCAGTCCGACGTCGACGCCATGCTGAAGGCTGTCGGCTACGACACCGTCGATGCGCTCGTGGACACCGCCGTCCCGAAAGACATCCGGCAGGACTCGTCACTGGCGCTCGGCGAAGCCCTGAGCGAAGTGGAAGTCCTCGACGCACTGCGCAAGATCGCAGCGAAGAACAAGACCGCCGTCCAGATGATCGGGCAGGGCTACTACGACACCCTCACCCCCGCCGTCATCCGCCGGAACATCCTCGAGGCGCCCGCCTGGTACACCGCGTACACGCCCTACCAGCCGGAAATCTCCCAGGGCCGGCTCGAGGCGCTGCTGAACTTCCAGACCATGGTCCAGGACCTCGTCGGGCTCCCCATCGCCAACGCCTCCCTGCTGGACGAAGCCACCGCCGTCGCCGAAGCCGTCCTGATGATGCGCCGCGCCAACAAGAACAAGACGGCACACGACGGCAAGACCGTCCTCGACGCCGACTGCCTGCCGCAGACCATCGCGATCGTCAAGGGCCGCGCCGAGGCCCTCGGCTTCGAAGTGGAGGTCGCCGACCTCTCCAAAGGCCTGCCCGACGGCGTCATCAACGGTGTGGTCCTGCAGCAGCCCGGCGCCTCCGGCCGCGTGTTCGACCACACCGCCGTGATCGCCGACGCCAAGGAACGCGGCGCCCTCGTCACCGTCGCGGCGGACCTCCTCTCGCTGACCCTCATCACGTCCCCGGGCGAACAGGGCGCCGACATCGCCGTCGGCTCCGCACAGCGCTTCGGTGTCCCGCTCTTCTTCGGCGGCCCGCACGCCGCCTACATGGCAGTCCAGAAGGGCCTCGAACGGTCCATGCCCGGCCGCCTCGTCGGGGTGTCCAAGGACAACGCGGGCGTCCCGGCCTACCGGCTGGCGCTGCAGACCCGCGAGCAGCACATCCGCCGCGAAAAGGCCACGTCCAACATCTGCACCGCGCAGGCGCTGCTGGCCATCGTCTCCTCCTTCTACGCCGTCTACCATGGCCCGGACGGCCTCAAGGCAATCGCCGAGACCACCCACGGCCACGCCCGGACCATCGCCGCGTCGCTTAAGGCCGCGGGCCTGGAGGTTCTGCACACAAGCTTCTTCGACACCGTCACCGTTTCCGTCCCCGGCAAAGCCGCACAGTTCTTGGCCGCCGCTGAGGCCAAGGGCATCAACCTGCGCGGCATCGACGCCGACACGGTCGGCATTTCCGCCGATGAAGCCACGACGACGGCGATCGTCGCCGACGTCGTCGCCGCCTTCGGCGCCGGCGTGACCAGCGCAGAATCCGGTGCGGCAGGCAATGGCACTGCTTTCGCCCTGGACGCCGCCGTCGAGCGCACGTCCGACTACCTCCAGCACCCGGTCTTCAACACGCACCGCTCCGAGACCCAGCTGCTGCGCTACATCCGCCGGCTTTCGGACCGCGACCTCGCCCTGGACCGCACCATGATCCCGCTGGGCTCGTGCACCATGAAGCTGAACGCCACGGCCGAGATGGAAGCCATCTCCTGGCCGGAATTCGCCTCCATCCACCCGTTCGCACCGGACTCCCAGACCGCCGGCTGGCGCGAACTGATCGAGGACCTCGAAGCCCAGCTGACCGAGATCACCGGCTACGACCAGGTTTCCATCCAGCCGAACGCCGGATCACAGGGCGAACTGGCCGGCCTGCTGGCCATCCGCGGCTACCACCATTCCCGCGGCCAGGCCCAGCGCAACATCTGCCTGATCCCGGCCTCGGCCCACGGCACCAACGCGGCCTCCGCCGTGCTGGCCGGCATGAAGGTCGTCGTCGTGGCGACCGCCGCGGACGGCACCATCGACCACACGGACCTGCAGGCCAAGATCGGGCTGCACAAGGACGCGCTGTCCGCGATCATGATCACCTATCCCTCTACCCACGGGGTGTTCGACGCCGACGTCCGCGAGGTCTGCGACGCCGTCCACGCGGCCGGCGGCCAGGTCTACATCGACGGCGCCAACCTCAACGCCCTCGTCGGACTGGCCCAGCCCGGCATGTTCGGCGGCGACGTGTCCCACCTGAACCTGCACAAGACGTTCTGCATCCCGCACGGCGGCGGCGGCCCCGGCGTCGGCCCCGTGGCGGCCAAGGCGCACCTGGCGCCGTTTATGCCCGGCAACGCCGCAGATCCGGCCAACGGCGCAGACGGCACCCCGATCTCCGCGTCGCGTTACGGGTCGGCCGGCGTCCTGCCGATCTCCTGGGCCTATGTGAAGCTCATGGGCGGTACGGGCCTGACCGACGCCACCAAGTCCGCGCTGCTTGCGGCCAACTACATCGCGGCCCGGCTGAACGACTTCTTCCCGGTGCTTTACACCGGTGAAGGCGGACTTGTGGCCCACGAATGCATCCTGGACCTGCGCGAGCTCACGGCCAAGACCGGTGTGACCGCGGAGGACGTGGCCAAGCGCCTCATCGACTACGGCTTCCACGCCCCCACCCTGGCGTTCCCGGTGGCCGGGACCCTGATGGTGGAGCCCACCGAATCCGAGGACCTCGGCGAGATCGACCGCTTCATCACCGCCATGATCTCCATCCGCGCCGAAATCGATCAGGTGGGCCACGGCGACTTCACCGTTGAGCACAGCCCGCTGCGCAACGCCCCGCACACCGCCGCCGCCGTGATCAGCACCGACTGGACCCGCGAATACCCGCGCGAACAGGCCGTCTTCCCGCTCCACACGCTCCGGCAGGACAAGTACTTCCCGCCGGTCGGGCGGATCGACGGCGCTGCCGGGGACCGTAACCTGATCTGCTCCTGCCCACCCCTCGAAGCTTTTGAGGACCACTCCGACGACTCCGCCAACTAAGGACAGCCAACGATGACTGAGAACTACACGGCCCTGTACGAAGAGCACAAGAAGCTCGGCGCCTCCTTCACGGACTTCGGCGGCTGGCAGATGCCGCTCAAGTACAGCTCCGAACTGGCCGAGCACCACGCCGTCCGCACGTCGGCCGGCCTCTACGACCTCTCCCACATGGGTGAAGTCTGGGTCACCGGCCCCGACGCCGCCGCGTTCCTGGACTACGCCCTGGTCGGCAAGATCTCCGCGATGGCGGTCGGCAAGGCCAAGTACTCGCTGATCTGCAACGAGAACGGCGGCATCATCGATGACCTCATCACCTACCGGCGCGGCGAGCAGAAGTTCCTTGTCGTCCCCAACGCGGGCAACGCCAAGGTGGTGGCCGCGGCCCTCGCCCAGCGTGCTGGTTCCGGAGAAGAAGGCGGCTTCGACGTCGCTGTCCGGGACGCTTCCGCGTCGACCTCGCTGATCGCCGTGCAGGGGCCCAAGGCCCAGGCGATCCTGCTCCGGCTGGTCCCCGCCGCGCAGCACGAGTTGGTGACCGCCCTGAAATACTACGCCGCCGTGGACGTCCCGTTTATGTTCGGCGGCGCCAGCCAGGAGCTGCTGCTGGCCCGCACCGGCTACACCGGTGAGGACGGCTTCGAGATCTTTGTCGCGAACGACGACGCCGCCGCCCTCTGGCAGGCGCTCGTCGCTATCGCCGAAGACGGTGAGCTGACGCCCGCCGGGCTCGCCTCCCGCGATTCGCTCCGTCTCGAGGCCGGCATGCCGCTGTACGGCAACGAGCTCTCGCTTGACGGCGACCCGTTCGCCGCCGGTCTGGGACCCGTCGTCGCACTCTCCAAGGAAGGCGACTTCGTCGGCAAGGCGGCCCTGGCCACCAAGAAGGAAGCCGGCGCCGGTTCCACCACGGGCCGCAAGCTGGTGGGCCTCAAGGGCCTCGGACGCAGGGCCGGCCGCGGCCACTACCCGGTCCTGAAAAACGGCAACACCGTCGGTGAAGTCACCTCCGGCCAGCCTTCGCCCACTCTGGGCTACCCGGTTGCCATGGCCTACATCGACGTAGAGTTCACCGACCCGGGCACCGCCCTGGACATCGACCTGCGCGGGAAGAGCGAGCCGTTCGAAGTTGTCGCACTGCCGTTCTACAAGCGGCAAAAGTAGCCCCTTGGGTCCCGGGTGCCGTCGGGGCCGGTATCCTCTGCCGTCCCCGGCTTCCGGGACCGGCTGGCCCCAGTTTTCACGCGTGCTGCTCCTTCGTCGCTTTGACGCACGCTTTCGAAAAACGCGGCCAGCCAGCCCCTCAAGGGCAGCTCACCTCCCGTTCCAAGCACCGTTGGTAGCGCCTTGAAAGCCAAAGGTGCTGAAAACGGACCGCCTACCGGGGGTCGGCGCTAGAAAATACGAAGGGCCACTGTTTCTTTCCGGAGGTGGTGGCCTGTTCGAAACTGTTGGCCCCGAAAACTGAACTGGCCGATAGCGGCAGGGGAGCGGATTCCGGAAGCGTGCGTCTAAGCGAGGAACGAGCGAGCACGCGGAGGAATCCGGTTTCCTGCCGCGTAACCCGGCCACGGCCAGTCCGCAACCCAGCCACAATTGATGTAGCCCACGACATTTCAAAACGTAAAGGAAAAGCACATGGCAAGAGTTGCCCCTGAACTGCAGTACTCCGACGAGCACGAGTGGGTTGCACGGGAAGCCGGGAACATTGTTTCCATCGGCATCTCCGCCGTGGCCACCGATGCGCTCGGCGACATTGTCTACGTGGATCTGCCCGAGGTCGGGGCCACGGTGACCGCAGGGGAGACCTGCGGCGAAGTGGAGTCCACCAAGTCCGTCTCGGACCTGTACGCCCCCGTCACCGGCGAAGTCACCGAGACCAACCCCGCCGTCGTCGATGATCCCGCCCTGATCAACAGCGATCCCTATGGCGCCGGCTGGCTCTTCAAGGTGGCCGCCGAGTCCGACGGCCCGCTGCTCTCCGCCCAGGACTACGCGTCCAAGAACGGCGGCGAGCTGTGAGCGCCGCCGGGACGGCAGGGACAGTAACCTTCGAGCAGGTTATCTCCCCGAGCCTGGACGCGGAGCTGTCCGCACTGGATCCGGAGATCGCCGTTCAGATCGACGCCGAGCTGACCCGCCAGCGCGACGGACTGGAAATGATCGCCTCGGAGAACCACACCGCCAAGGCCGTTATGCAGGCGCAGGGCTCCGTGCTGACCAACAAGTACGCCGAGGGCTACCCGGGCAAGCGCTACTACGGCGGCTGCGAGCACGTGGACGTCGTCGAACAGCTCGCGATCGACCGGGTCAAGGCCCTCTTCGGCGCCGAATACGCCAACGTCCAGCCGCACTCGGGCGCGCAGGCCAACGCCTCCGTGATGCACGCCCTCATCCGTCCGGGCGACACCATCATGGGCCTGAACCTGGCGCACGGCGGGCACCTCACGCACGGCATGAAGATCAACTTCTCCGGCCGCCTCTACAACGTGATCCCGTACCAGGTCCGCGAAGAGGACCACCGGATCGACATGGCCGAGGTGGAGCGCCTGGCCCAGGAGCACAAGCCGCAGCTCATCGTTGCCGGCTGGTCCGCGTACGCCCGGCAGCTGGACTTCGCCGAGTTCCGCCGGATCGCCGACTCCGTGGGCGCGTACCTGATGGTGGACATGGCACACTTCGCCGGCCTCGTCGCCGCCGGGCTGCACCCGTCACCGGTGCCGCACGCGCACGTCACCACCTCCACCACGCACAAGACCCTTGCCGGTCCGCGCGGCGGCATCATCCTCTCCAACGACGCCGCCATCGCCAAGAAGATCAACTCGGCGGTGTTCCCCGGGCAGCAGGGCGGCCCGCTGGAGCATGTGATCGCCGGCAAGGCCGTGGCGTTCAAGATTGCCGCGTCCCCCGAGTTCAAGGAACGCCAGATGCGGGTCCTCGCCGGCGCCCGGATCCTCGCCGAGCGCCTGGTCCAGGACGACGTCACCGCCAAGGGGATCTCCGTGATTTCCGGCGGAACGGACGTGCACCTGGTCCTTGTTGACCTGCGCAACTGCGAGCTCAACGGCCAGCAGGCCGAGGACCGGCTCGCGGAAATCGACATCACCGTCAACCGCAATGCCGTGCCGTTTGACCCGCGCCCGCCTATGGTCACCTCGGGGCTCCGCATCGGCACCCCGGCGCTGGCCACACGCGGTTTTGGCGAAGCGGCGTTTGCCGAAGTTGCGGATATTATCGCTGAAGCACTGATCGCCGACGCCGGCGCTGACCTCAGCGGCCTGCGCACCCGGGTGGAGGCCCTCGCGGCCGCCCACCCGCTGTACCCCTCGGTTGCGAACCTCGCTTAGTGCCCGTATGACTGAAGTAGCAGCAGCAATGAACTAGCAGCAACACCCGCAGTGCAGAAGTACCAGTACAGATCACGACGCCGGGCCGCCGCCACAAGCTGCCGCCCGGCGTCGTGCATCCGCCAGCGCTGCCGCCAGCCGGTGGCGTGCGGCCTTCCGGCAGGACCATCTGCCGGGCCACAGTTAGACCTAGTTAGGAACCGACAATGGCTGTTGGAGTCTTTGACCTCTTTTCCATAGGAATAGGACCATCCAGTTCACACACCGTGGGCCCCATGCGGGCAGCAGCGGTGTTTGCCGAAGAACTCAAGGCCTCCGGGGTCCTGGACCGGGTGGCCGCGCTGCGAGTGGACCTCTACGGCTCCCTCGCCGCCACCGGCCACGGCCACGGCACCATGACCGCCATCCTGCTCGGCCTGGAAGGCTTCCACCCCGAGCTGATCCTCCCCGAGGAAGTGGAGGAGCGGCTCGCCACCATCGCCGAAA
This sequence comes from Pseudarthrobacter woesei, assembly GCF_055412745.1. NCBI lineage: Bacteria > Bacillati > Actinomycetota > Actinomycetes > Micrococcales > Micrococcaceae > Pseudarthrobacter > Pseudarthrobacter woesei. The sequence continues at coordinate 52,997 of NZ_JBVAYU010000004.1, forward strand.
CCGGGACCCTGCAGCTGGCCGGAGCCGGCGGTGTTCCCTTGTCCTACGGAGTCCAGGACATGGTCCTGCGCCCCCTGACCATCCTGCCGCGGCACACCAACGGCATGACGTTCACCGTCTCCGCCGCCGACGGCGACGTCCTGCACAGCGCCACCTTCTTCTCCGTCGGCGGCGGCTTCATCGTCCGCGACGGCGAGGAGGACGCCGCCCTCAAGGAGCTCAACGAGTCCAAGAAGGAGCTGCCCCTGCCGTTCCGCACCGCCGCGGAACTACTGGGCCGCTGCCAGTCCAAGGGCCTCTCGATCGGCGAGATCATGTTCGTCAACGAGCGTGCCTCCCGCACCGAGGTGGAGATCCGCGAGGGCCTCCTGCACATCTACTCCGTGATGGAAAGCTGCGTCCAGGTCAGCCTCAAGCGCGAGGGCCTGCTGCCCGGCGGGCTGAAGGTCCGCCGTCGTGCACCCGACTGGCACGAGCGCCTCATGAAGGAAACCCGCGGCCAGGACCCCGACTTCCGGGACCCGAAGTACTGGCAGGAATGGGTCAACCTGATTGCCCTGGCCGTGAACGAGGAAAACGCCTCCGGCGGCCGCGTCGTCACCGCGCCGACCAACGGCGCCGCGGGCATCATCCCGGCCGTGCTCTACTACGCCCTGCACTTCGCCCCCGGGATGGACAAGGCCAGCCAGGCCGACCGCGACGAGACGATCGTCAAGTTCCTGCTGACCGCCGCGGCCATCGGGGTGCTCTACAAGGAGCAGGCATCGATCTCCGGCGCGGAGGTCGGCTGCCAGGGCGAGGTGGGCTCGGCGTCGTCGATGGCCGCCGCCGCCCTCGCCGAAGTCATGGGCGGCACCCCCGCCCAGGTGGAAAACGCCGCGGAAATCGCCATGGAACACAACCTCGGACTGACCTGCGACCCGATCGGCGGACTCGTGCAGATCCCCTGCATCGAACGCAACGCGATTGCCGCCGCCAAAGCCATTAACGCCGCCAAGATGGCGCTGTGGGGCGACGGCTCGCACCGGGTGTCCCTCGACGAGGTCATCGTGACCATGCGCGAGACCGGCCGGGACATGAGCTCCAAGTACAAGGAAACCGCCATGGGCGGCCTCGCCGTGAACGTTGTGGAGTGCTGAGACCCTAGTTGTTCAGCGCCGCCCACAGGTTCAGCGAGGCGGCGAAGACGATCCACGACAGGTAGGGCAGCATCAGCATCCCCGCCGTCCGGCTGACCGGCCCGAAGTGCAGCACAGTGATGGTCACCGCGACGGCCAGGGCGAGGATGATCACGAGCCCCAGCCACAGCGCCGCTGAACCCAATACCGGGTACAGCCCGAAGAAGGCCGGGGTCCACAGCAGGTTCAGGACCAGCTGCACCGCATAGGCGGCGAGGGCCGCCCGCGACGCTTCGGTCCGGCGGCGCCAGACCAGCCAGGCGGCCACCGCCATTGCTAGGTAGAGGAGCGTCCAGACCGGTCCGAAAACCCAGTTCGGCGGCGTCCACGGCGCCTTGTCCGCGGCGGCGTACCAGCCGTTGACGTTGTTGGCGGTGGCAAGTCCGCCCAGGCCGGCCACGACGGCTGAGGCCGCGACGAACACCAGCAGCCCCAGCAGCTGGGAACCGGTTCCGCGCTTTCCGTTCGTGTGTCCCGGGCGTCCGGATCGGGCGGCCAGTGATTGCTGATCAGGGGGCATGCTTCCAGCGTAGCGGCTCCGTTCCGGGCCGGAGCATGGGGCGTGGCGGATAGACTTGAGCCTGCATGTTCGCATGCCGCCGACGCTCGTACCGCAATGATTGGATACCGCACCCTTGCGTGAATTCACTGCCCGCTTTGCCTCTGCCGAAGAGATCGCCAACTGGGATGCCCACGTCACCGCGAACCCCAATGGCGGCAATCTCCTGCAATCCGAGGCCTTCGCCGAGGTCAAACGGCACTTCGGCTGGAAGCCCCTTCACCTCGTGTATGAGACGGCCGAGTACACGAGCTACAACCTGGTACTGGAGAAGTCCTTCCCGCTCCTGGGCAAGCTCTGGTACCTGATCAAAGGCCCGGATGTGGCCTCCGTCGAGGACATCCCGGGCATCGCCGCGGCCAACGCCGAGTTCGTGAAGCGCGCTGGTCTTGGCGTGTTCGCCATCAAGATCGAGCCGGACATCGTGCTGACGGCGGAAGCCAGGCGTGTGATCGAAGGCGCAGGTCTGGTCAAGACCCATAACCTGCAGCCCAACGACTCGACGGCGCTGCTGGACATCTCCCCGGAAGAGAACCAGCTGCTGCGCAACCTGCACTCCCGCGGCCGCAATGCCGTCCGCCGGGCCATCCGCGAAGGGGTGGAGGTGCACAATGTGGAGCCTACCGAGGAGAACTTCCGCGCCATGTACGCGCTGATGACCACCACGGTGGAAGCCAAGTCCCAGGTCCGCGTGCGCGAATACGAGTACTACCGCCAGTTCTGGACCAACTTCATCAACCGGGGCCAGGGCCGGCTGCTGTTCGTCTACGAGGACGGTGTGCCGTCGGTGGGCGCCTTCGTCATCAACTACGGCAGCAAGGGCACGTACAAGGACGGCGGCTCCCTGCAGAGGCGCAGCCAGTATGGCGATTCCCACCTCGTGCAGTGGACGGCCATCAACCAGCTCAAGGAGCTGGGCTGCAACGAATACGATTTCTGCGGCACGCCCCCGAGCGGCCAGCTCAAGGACACGTCCAACCCGTTCCACGGGTTGGGCCTGTTCAAGACCAGTTTCAGCAAGACCGTCACGGACTTCGTCGGCTGCTACGACCAGGTGCTGAGCCCGCTGAAGTACAAGGCCTGGATGGCTGCGGGGGAGCGCATCGCGCGCCAGCTGTACACCCGCCGCACGGGCCAACAGTTCTACTAAACCGGCTGCAACGGATATTGAAGAGGCCGGAATGACCAAAGAACCCGACGGACGGCGCAGGCCGCCCACGGACGGACTGCCCAAGACCGAACCGATGTCGCCCATGGAGGTGCGCCAGAACGCCGCCGCCAAGCGGATGCTGCGCCGGTTGGTCCAGGGCGAGAACCCGCCGACGGCCCCCATGAGCATCGTGGACCGGCTCGCCGGCAGCCCCTATGCGAACCCGATGATCCAGGTGGGCGGCGTAGACACTTCGGCCCGCAAGACGATCGACTTTGCGCTGCACCTGGCCGAGTCGATGTTCCGGTACGGCGCCGGAGCCCTCGAAGTAGAGACCAGCATCATCGCCATCACGGCGGCCCTGGGACTCAAGAACATCGAAGTGGACATCACCAACCAGTCGGTGGCCATCAACTTTGCGCCGAGGGACCAGACGCCCATCACGCTGCTGCGTGTCGTGCGGTCCTGGACCAACAACTACGCGGGCCTGGCCAAGGTGCACCAGCTGGTCACGGACATCGTCGCCGGCGGGGTGGGACGCGAGGAGGCGGTGCGCCGGCTCGAAGAAATCACCCACAGTGCCAAGCCGTTCCCGCGCTGGATGGTCACGGTGGCGTTCGGGGTGTTCTCGGCCGTCTTCGTCGGGGTCCTGGGCGGCGGCCCGGGCGCGTCAGCCGTCGCATTCCTCTCCAACCTGCTGGTCAGCCTGCTGGCCCGAAAGCTGGCGCGCTGGCGCACACCGGACTTCTTCGTCACCGCCTCGTGTTCGTTCCTGGTCACCTTCATCGCCCTGCTCCTATGGCGTTTCGGCGGCCTGGTAGGGATCCAGATACCTCCCGCCATCGTGGTGGTCGGCGGGATCCTGCTGCTGCTCCCGACCGGCAGGCTCGTGTCCTCGGTGCAGGATGCAATCAACGGCTTCCCCGTCACAGCGGCAGGCCGGTTCCTGTCCACGATGCTGACGTTCGGTGCGCTGGTCGCGGGCATCGCCATCGGATTTGTCGTAGGGGACATGACCGGCATGGAGCCCATCGATGTCACGGAAACATTCCCGCCGGCGTATCCGTTATGGGCGGTGATCATCATGATCGCCATCGCCGTGCTGATGATCGGCATCACGGAACAGACCAGCTGGACGCTGCTGCTGCCGACCGCGGCCGTGGGCGTGGTGGGCTATCTGGTGCTGATCGGCGGAGACGCCCTCGGCATCGGGGCGCGCTTTTCGCCCGCCCTCGCCGCCGTCGTCATCGGCCTGCTGGCCCGTGTGGTGGCGCTCCGGATGGGCGCCCCGCAGCTGGTCGTGGCGGTCCCCGCGGCGCTGATCCTGCTGCCTGGCCTCACTATATTCCGGTCCATGTATGTATTGACGATCGAGGAATCCGAAATCCTGATGGGCGCCGGCGGGATGCTCAACGCCGGGGCGATCGTGCTGGGCGTCGCGGCCGGCATCGTGCTCGGCGACACCCTCGCGCGGCCACTCACCCGGAGCCTGGCCAGCAATGAACGACGCCGGGCGCGGCGCCGTTAAAGGGCATTTTCGTTAGTTCTCCGGGGGTCCAGTTCCAAGGGGTGGGATGGCCGGGCTCAGGGACATGCCCCGCGCCGGGGCCGGCGGGTGGACATAGTCCGGTTGTGCCCGGTCCCGGCTGCGAAGAATGAGCATGTCCCCGCGCAGCCCGGCTCCACGCCGCCGGACCCACCCAATGCCCACCGGACCGGCCCCACGCGCCCATGCCGTGACGGTCCTTCCCGGTTGCTTCGGCACCCGGGGCCAAACATGCCCGGGAATCCGGGCTTTGCCCGGGCCGGCAGGCGGCCGGGCGGCGGGCAACCGGGAAGGAGCGTCCGCTGGCTGCCTGCGCCCGACCACGTACACGAAAATCTCCACCGGACCGGACCGGACATGCCCCGCGCTGCGGCCGGCGCGGGGACATATTCCGGTTATGCCCTAGCCCGGGTGCGAGGAATGGACATGTCCTCCCGGCACAAATAGGTCTTGGCCCGTCTAACCCCCCGACGAATTGGCGAAAATGACCGCTAGCGCCGGTCTGCCGCGGCGGCGAGGCTGCCGGGAGGCCCCGCCGGATGGGCCAGGTCCTGCTGTTAGATCTTGCCGATCGGGAGTTGCTTCTCGGCCTGGAAATCGTCCTCGACCCGTCCGGTCGCCCAGTAGCCGGACAGCGAGACCTGCCCGCGGTCGAGTCCCCGCTGCCTATAGAAGACGTCCCGGAGGCTCTTCATATAGCCGCGTTCGCCGTGGGCGAAGACCTGGACCCGGCCCTGGGGCCAGTCCGCGTCCCGCACGGCATTGATGAGCAGTTCGCCGGCGCCGGCGGGAACACCGGCACGCTTCAGCCAGTGCAGCTTGACGCCGGCGGGGGCCGCGATCGGCTGGAGGTCGGCGTCGCCGTCCACCTCCAGGAAGGCCAGGCCGCGGGCATCCGCAGGCAGGGATTCGATCGCGGCGCCGATGGCCGGCAGCGCGGACTCGTCGCCCGCGAACAGGTGCCAGTCCGCCGCCGGGTCCGGGTTGTAGCCGCCGCCCGGCCCGGTGAAAATCAGGGCGTCGCCGGGCTGCGCCGAGGCCGCCCAGGGCCCTGCGAGGCCTTCGTCGCCGTGGATCACGAAGTCGATGGCGAGCTCTCCGGCGGCCGGGTCAACCCAGCGGACGGTGTAGGTCCGGGTGTGCGGCCACTGATCGCGCGGCATCGATTCCCGGACTTCCCAGAGGTCCAGGGGGTCCGGGTAGTCGATCCCGGCCTGCGGGAACACAATTTTGACGTACCGGTCCACGAAGTCGTTGTTGACGTAGCCGGCAAAGCCCGGGCCGCCCGCCACGATCCGCACCATGTGCGGTGAGAGCTGTTCGCGGCGCAGGACCGTGAGGTTAGTTTGCGGTCGCGATTTCCGGGTGGACGAGGTGGCGGCGGGGACTGAGGTCATGGGGCTAAGCCTAGCCAAGACGCCTGAGGGAGGCCGGACCGTGAAGCCCCTTTACGGACGCGGCGGCAGCGTCCAGTCCACCGTGCCGCCGCCCCGCGCCTGGAGCAGGGCATTGGCGCGGCTGAAGGGCCGGGAGCCGAAGAATCCGCGCGAGGCCGACAGCGGGCTGGGGTGGGCGCTGGCGATCACCGGGGCAGACCCCAGCAACGGTGTGACGGATTCCGCATCCTTACCCCAGAGGATCACAACGAGGGGAGCCGGTGCGCCCTCGGCGGTGCGGCGGTTCACGACGGCGGTAATCGCCGTCGTCGTGATGGCCTCCCAGCCCCGGTTCCGGTGCGAGCCTGCCGTCCCGGCGCGGACGCTGAGGACCCTGTTCAGGAGCAGGACGCCCTGCGCCGCCCAGCTGCCAAGGTCTCCGTGCACCCGCGGCGGCAGGCCGAGGTCGGCGTCGAGCTCCTTGTAGATATTGGCGAGGCTGCGCGGGATGGGGCGGGTTGCGCCGTCCACCGCGAAGGACAGCCCGACGGCGTGGCCCGGCGTCGGGTAGGGGTCCTGACCTACGATCAGGACCCGGACGCCCGCCAGCGGCTGCCGGAACGCGCGCAGCACGTTCGACGGCGAAGGCAACACCGTGTGCCCCTCGTCGACTTCAGCGGCGAGGAAGGTCAGAACGTCGCGCAGCCGGCCCTCGACCGGAGCCAGCGCGTGCGCCCAATCGGGGGACATCAGCTCAGCGAGGGGCAGCCGAGCGAGCTCGGCGAAGCCCACGGCCTCGGCCGCTGGCGGCTCCAGCTCGAACAGCGCATCGGGGTCTTGGGCCTCGGAATCAAACACGGATCTATTCTCGCAGGGCCCCAAATGACAAGGCTGTTATTCGCCCGTAGCATGGGGGAAGACCTTTTTTCGGATCCAGCCAGGGAGTGTGTCGTGGCCGAACAAGCGCAAGAGCACCTTTCCGCGGCGGAGTCAGCTGCCGCCGGGACCGGCAATGAGTCGCCGCTGAGCATCCGGGACCAGCAAATGCTGGCTTTGGAGCGGCAGTGGTGGAAGTACGCCGGGGCCAAGGAACAGGCCATCCGGGAGCTCTTTGACCTGTCCGCCACGCACTACTACCAATTCCTCAACGCGCTGATCGATAGCGAGGATGCGCTGGCGCACGATCCCATGCTGGTCAAGAGACTGCGTAGACTACGTACGTCACGCCAGCGCGCGCGCACTGCCCGACGCTTGGGTGCAGACGCGTAAAACCACGGACGGATGCGCAGATTCCTGCGCTGTACACCCGTTCTGGCAACTTCGTAAGAAATCAGCAAGGACGTCGTTTTCACTATGACCAAATATGCTCGGGATGAATTTGATCGGGTCCCGGAGACCTCCGCACGCCAGGGTGTCCACCGGACCGTGGCCGAATCCCGCCGCCGCAGCCTCGGACCCATCCTGGCCGTCGGCGCCGCAGCCTTGGCCATTGGCCTCGTCGCCTTCCTGATCCTGCCGAAGCTCGGATTCACCTCCGCCGGAAACACCTCGGCCGTCTCGGACGAACAGGGCGGCAGCAGCGCAGTTGCAGCGCCCGCCTCCGCAGCTCCCAGCGCCGCCCCCTCCAGTGCCGCGCCGAGCGAGGCCCCGTCCGCGTCGCCGTCGGCTACGCCCAAGGCGACCGCCGCCGTCGACAAGACCCAGCCGGTCGCGATCTACAACGGCACCGCCACCGCCGGGCTCGCCGGCCGAGTGGGCGGAACAGTCACCACCGCAGGCTGGGTGGTTGGCCCAACGGGCAACTGGGCCGGGGTCCGCCAGCAGACGTCCGTGATCTTCTACAGCGGCGCCGCCCAGAAGGGCAACGCCGAGGCGCTGGGCTCACTGCTCGGCATCCAGACCATGATGGAGTCGGCCGAGTTCAAGATGCCGCTCGTCGTCGTGCTGGGGCCCGGCTTCCAATAGCCCGTTCCGGTTACGCCCGAATAACTATTGGGAGCCGACCCGGTCCCGGGCCTGCAGTCCGGGAGGCTGGTGTGGGTACAGTATTTGCGGACTTCGTATCGCATTCTGCGGCGCACATTGTGGTGGGCCGTTCGCCAGCAAACTGAAAGTGTGGACACCATGGCATTGGGAACCGTCAAATGGTTCAACGCCGAAAAGGGCTACGGCTTCATCACCGTGGACAGTTCCGGGGCAGACGTCTTCGTGCACTGGTCGGCCATTGCCGGGGAGGGCTTCCGTGCCCTGGACGAGGGCCAGCGCGTCGAGCTTGAAGTCGGCGAGGGCGAGAAGGGCCCGCAGGCCGAAAGCGTCCGGCCCGCCCCGTGACACTCCCCGCCGCAACGCACGGCCCGCACGGCTCAGCGGACACTGACGGACTGGAATCCGGTCCGCCGGTGTCCCCCCGGCGCCGGGCGGGTGCACTCCGGCCGGGCCGGGCCGTGGCGGCGGCGGTTGCAGCCCTGGCATTGACCGCGTGCGGGCCGACCGGCGGTGCCCGGGTGGAGAAGGCCGACGCCAGCGGGGACGGCACCCTAAGGATCGGCCTCATCCTGGACAACACCGGCAAACAGGGCTTCCTCAACGCACCCCAGGTGGCCGCCGCGAAACTCGCCATTAAGGAGATCAACGCGGCAGGCGGCCACAAGGGCAAGCCGGTGGAGCTGCTCCCCGAGACGATCAGCGAGGACACCGCGGCCCAGGCCAAGGCGCTCGTCGCGGCCAAAGCGGACGCCGTGATCGGCCCGACAGACTCCAGCCGCGCGCCCGGCGCCATCGATGTGCTCTCCAACGCCAGGATCGCCATGATTTCCCCTGCCAACACGGCCAGCGGACTCAGCAGCTACAAGAGCAACGGCTACTACTTCCGCACCTCGGCCGCCGACATCGCGCAGGGTTCCGTACTCGTCAAGCTCGCCAAGGACGGCGGCGCGGCAACAGTCGCCGTCGTGTATGAGGAAGGCAGTTACGGCAAGGACGTATCCAACGCCGTCGCAGCAGCAGCCAAGGCGGCCGGACTCGGTCCCCTGACGGTCGCTGCATTCGCGCCGGGCCAGGCCCAGCAGGCGGCTGCCGCAGCGAAAGCGGCGGGACCAGACGCCGTCGTCCTGGTCTCCCGCGACGGTGCGCAGGGCGCCATCGCCGAGCTGAACAACGTCGGCCTGGCCGGCAGGAAACTCATCCTCAGCGACGGTGCCGTCAACCAGTACGGCTCCGGCCTCGGCTCCCGGGCGCTCGACGGCGCGCGGGGTGTCCTTCCGGGGATCTTTGCGTCCGCGCACTTCCAGGCCGAGCTGGTGTCCGTTGACCCCGGCCTGAGGGACATGACCTTCGCCGCAGAAACGTACGACGCCGTGAACCTGGCCGTGATCGCGGCCGCCGCGGCCGAGGACGACGCCGGCACGTCCATCGCAGCCAGGCTGATCGCCGTCTCCGGCGGCAAGGCACAGCCGGCCGGCGGAGCCGAGGCCTCCGGAGAGGCCGCGGTGTGCAGGAGCTACAAGGAATGCCTGGATGCGCTCCGCGCGGGCAAACGCCCGGACTACGACGGCGAATCCGGACGGATCAACTTCGATTCCAACGGCGACGTCACCTCCGCCCAGTATGTTGTCTACAGTTTCGGCGCGGACAACAAGGCCACTATGAGCGGGAGCGAAACGGCGAGCAGCGGCGGGAGTTAATCGCCCGTAGCGAATTGCGTCCCGGCGGAGCGCCGGTACGGCGCCGATACCGGGCCGCCCGGCACGCCCACTGCTTGCACTCTCCCCGGGGGAGTGCTAATTATTGAATTAGCACTCCCGCGTATTGACTGCTAAAACGACGCCCGGTTTAACCGGCCGCGAAGTGAAGCAGCCGGTCCGGGGGCGAGAGAAATACCTGGTTGTGGTGAGATCCCCGACCCGGTGGCGTACAGAGGCTGCCGGGGAAGGATCGTCCGTCGCGGGCACCGCAGCAAAGGTCCATTCTTAACGACTGTCCCGAAAGGACTACTGCCGTTATGGCCAAGATCATTGCATTTGATGAAGAGGCACGCCGCGGCCTCGAGCGGGGCCTGAACATCCTCGCCGACGCCGTCAAGGTCACCCTCGGCCCGCGTGGACGCAACGTCGTCCTCGAAAAGAAGTGGGGCGCCCCTACGATCACCAACGATGGTGTTTCCATCGCCAAGGAGATCGAGCTGGACGATCCTTACGAGAAGATCGGCGCCGAGCTGGTCAAGGAAGTTGCCAAGAAGACGGACGACGTCGCCGGCGACGGAACCACCACCGCTACCGTGCTGGCACAGGCCCTGGTCAAGGAAGGCCTGCGCAACGTCGCGGCCGGCGCTGATCCCCTGTCCCTCAAGCGCGGCATCGAAAAGGCTGTTGAAGCCGTCACCCGCGAACTCCTGGCATCCGCCAAGGAAATCGAAACCAAGGAAGAGATCGCCGCTACGGCTTCCATCTCTGCCGGTGACAACGAAATTGGCGCCCTGATTGCCGAAGCCCTGGATAAGGTCGGCAAGGAAGGCGTCATCACCGTCGAGGAGTCGAACACCTTCGGCCTCGAGCTGGAGCTCACCGAAGGCATGCGCTTCGACAAGGGCTACATCTCCGCGTACTTCGTCACGGACGCAGAGCGTCAGGAAACGGTCCTCGAGGATCCGTACATCCTGATCGTCAACTCGAAGATCTCCAACGTCAAGGAACTGGTTGCTGTCCTCGAAAAGGTCATGCAGTCTTCCAAGCCGCTGCTGATCATCGCCGAAGACATCGAGGGCGAGGCCCTGGCCACCCTGATCGTCAACAAGATCCGTGGCACCTTCAAGTCCGTCGCCGTCAAGGCTCCGGGCTTCGGCGACCGCCGCAAGGCGCAGCTCGCCGACATCGCCATCCTCACCGGTGGCCAGGTCATCTCCGAGGAAGTCGGCCTCAAGCTTGAGACCGCCGGCCTCGAACTCCTGGGACGCGCCCGCAAGGTCGTTGTCACCAAGGACGAGACCACCATCGTCGAGGGTGCGGGTGACGCTGACCAGATCGCCGGACGCGTTTCCCAGATCCGCGCCGAGATCGAGAACTCCGATTCGGATTACGACCGCGAGAAGCTGCAGGAACGCCTGGCCAAGCTGGCCGGCGGCGTTGCAGTCATCAAGGCCGGTGCCGCAACCGAGGTTGAGCTCAAGGAACGCAAGCACCGCATTGAGGACGCTGTCCGCAACGCAAAGGCTGCTGTTGAAGAGGGCATCGTCGCCGGCGGAGGCGTGGCCCTGATCCAGGCCGGCCTCAAGGCATTCGCCAACCTGAACCTCACGGGTGACGAAGCAACCGGTGCGAACATCGTCCGCGTTGCCATCGACGCACCCCTGAAGCAGATCGCCTTCAACGCCGGCCTCGAGCCGGGCGTTGTCGTCGACAAGGTCCGCGGACTGCCGGCAGGCCACGGCCTGAACGCTGCCACCGGCGAGTACGTCGACCTTCTGGCTGCCGGCATCAACGACCCGGTCAAGGTCACCCGCTCTGCCCTGCAGAACGCGGCTTCCATTGCCGGCCTGTTCCTCACCACCGAGGCCGTTGTGGCCGACAAGCCGGAGAAGAACTCCCCGGCCATGGGCGGCGGCGACGACATGGGCGGCATGGGTGGCATGGGCGGTTTCTAACCACCCGGCTGCCGGCGCTGAACACCTCAGTGCTGACAACCTAGTACAACGACGGCGGTCCCACCTTCGGGTGGGGCCGCCGTCGGCGTTAACCCGCCCGCACCCCGGACGGTCCCGCACGTTTCGCCCGATCGCCCGATGCCTCCCCGTAGGAAAGAAGCCTGCAGGATGTGAGGGAGCATCATTGGGGGTTCGCGGTCTGGCAGGATAGTGCAGTGACGATTACAGCAGCGGCCGACGGCTCGGCTTTAGGAAATCCAGGTCCGGCCGGGTGGGCCTGGTACGTGAACGACGACTGCTGGCGGGCCGGCGGGTGGCCGCATGGGACCAACAACCAGGGTGAGCTCATGGCCGTCCTGGACCTCTTCAGGTCCTCCAAGCACCTCGCGAGCGAGGATCTGCACATCCTTTGCGACAGTCAGTACGTCATCAACTCGGTGACCAAATGGATGCCGGGCTGGAAACGCAAGGGATGGCGCAAGTCCGACGGAAAGCCCGTGCTGAACGTCGAGCTGCTCAAGGAGATCGACCGGGAACTGGCCGGGCGAAAGTACACCTTCGAATGGGTGCGCGGCCACGCCGGGCATGACCTCAACGAGGCGGCCGACGACCGCGCCCGGGCCGCAGCCACGGCGTACCAGCAAGGCCTCGCGTTGCGCCAGGGCCCCGGTTTCGGTGCGGCAGCGGAAGGCTCCGCCCCCGCTGGACAGGCGGCGCCCCCGGCAGGGCAGGCCGTGCCAGCGGGTCCGAACGAGCTGTTCGGCGAACCCGGAATGTTCAATGAACCCGATCTATTCAGCGAGCTGGCAGAGGACACCACGCCGGCCCCCGGCACGGACTCCAGCCCGGAAGCCATCGTCGAAGCACTCGAGCGCGAACTCCTCCTTCCGGAGACCCGCGCCGATATGGGACGCACCGGGGTGCTGCTGCACCCGGACTTCACCGAAATTGGCAGCTCCGGCAGGATCTGGACGCGCGACGCCATGATGATGGTGCTGGAGGAGAACCCGGACGGCCCCATCGAACTGGAGATGCTCGGCGCCGACCGGCTGGGCGAGGGCACTGTCCTGCTGACCTACCGCAGCTACGCCCGTTCGGGAACGGCTCTGCGGAGCTCCCTGTGGGTCCACGATGGCGCGCAATGGCGGCGTCGCTTCCACCAGGGCACTCCCGAGGCGTAAGGACGGCACCGGGCCGGCCCGGGCCGCTCAGCTGAAACGCTGGGCGTTGTTCAGTTCGGCCTGGGCGTAGCTCGCGGCCGCCGAGTTGAGCGCCAGGTTGATGGAGGCCAGGGATGCCTCGACTTTTCCCTGCGTCAGCGTCCACTCGGCGACCAGGGCCTGAAAGTTGGTGGCGGCAGAGCCGCGCCAGCTGGCCTGCAGTTCGTCGAGTCCGCGTTTCATTGCCTGGACGTCAGCGCTGATCCGGTCGACAGTGGCCTTGACGTTGGCGGACTTGAGCTGGAGGAGTTCCGTATCGACGGAGATAATGCTCATGGGATGACCTCTCGACAGTGACTCACCCGGGTCTTCCGGGCACCTCGAGCCTAGGCGCGCGCCAAGATCTTAGGCCATGCCCGGTTCAGCGTATGTGGAAAACCCGGGCCGGGACGGCTACGCCTGGGCGACACCGCCCGCGTCGGTCATGGAGCCCCCGGTGCCGTCGCGTTCCGGACTATCGTCCAGGTACGGAAGGCTGACCGCCAGGGTGGCTCCGCCGCCGTCGGTCTTCTCGACCCGGACAGTGCCGGAGTGCGAGCCGACAATGGCCGCCACGATCGCCAGCCCGAGCCCGCTGCCCCCGGTTTCCCGGGTCCGCGAGGTGTCCGCGCGGTAGAAACGCTCGAAAATCCGGGCAGCTTCCTCGTCGGGGACGCCGGGTCCGTGGTCGCAGACCTCGATGACGGACAGCCGGGTACCGTCCCCGCCGGTCCGGACGCCGACTGCCAGTTCAATGGGTGTGCCCTCGGGGGTGTAGCGCAGCGCATTTCCCACCAGGTTGCTCACGACCTGCCGGAGCTTCGCCTCGTCGCCCAGCACGGGCGCCGGTGCGGCGGGACCGCCGTCGAGTCCCGTGAGGGATACGGCCCGGCCGCGGTCGCTTGCGTGGGTGTCCACAACCGCGTCGTTGGCAATCAGCAGCAGATCGGCCGGCTTCTGCTGCAGCGGACGCTGCTCGTCGATCCGGGCCAGCAGGAGCAGGTCCTCCACCATGGACCCCATCCGTTTGGCTTCGCTTTCGATCCGTCCCATGGCGGTGGCGATGTCCTCCGGGGAGGACAGCGCGCCGTGCCGGTACAGCTCCGAGAAGCCGCGGATGGTCACCAGCGGGGTGCGCAGCTCGTGCGAGGCGTCGGCGGCGAAACGGCGCATCCGCGCCTCTGACGCCATCCGGGCGGCAAAGGCGGTTTCGATGTGCGCCAGCATGGCATTGAGCGAGCTGCCGAGCCGGCCCACCTCGGTGCCGGGATTTTCGATTTCCACCCGCCGCGAGAGGTCGCCGGCAGCGATCGCCGCGGCGGTCTTCTCCACCCGGGCCAGCGGCCGGAAGGACCGGGCAATGCTCCAGGTGGCGATGAAGAAGGCCAACACGAGGGTCAGCAGGCCCACGCCGACCACCACCAGGACGGCGTGTTCCATGACGGAGTCGACCGGCCAGAGCGGGAGCCCGATGACCACGACGGAGTTGCGCTGGTTGGTGTCGACGACGTTGAGGGCAACCACCCGCCAGTTGCGCCCGTCCGTGCCGCGGACCTGGAACGGGACCTGCGCCCTGTCCTTGGCATCCGCGGCGGTCATGCTGCTGATGGCCGGGTGTAGTTCCTTGTCGCCGCCGAAGGGAATAGCGGGCAGCCCCGGCGTCAGCAGCATCAGCGAATAGTCGGTCGGAATGCTCTGGTTCTGGTCCTGCAGCTGGCTGAAGGACTGCTGCTGGCGCACCGAATCGACGGCGGCTTTGAGCTTGTCGTCCACCTGGCCCTGCAGATAGCTGTGCAGCAGGGTCAGCGTTCCGGCGCCGGTGGCGGTGAGCGCGACCAGCATCAACGCTGTCATGATGGCGACGAGCTGCGACCTGAGCGAGGCCGACTTCCAACGCTGCAGCAACAAGGTCAGCGCTTCTCGGCCGTCCGCAGCACGTAGCCGACACCGCGTTTGGTCTGGATCAGCGCCGGTGCATCGGGATCAATATCCACCTTGCGGCGCAGGTACGAGATGTAGGATTCCACGATCGAGGCGTCACCGTTGAAGTCGTATTCCCAGACGTGGTCGAGGATCTGGGCCTTCGACAGGACCCGGTTCGGGTTGAGCATAAGGTAGCGCAGGAGCTTGAATTCGGTGGGGGACAGCTCAATCACGGTGCCGCCGCGGCGCACCTCGTGGGCATCATCGTCGAGCTCCAGATCATCGACCCGGATGACGGCGTCGTCGTCCTGCAAAGGCTGGGTACGGCGCAGCACGGCGCGGATGCGCGCCACCACCTCGTCGAGGCTGAAGGGCTTGGTGACGTAGTCGTCGCCGCCCACGGTCAGGCCCATGACCTTGTCCTCGGTATCGTCCTTGGCAGTCAGGAAAAGGACCGGGAAGTGCTTGCCCGAGGCGCGCAGGCGGCGGGTGACGGTGAATCCGTCCATGTCCGGCAGCATGACATCCAGCACCGCGAGGTCCGGGGCATGGAGCTCCGCCGCGGCGAGGGCTTCGCGCCCGTTGGACGCCGAGACTACTTCGAAGCCGGCGAAGCGCAGCGAGGTGGACAGCAGCTCCCGGATGTTCGGTTCATCATCGACGACGAGCAGCTTGGCTTCTGGACCGTTCTTTTTCATGGTTCCCATGATCCTCCCAGACTCTGTGAGTTCTCTGAGTGGCAGATGTGTGTTGCATGGCCGGAGGCCAGCTGCCCGGACAGCACGGGCGTCCGGGCCTCCGCAGTTCGTTCATATGGACACCGGAAAGGCATTCCCCTCCGCCTTCGCCGATATTAGAGTGGCCGTATCGAACTCACCCGGCCGTTGCGGACTGATCGCCGGCACCCAATGAAAAGGACACAAAGTGACGACTGAGGGCAACGCAGCGGACGGTCCAGGCACCGCTGACCGGAGCATCCGGGACTGGGCAGATCTCGCCGAAGAGATGTGGTCCTACCTGACGGGCAAGGGCGCGGCTATCAACTACAACTTCATCGATATGACCATCGAGGTTCCCCGCGACATCGGTCCGGACGCGCCGCGGGCCACCTGGAAACTAAACGGAAGCCTTCGCGTGACCACCAGCGACAAAGACGCGGCGGGTTCCGACGAGAACAGAGGCTGACCGTGGCCGCGCGGTTCAGGGTCGACATCAGCCTGGACTTTTCCCTCCAGGAGGAATCCGGCGTGGAGGCACGCGGATCGGTGAGGGCCTCCGGAAGTGAAGTCGTGGTCTCCCTGGACCGCATTGACGCACTGCTTGGCCAGCGGATGCCGTCCATTCGCGACGTCAGGCCGCTGGCCAAGACACTGTCAGACCAGGGGCTGACGGTTGTCGTGGATGGACCGGAAGGCAGGATCATCAGTCTCGGGGCCGTTGAGGTGCCGGCCGCGCAGCGCGTGATTACCAGGTCACCCCACATCAGGCTGGGAAAGCTGGGGGCCCTCGCGCCCTTGCTGAAACGGGGCCGGCGTTCTCCTGTCCGCGCGTTTTCCCTGTTGC
The DNA here is from genome assembly GCF_055412745.1 of Pseudarthrobacter woesei. Classification (NCBI taxonomy): domain Bacteria; kingdom Bacillati; phylum Actinomycetota; class Actinomycetes; order Micrococcales; family Micrococcaceae; genus Pseudarthrobacter; species Pseudarthrobacter woesei. Next base: position 69,129 of record NZ_JBVAYU010000004.1, read on the forward strand.
CGCCCGGGACCTTGTTGCCGTTGCTACCGACAGTAAAGCGCAGGATTCCCCGGCGGATCACAACTACCCACTACACCCGGGGCGGCGGACGGCCACGACTGATTTTTGTTCAGGACTCGGAGTCCTGGGACGGACAAGTCCCGCGTGAGTTCAGCCTAAGTGCGGAGCGGGTGCGCATCGGAAGCGATGAATCCGCCGATCTGCAGCTTCCCGGACTCGACGGCGTGCATGCGGAAATAGTCCACAACGACCAGGACGAATACGTGCTGGTCCGGCACGGCAAAGTCAGCGGCAGCTTCGGTCCGGCATCGACATCGGTTTTGCGCACTGGCGCCCGGATCCAAATGGGTAAGTGGTGCCTGGCCTTCTTCCGTGAGGAATTTGCTGACCACGGACGCCCGTTCGGCGGCCGCAGCGGCGGCGAATTCGCTTTTCAACGCCCACAGCGGGACCCCCGGACCGGTGCCATGGAAAAGGACGGGTCGACGTACATCCGCTAGTCCCGGACTCCGCTGGCCCGAAACGCGGTGGAGCGCCGGATCATTCGGTGGGCGAGCTGGTTCCGACGTCGTTCGCGTCCATGATCCGGTAGGCGTAGCCCTGCTCGGCGAGGAAACGCTGGCGCTTGGCGGCGAAGTCCTGGTCCAGGGTGTCCCTGGCCACGAGCGAGTAGAAGCGGGCGGCACGGCCGTCCCTCTTGGGCCGCAGCAGCCGGCCCAGGCGCTGGGCCTCCTCCTGCCGGGACCCGAAGGAACCGGACACCTGGATCGCGACCGAGGCCTCGGGCAGGTCGATGGAGAAGTTGGCGACTTTGGAGACCACCAGCGTCTGCACTTCGCCGGCGCGGAAGGCGTCAAAGAGTTTCTGGCGTTCCTTGACCGGGGTGTCGCCCTTGATCACCGGAGCGTTCAGGCGCTCGCCGATCTCGTCCAGCTGGTCGATGTACTGCCCGATCACGAGCAGCTGCTCGCCGGCGTGTTCGGCCACGAGCCGCTCCACCACGAGGGTCTTGGACTCGGAGGTGGCGCAGAGCCGGTACTTGTCCGCGTCCTCGGCCATGGCATAGGCCACGCGTTCGTCGCGGGGCAGGTCGATCCGGACCTCGACGCAATCCGCCGGCGCGATATAGCCCTGCGCCTCGATGTCCTTCCACGGGGCGTCGTAGCGTTTCGGGCCGATCAGGCTGAATACCTCGCCCTCGCGGCCGTCCTCCCGGACGAGCGTGGCGGTGAGGCCGAGCCGGCGCCGCGCCTGCAGATCCGCCGTCATCCGGAAGATCGGGGCGGGCAGCAGATGGACCTCGTCATAGATGATGAGCCCCCAGTCATTGCCGTCCACGAGCTCCAGATGGGGGTACAGCCCGCCGCGCTTCGTGGTCAGGACCTGATAGGTGGCGATCGTGACAGGGCGGACTTCCTTGACGGAACCGGAGTATTCGCCGATCTCCTCCTCGGTCAGCGACGTCCGCTTGAGCAGCTCGTCCTTCCACTGCCGGGCGGACACCGTGTTGGTCACCAGGATCAGCGTCGTCGTGGAACTCGTGGCCATCGCGGCGGCACCGACCAGCGTCTTGCCGGCTCCGCAGGGGAGCACGACGACGCCGCTGCCGCCGGCCCAGAAGTTCTCCATGGCCAGCCGCTGGTATGGCCGGAGCTTCCAGCCGGTTTCGTTGAGCATGATCGGGTGGGGCGTGCCGTCGACGTAGCCGGCCAGGTCCTCCGCCGGCCAGCCGATCTTGAGCAGCAACTGCTTGAGCTGCCCGCGCTGGGAGGAATGCACCACCACGGTCTCACCGTCGATCCGCGGGCCCAGCAGGGGAGCGATCTTCTTGGCGCGGCTGACCTCCTCAAGCACCGGATAGTCGGTGGTGCGCATCACGAGTCCGTGCTGCGGGTCCTTCTCCAGCCGCAGCCGGCCGTACCGGGACATGGTCTCTTCGACGTCGACCAGCAGGGAATGCGGCACCGGGAAGCGGGAGTACTTGAGCAGCGTGTCCAGCACCTTTTCGGCGTCGAGCCCGGCCGCCCTGGCGTTCCAGAGGCCCAGCGGGGTGAGCCGGTAGCTGTGCATGTGCTCGGGGGCGCGCTCCAGTTCCGCGAAGGGCGCGATCGCGTGGCGGGCTTCGGTGGCCAGCTCATGGTCAACCTCAAGCAGGATGGTTTTGTCACTCTGGACGATCAGCGGTCCATCGTTCACTGGAGCAATTCCTCTGCGGCCTCTACGTCAATAATCCGGTGGATGGACAGTACACGTTCGGTTTCCTTGTCCGGATCAAACACCCGGACCCGTCCACCGTTTACAGCTACCGGAACAACGGTTTCGCGGACGGCATTCCCCATGCTGTCAACCACATTCATCACCACGCGCTGTTTCAGCCGGATCGCCTTCTGCAGGGTTTCCAGCCCAAGCTGGGTCGCCTCCTCGCTGCCCGCAGCCGCCGCGGGGTGGCCGCCGGTCCCGCCGGCCGCGGGCCGCTCGCTGCGCAGGACCGCCAGTTGGGCGTCGACGTCGGCCTCCGGAGGGGCGGTGCGCGGGGCGCTGTAGACCGGACGGGTGCTGCCCGGCACTGCGGTGCTGCGGCGGAGCCGGACGAAGCCGGACTCGGATTCCTCCACGGCCGGGGACAGCCCCAGGCTGCGAAGGAGCTGCGCCGTTTCCCGGGGCGCCGCGTGCGCGATCAGTACGGTGGGCGCAATCTTGATCAGCCCCAGGCCGGAGGCGGCAGAGGTGTTGAGCAGTTCCAGGATGGCGGTTTCGTCGTCGCTCTGGATGAAGCTCGCCGCGGGCCCAACCCGGAGCCTGGCGTGCCGGGCGGCGGTGTCTTCGATGAGGTAGCTGAGCGGCTGCGGGATGGCAGTGGCCGAGTGCAGGCGCAGGAACTCAAGCAGGGACTGCGCCTCCTGGCCCGCGTCGAGGGCACGCCGGACCGAAGAGACGGAGAAACGGTAGATGGTAGCCGGGCCCTGCCCTTCGGCGTCTGCCATGGTCAGGAGCTTCTCGCTCAGCTCCGGTGCGAGGTAGCCCGGCGCCACCGCGGTGAGGTCCGCCTGGAGCAGCACATGGTTCAGGGCCGCCGGCAGGTGTTCGCCCAGGATACCCAGGGCGTCGTCGGGCTGCTCGGCGGCGATCGCCGCCCCGATCTGGGAGAGGGCCCCGGAGCCAATCAGTCCCAGCATTTCCGCCTCGGCCAGGACGCCGCGGATCAGCGAACTGAAGCGCCGTGCCATCCGCGGCTGCGTCCAGTCGGCGCGCTCCAGCACGGCCGCGGCGTCCAGTACCGGGGCCCGGCCGTCCGGCGCCGCGGCTTCCCGGGTGAGTTCGCGGAGGATTTCCAGGATCCGTTTACGGACCACCGGGGCGTCCGGCCGCTGGGCCTCCGCGGAGAGCGCGTTGATGGTTGTGCCGGCCGCGCCGCGGTGTACGGCGGGGCCGGAGGTGACGCCGTTGACGGGCTGGCCCACCAGCGAGGGCGCGCGCTCGCTGGCGAGCCAGGCGTTGACGAGCCAGAGCCACTGCTCCTGCCTCGGAAGCGTCAGCCACTCCAGCTGCGGGGGCTGGACCCAGGCGGAACTGTCCACGTCCAGCCGCAGCAGACCGGACAGGGCGCAGAGCTCGGCCAGAACCCCCGCCTCGTGCAGTTCGATCCGCAGGGCGTCGGACAGCCGTTTCATTTCCCGCACGCCGACGCCTCCGCTGCGCAGCGTGACGAGGGGCTGGTCGCGGACAACGTAGAGCAATTCACCCACGAGCCGCAGGGTCTCTGCGATGGCGCCCAGGGCCGCGTTGCGGCGCAACGCGGCACTCGTATAGCCCAGCCGAGGCGCGGGGGGCGTCAGGGCGAAGCTCTCGATGACAAAACCGCCGCGCAATGAAATCCCGACGCTGTGCGGGAGTTCCACGTGGGCGGCGTCCAGCGGTACCAGCAGGCCGCGGGCCAGGAGCCAGTCCACCGGCCCGACGTCGGCGCCCTCGTTGAGCACGGAGGCCCGCCGTTGCGCTTGGGGTACCGCGCCCATGGCCCAGTTCCCGAACCGGGCCAGCAGCGCCGTCGTGCGCTCCGGGGCGGCCGCGAGGATCTGCAGGAGGGATGCCGGCGTTGCTGTCCAGTGCTGCAGCGACAGTGCCGCCTCCATCGGCGTTGTGGCGAGGGAGATCGCTGCGCCGCTGCGGTGTAGCTCCGCGACGAGCTGCACGACGCGCGCCGCGAATGCCGGCTGGAGCCGGACCAGTTCGGTGTAACTGCGCCCCAGCCCGGCCGGGTAGATTCCGATGACGTCCTTCAGGCTGCCCACCGGAAGGTAGTACCGCTGCCTTGCGGCGGCGGGCGACGTTCCATGCGGAGGTTCAGCCCGGTGCACGAGGGCCAGTTCCTGCAGCGAATGCAGCATCTTTTCAATCGAGGCAAGCGTGGACCCGCTGATCAGCTTTTTCAGTGTCGCAGCGGAGGCGCTGTGCCCGGTGTCCGTGTTGGTGCAAAGGTGCAGGGTTTCCAGCACCTGCATCTCGGGGCGGTTGAGCCGCTCCAGCGCCCGCTGCACGCTCACGCGGCCGCTCGCGCGTGCGGCGAGGGCGGCGAAGTCCGGGACACCGGGGGAGATGAGGTCCGGCCGCGCGGAGAACAAGGCCCGCAACGAGTCGTCGCTGCGTGCCTGGAGTTCCTTGCTGAGCGCGCGGATAAGGGACATCAGACCAACGTTACCTTTCGCCGGGTCCACGCGTCCGGCGCCGGGCTGCGGCCCCGTCGAGTACGAGGAAGAGCATCAGCAGGAAAGCCAGCGGCAGCCCATAGAGGGCGGCGGAGGTGACCCAGACAGGGGCCACAGTGTTGGCGAAGGCCATAGCCATGACTGCGCCGACGGCAATCAGGGACAGCACGGCGACGGCCGCCGCCATGATCAAGAGGGGCCGCCGGAAGCGCAGTGGTGTCATGGGAGTAACGCTAACAGCCCGGTCCAGCCCGCGCCCCAACGCCGCAAACCGGGTCCGGCAGGATAACCTTGAGGGAACAGACCAACATGGTCCGGGCAGCCACACCCTGAACCCGCATATCAATGCGGATGCGGTGGCCGCCGGCTGTGTCCCCAGCAGAACGAAGAAGGTTGATTACGTGCCTACCGGCAAGGTCAAGTGGTATGACAAGGAAAAGGGCTTCGGATTCCTCGCGGGCGAGGACGGCCAGGAAGTCTTCCTGCCCAAGTCCGCACTGCCCGAGGGCATAACGGATCTGAAGGCCGGCACCCGCGTCGAGTTCGGTGTGGCCGACGGCCGCAAGGGCGCCCAGGCCCTGGGCCTGCGGGTACTCGACAAAACACCGTCCATCGCCAAGGCCAAGCGGCCCAGCGCGAGGGATCTCGCGCCGCTGGTGCAGGACCTCGTCTCCGTCCTGGACAACCTGTCCGGGACGCTTTCCGCGGGCAAATACCCGGAAGGCAACAAGGGTAAGGCGATCGCCGTCGCCCTGCGTAAGGTTGCCGACGAGCTGGACGCATAGGCTCGGCGATGACTCCGGAACCTGAACACAACGCGCCCGAAGCCTCCGGCACCGCCGGATCCAAAATCGCCGGATCCAAAACCGCCGGGTCAAGTGCAGCCGGAGCCAAAGCGGCGGGGTCCAAGCCGCGCGCCGGGGTTCCTGCCTGGCGCACCGGCAAGCCCGACGCCGTCCTGGCCGCCGCCGTCGACGTCGCCCGCACCGCGGTGGAAGGCATCGCCGCGGCCGAGCAGATCGGCCCGCACCTGGGCGCCAAGAGTGAGGGTGACCGTCTGGTAACCCACCTCTTCGAATCGAAGCTGGCCGGCTACGGGGGCTGGCGGTGGTATGCCGTGCTCACCCGCAACTCGCGGTCCAAGGCCGTCACGGTCGACGAGCTGGGCCTCCTGCCCTCCGACGACTCGATCCTGGCGCCCGAGTGGGTCCCGTGGGCCGAACGTGTGCGCCCCGGGGACGAACAGGGAGACGAGGCAGGGGCCGAAGTCGCCGCTTCCGAAAGCCAGGACCAGGCTGTCGGCGAGCCTGCCGCGGAGGACGCCCCGGCAGGGGCCGACTCCTCGGTAGGGGACGGTTTCGAGGAGGACGACACCGCCCCCGAAGACGACTCTGATGACGCGGACGGCAACGCCGACGGCGCCGGCGACGAGTACGACGCCGACGACGTGGAAGTCGACGCCTCGAACGACGAGGCGTCCGGCGAAGCGGCCTCAGACAAGCTCGACTAGGGGTTGGAACCGGCAGGGGAGACGAGCTGTGGAGGCCGGGCATGATGTCCACCTTCAAGTCCCTGCACGTCCTGAACTACCGGATCTGGTTCATCGGGGCGATCATCTCCAATATCGGCACCTGGATGCAGCGCACTGCCCAGGACTGGCTGGTCTTTGACCGCCTGACCGAGCACGACGCGGGCGCCATGGGCATCACGATGGCACTGCAGCTTGGGCCTCAACTCTTCCTGGCTCCGGTGGCGGGGCTTATGGCCGACCGTTTCAACCGCAAACAGCTGCTGGTCGGAACGCAGTCCGCGATGGCGCTTCTGAGCGCGGGCCTGGGCATCCTGGTGCTCTCCGGTGCCGCGCAGCTCTGGCATGTCTACGGCTTCGCCCTGCTGCTCGGCGTCGTGTCGGCCCTCGATGCCCCGGTGCGCCAAACCTTCGTCTCCGAGCTGGTCCGCGACGACTACCTGCCCAACGCGGTGGCCCTCAACAGCGCCTCCTTCAATGTGGCCAGGATGATCGGCCCCGCGGTGGCCGGCCTCCTGACGGTGGCAGTCGGCCCCGGCTGGGTCTTCCTGATCAACACCCTCACCTTCGTGGCGCTGCTGCTGAGCCTGTGGAAGATCCCCAGGGCCTCGCTCCGCCAGTTGCCGAAGGCCGCCGCGGGCAAGGGCCGGATCCGGGAAGGGCTGCGCTATGTGCGGTACCGGCCGGACATCGTGGTGGTGCTCGTAGCGGTCTTCATCGTGGGAACCCTGGGGCTGAACTTCGTGCTGTTCATCGCGGCCATGGTCGGAACGGAATTCGGCCTCGACGCCGGAGCCTTCGGGCTGATGAACTCGATCATGGCCATCGGCTCCGTGACCGGGGCGCTGCTGGCGGCCGGCCGGAAGAAGCCCCGGCTGCGGGTCATCTTCGGGGCTGCCGGGGCGTTCGGCGTGACCTCGGGCATCGCCGCCCTCGCGCCCAGCTACTTCTGGTTCGGCGTCGCGCTGGTCCCCGTGGGCCTCTTTGCGATCACCATGATGACCAGCGCAAACAGCTACGTACAGACGACCACGGACCCTGTGATGCGCGGCCGGGTGATGGCGCTCTACATGGCGATCTTCATGGGCGGCACACCCATCGGGGCGCCGCTGGTGGGCTGGATCGCGAACGTCGCCGGCCCCCGCTGGTCCATGAGCGTCGCGGCGGCCTCCGGCCTGGTCGCCGCGCTGATCGGGCTGCTATGGATCATCCGGGCGAAGCGGCTGCGGATCCGCTTCGACCGCAGGGCCCGCGGGCTGCACTACTTCCACGTCGAATCCGGGCGCGGTGCCGGCGGTTCCGGCGGTCACGCGAACGGCGCCGCCCGGGAAACAGACCCGGACGACGCCGTCGATCCCTGACGCGTCAGCGGTCAGTGTGCTGCGTGCTGCGTTTTGTCGAGCCGGAAGATTACTTCTTCAGCTCGCCCACGACGAAGTCGATGCACTCCAGCAGTGCCGACACATCGTCCGGCTCGATCGCCACGAACGTGGCAATACGCAACTGGTTGCGTCCCAGCTTGCGGTACGGCTCGGTGTCCACGATGCCGTTGGCGCGCAGCACCTTGGCGATCGCCGCGGCGTCGATGGAGTCGTCGAAGTCGATCGTCGCGATCACGTTGGAGCGGTCCTCAGCCTTCGCCACAAAGGGAGTGGCGTACTCCGAGGCCTCGGCCCAGCGGTAGATCCGTCCGGCCGAATCCGCCGTGCGCGCCGAGGCGAAGTCCAGTCCGCCGCTTGCGTTGAGCCACTGCACCTGGGCGTCCAGCGTGACCAGCGTGGCCAGGGCCGGGGTGTTGTAGGTCTGGTTCAGCCGCGAGTTATCAATCGCCGTCTGGAGGTCCAGGAAGTCCGGGATCCAGCGGCCGCCGGCCTTGATCCGGGCCGCACGCTCCAGCGCTGCCGGAGAAAACAGGCCAAGCCACAGGCCGCCGTCGGACGCGAAGTTCTTCTGCGGGGCGAAGTAGTAGACATCCGCCTCGGCCACATCCACGGCCAGGCCGCCGGCCGCGGACGTGGCATCGACCAGCACAAGGGAACCTTCGTCGGAACCGGCCACACGCCTGACCGGGGCGGCAACGCCGGTCGAGGTCTCGTTCTGGGGCCACGCGTACACGTCGACGCCGGCCTCCGCCTTGGCCTCCGGACGCGTGCCCGGCTCGGACTTGATGATGGAGGATTCCGCGAGGAACGGTGCCTTGTTCGTGGCCGAAGCGAACTTCGAGCCGAACTCGCCGAAGGACAGGTGCTGTGCCTTGTTCTCCACGAGGCCGAAGCTGGCAATGTCCCAGAACGCCGTGGAACCGCCGACGCCGAGGATGACCTCATAGCCTTCGGGGGCGCGGAAAAACTGGCTGAGGCCATTACGCACAGAGCCAACGAGGCCCTTGACCGGCGCCTGGCGGTGGGACGTACCCAGCAGCTTCGTCGACGCGGCGAGGGCATCCATCTGTTCCGGACGGACCTTGGACGGTCCGGCGCCGAACCGGCCGTCCCTGGGCAGGAGGTTTGCGGGGATCGTGATGCTGGTGTCGCTCACAGTGGCTCCAATTTTTGATCTGGTACAAAGCGCTGGTACAAAGTGTGGCTCCGGAGCTGGCCCGGCGGGGTGGCTGCAACGGAGCCTACTTTCATTCTGCCTGACTGCGCCGGACTGGCGGGAAAGGAGCCCGACATAGTCCGGTCATTGAAAACGTTGCCGGGGTACCGTGGGGCGCCGCGAAATTATCCGGACAAATTCAAAATAGGCTAGGCTGTCCTGCGAGCGTACGGCCGAGCTCGCCAGGGCTCATCCTGCACGCGGTACGTGGGAATGACGCAAGGACAGCGCTCGAGGAGCTGAGCTGAATGACGGATCTGATCGATACTACGGAGATGTATCTTCGGACCATTCTGGAGCTTGAAGAAGAAAACATCGTCGCCCTCCGCGCGCGCATCGCCGAGCGGCTCCGCCACTCCGGGCCCACTGTTTCCCAGACCATCGGACGCATGGAACGCGATGGTCTGGTGGTTGTTTCCGGCGACCGGCACCTTGAGCTGACCGAAACCGGCCGGAAACGTGCCATTGAAGTCATGCGCAAGCACCGTCTGGCCGAACGCCTCCTGGCCGACGTGATAGGCCTCGATTGGGCCTACGTCCACGAGGAAGCCTGCCGCTGGGAACACGTGATGAGCGAACGCGTGGAGCGGCGGATCTTCGAACTGCTCAACCACCCGACCGTTTCCCCGTACGGCAACCCGATTCCTGGCCTCGCCGAACTCGGAGGCCCGCCGTCCCCGCCGCACCCGGTCGGTGTCGTGAACCTGCTCGAAGCCATGGCCGGCTACGGAGCCGATTCCCGGATCACGGTCAACCGGCTTGCCGAGCCCATCCAGGTGGAGCCGGAACTGCTTGTCCAGCTCGACGAGGGCGGGATCCGTCCCGGTGCCCGAGTCTCGCTGGAGCGCGTCGGCGAATATATCTCGGTCCGAGTGCCGGATATCGAGGGGGCCCTCGAGCTGCCGCCCGAGGTCGCCGCCCATGTTTTTGTTACGGTCGGTTAACCCCACTTCAGCCATCACTTGTGGGATGACCCACAAGTTGTGCACTACTGCCGATAACGGATTTATCACCGGGCGGCTTAATCGCCTATAGTTGATGACTAGTACCGATACCAAAGCGTTATCTGATCCGAAGCCGAGCTCTGCCAGCGGATCAGTCGCAGAGTCACCTTCTGGCAGGGGCGGGGGAACCACTTCCGGCTGTTTCAACACAGCCTTGGGGTGAAGTCCGTCAGCGGCAAGCACACTCCAGTGAGGGACTTTTTTTGGATGCCTCTGTGTCTGGGTGCTTGCTACGGCGGACCGGGTCTTTGATCTCTCTGACCCGAATCCGACAGCTAACTTCGCAGGCTATCCAGAGAGGAACCGTTCTTGACCACCCAGACCGCCAGGGGCCGCCGCCGTGCGACCGGCCCCGCTCCGGAGCCGCGTCCGACCGCCGCCTCATTGGCCGACCGCCCACGCGACGCGCACCGCGATGAACGCCGCGGCCGCCGCAGCCCGTTCCGGCAGGTCACCGACTTCGCCGCCGCCAGCGGTGTTGGGCAGAAGGCCGGCATTGCCCTGGCCGCCACGGGTCTGATCCTGACAGTCACGGTCCCCGCGACCGGTCCGGTCACGGCCACCAACGCCGGTTCGCCCGCCGGATCAGTCTCCGCCGCCGCCCAGCCGGATGTTACTGCCGCTGCCGCCGCCAAGATCGACTTCAACCGCACCGCCGTCACCACCCAGGGTGATCCGGACGGCAAGCTCAAGCAACTGCTGAGCGCCCAGGCCGCCGGCACCATCACGCGTGCCGCCTCTTCGGGAAGCCTTGGTGCACCACTGGATCGGATGGACACCGTTTCAGCCTTCGGGCTGCGCGTCAGCCCCATAACCGGCGGTTCCGGCGAGTTCCACCGCGGCCAGGACTTTGCGGCCCAGTGCGGAACAGCAGTCCACGCTGCCGCCAGCGGCACCGTCACGTTCGCTGGATGGCACCCCTACGGCGGCGGCAACCGTGTGGTGATCGACCACGGCAACGGCCTGGAGACCACCTATAACCACTTGTCCTCCTCAAGCGTCCGCGTCGGCCAGCAGGTCTCCCGCGGCGATGTCCTGGCGATGAGCGGGACCACCGGCGCCTCCACCGGCTGCCACCTCCACTTCGAGGTCATGGTCAACGGCGAAGTCGTGGACCCCACCGGCTGGCTCTAAGCCAAGCCGATGGGTCACTCTCGCATTCCTGTGACACGCCGTGATCTGAATGTGACATTGAATCCCAACTGCTGTACCGTATGAGGTACGCCAACTTTTCCGAAGTTGGCGCTCTTGAGTGGATTGCCTAGCTCTGCCACCGCTCAAGGTCCGTTCGCATTACATCGTCTGGCAGGGGCGGGGGAACCAATTTTGGTCTTCGAAAGAAGACCTTGGGGTTAAGTCGCAAAGCTTCCCAGGAAGCGGCGCGGCCGGGTGACTCCCATCCGAATCCGACAGCTCACCTCGCAGGCATTGGGAGAGGCTACTTTTCGTGTCTTCACGCCACAATGCTGCGCTTCACCGCGCTTGCGCGGCTCTTACGAGCCCGCTGGAATCCAACGTTCGTGCTGCCCTTGCCGGCGCCCGGAATGGATCCCACACCGCCGTCTCAATCTCTGCTGAGTCCGGCCCGCAGGCCAAGCACCTGCATGCAGTTCCCGTTTTTGGCGCGTCTTCGCATTACACCCTTCGCTAAGTAACCCATTCGGGGCGATCCGGCGTACCCCCAAGATGCCGGAGCGTCCTCAGACTGCGCCCAAAAAGCGCTTTCCAAGGATCACGAAAGAGAGAACTTAATGACTACTCGTGCAATCGCACGGCACCGCGCCGAGGTCACCAAGACCAACTCGCTGGCTGTCATTGCCAAGGCTGTCGGCGACAACGCCGGCGGCATGGGCCGCCAGGCTGCAGTTATCGCTGCCGCTTCCGGTTTGGTTCTGACCAGCGGTATCGCAGCCAACGCTGCTGAGGCCAATGTTCAGCGCGAATCCACCTCCGCTTCCACGCTCGAAGTCCAGTCGGCATCTCCGGCAACCATCTCGGCTGCTTCCACGATTGCGATCTCCTACGAGAAGCCGGCAGTCACCACCACCCCGGCTCCCGTCGTCGAGGCCCCGAAGCCGGTCGTCAAGGTCCAGGAAGCTGCGACCGCTGCCAAGACCGCCAGCACCAAGGTCGGCGCCACCGCGGCTGTTGCCGCACCGGCTGCCGCTGGCGTTGCCAGCGGCAAGGGCTCCACGATCGCGGCTGCTGCCTACGCCCAGCTCGGCGTTGCGCAGGACTGCACCGCACTGGCCACGAACGCACTGGCCGCTGCCGGCATCAACTACCACGGCTGGCCGGCAGGGTACCTGTCCCTCGGCCGCACCGTGAGCGCCGCTGAAGCGCAGCCGGGTGACCTCGCCTACTACCAGAACGGTGGCGCGGGTATGGCCCACATCGCTGTATACGTCGGCAACGGCATGGCCGTCCACGGCGGCTGGAACGGCGGAACCACCTCTCTGCAAAGCGTCAACGTCGGCTCCGGCCCGGTCTTCATCCGCGTCGGCGGCTAAGAGACCAACTGCCAGCAACACCAAGGACCCCTGCCCCTGCGGCAGGGGTCCTTTGTGTTGCCGCGGGATGAATTTCAGCCGACACGGGTATCCTCCGGCGAAAAAAATTCGGTGATCCGGCACTCGCGTGTTTACTCTTGTGGTGTCGATCCATAGCCCGACCATGCACAGGGCAGCCGGCCCTCGTGCCCCTGGCGGGTGCGGCCGTGAAGAGGTATGCGGATGCGCACTCTCGTTCTGAATGCTGGATATGAACCGCTGGCGGTAGTGACCTTCCGCCGGGCGCTCGTTCTTGTGCTGACTGGAAAAGCCAGTGTCGTGGCCGAAGGCGACGATCCCGTCGTCGGGCCAACGGACATCCTCGGCCGGCCGTCGGTGATTCTGCTGAATCGCTACATCAGGCCCCGGTACAACACCAGGACGGCTGTCAGCCGCCGTGGCGTGCTCCGCAGGGACGGACAGCGCTGCGCCTACTGCGGTAAAGCTGCCCACACCATCGACCATGTCCACCCCAAATCCAGGGGCGGAGCTGATTCGTGGGAAAACCTCGTCGCCGCCTGCCTGCGGTGCAACAACACCAAGGGTGACCACACGCCGGCCGAGATGGGCTGGAAACTCAGCTTCCTCCCGGGGCCGCCGAAAGGCGCGATCTGGCAGATCAAAGAACTGGAAAAGCCGACGCCGGCCTGGGACCCGTTCCTGTTGCCGGAATCTGCTGCCTGACCCGGCCCGCCGCTCCCGGGTGAACGTGCCTGGGCCGCGCTAGGCTTGGCCGGTGGAATTCGATGCTGTCATTCTCGCCGGCGGGCGCTCCTCCCGCCTGGGTGGCGTGCCCAAGGCCGGGCTGGTGTACCACGGCGCCACCCTCCTGGCGCGTGCGCTGCAGGCCGCGCGGGACGCCGGGACAGTCGTCGTTGTCGGCCCGGACCCCGGAACGCTTCCCCGTGGTGTGCTGAGCTGCCGCGAGGACCCGCCGTTCGCCGGACCCGCCGCCGCCATCGCGGCTGGACTCTCAGCGCTCCAACTGCACCATGCTGGGAGTGGGAGTGGGAGTGGGAGTGGGAGTGGGAGTGGGGGTGTTGCGGCACCGCCGCTGACCCTTGTCCTGGCCTGCGACATGCCGCGGGTGGATGCCGCGCTGCGTGTGCTCTTCGAAGCCGCCGGAACCACCCGGCGTTCCGGCCCGTCCGCGCCGGAGGCTGAGCCCCAGGGCGACGGGGTCATGGCGCTTGCGGACGGGCGGAGGCAACCCCTTGTCGGCTTATATGGCACAACTGCGCTACAACGGTGCGTGGACGAAGCTGGGCGCCGTGGCGTGCTCACAAACGCCTCAGTATTTGCCCTTCTTGCTAGTCTTGATGTGCGGGAAGTTACTGTCCCCTCCGGGGCCACGGATGACGTGGATACGTGGGACGATGCCTCCGCACTTGGGGTATCCGGCCTGGTTCACGGCCACGATCCGGGCAACGGGTCCGGAGCCCCGCAGCTGAACCCAACCTTGGAGGCAAACGGTGAAGAGCCAGGATGAAACGCTGGAAGACTGGTGCCGTGCCCTGCTCCAGGCCCTGGAACTGGAGGACGTCGAGGTGGACGTCAACGAGGTCCTGGCTCTCGCGGGTGTCGCAGCACACTCCATAGTGCGCCCCGCCGCCCCACTTACCACCTTCATTGCCGGCTTTGCCGCGGGCCTGGCCGCCGGCTCCGGCCAGGCCACCGATGCTGTCTCCATGCAGGCCGCCATGGCCGTGGCCCGGAAGCTGGCCAAGGACTACGAGGCTAGCGAAGCTTCCGGGGCATGAGAACTGCACCCCCTCACGGCAGGGCGGCAGGCGGGGTCGGCCAAAGCCCAGACGGCCCTGCCGGACCGGCGGAGCCCGGACCGGCGGAGCCCGGACCGGAAATGCCGCACCGGCACCTCGCCCACACCTGGCAGGAAGCCCGGCAGTTCGCGTTCGACTGCGCTTCTCCCATTCCTGCCGCTCCCGTGCCGCTTCGCAGCGCGCTGGGACGCACCCTGGCGGCGGACGTGGCGGCGCTCCATGACATGCCCCACTATCCTTCCTCGGCGATGGACGGCTGGGCGGTCAACGGCAGCGGGCCCTGGATCCTTGCGGAACCCGGCCAGCGGCTGGCTCCGCACCAGGCAAGCCCCATCGTCACGGGCGGGCTGATCCCGGCCGGCGCGAAGGCCGTGCTGCGCAGTGAAAGCGGCAGCATCCGCGGGGACGAGGACGGGCTCCCGGTGCTGCAGACCGGCGGCGCCGCCAAGCCCGGGGAGCCGCGAAACGGCGAACACATCCGCAAGGCCGCCGAGGAAGCGGCCGCCGGTGACCTGCTCATCGGCGGCGGCACCATCCTTAACCCCGCCCATCTTGCCCTAGCTGCCCTGGCCGGCCACGACACCCTGCCCGTGCTTGGCAAGGCGGTGGTCCGGCTTGTACTCACCGGCTCCGAGGTCGTGGCCTCGGGCCTCCCGGAGCCCGGGGAGGTGCGCGACACCTTCGGCCCGCAACTGGCCGGCGTCGTGGACATGCTCGGCGGCATCTGCACCGACGAGGTCAAGATCGGGGACAGTTACGCCGAATGGCTCGCCGCCCTCGAGGACATCGAACCGGCCGGCGCCGACGGGGAAACTGCCCCCGGAGCGGCCGCTGCACCTGCGCCGGAGACGTTGCCCGCCGACGTCGTCATCACCACGGGCGGGACGGGCCGCTCCGGAACCGACCACCTCCGGCGCTCGGTCACCGAGCTCGGCGGTCGGCTGCTGATCGACGGCATCGCGATGCGCCCCGGCCATCCGGCCGTTCTTGCCGAGCTGCCCGACGGCCGCTTCATCCTGGGCCTGCCGGGTAATCCGCTCGCGGCCATGATGGCGCTCTCAACCATCGGCGCCCCGCTCCTGGCAGCGCTGGGGCACCGGCCGCTGCCGCCCGTCGGCGAGGTGCCCTGCGGCTCGATGATCGAACCGGATCCTGGCCGCACCCGGCTGATGCCGTTCCGCCTTCTCTACGGCATGGCGTCGCCGGCGCGGCATACAGGTCCGGGGATGATGCGGGGCCTGGCCGCCGCCGACGGTGTGCTGGTGGTCCCGCCCCACGGCGTGCAACTGGGGGAACTGGTCCCGGCCTTTGCGCTGCCGTGGGGCGCCCCCATCCCGCAGCCGGCAGCCGCCGGAGCGAAAGCGAAGGCCGCCCCAAAACGCCCCACCCGAAAGCCCGCCGGCACCGACGGGCCGGTGGACTGGAGCGCTCTGCTCGGATAGCCGGCAGCGCTTGGAAAACACCGTGCTGGCCACCCGGCCGTGCGCTTGCAATGATGGATCTATGTTGGTTAGGAGTACCTGATGGGCCGCGTAACGCAGCGCCGCAAGGTGCACAAATTTGTCCTGGACGGATCCCCCCAGGCGCTCGAGTTTCCGGTCCGCCACCGCGAGGACATCCTGGCCGTTGAAGAACCGCTGGAAATCCGGATCGGCAGCCTGTCCTACTCCGTCACGATGCGGACTCCGGGCAACGACTTTGACCTCGTGGCGGGGTTTCTGGTCTCCGAAGGCGTCATCTGGAGCCCTGAACAGCTCGTCTCCCTGCGGTTTTGCGCCGGCGAAGACGAAAACGGCGCCCAGACGTTCAACGTCGTCGAAGCCCAGCTGCGGCCCGACGTCGAGCGGCCGGACACAGGACGGAACATCTTCACGTCGAGTTCCTGCGGAATCTGCGGCACGGACTCGATCGAAGCCGTGCATAAGTCCTCGCATTTCAGCCCTGCCGCGGACCCGCTCACGGTGCCGCTGGAAACGCTCGCGTCGCTGCCGGAGTTGCTGCGGGAGGCCCAGGCCGTTTTCGACGTCACCGGCGGGGTTCATGCCGCGGGGCTGTTCCGGATCGCCGGCGACGGCTCCGCTGAACTGCTTTGCCTGCGCGAGGACGTCGGCCGCCACAACGCGGTGGACAAGGTGGTTGGCTGGGCCCTGCGCGAGAACATGCTGCCGTTGAGCGGAACCGTGCTGCAGGTATCCGGCCGGGCCTCCTTCGAACTTGTGCAGAAGGCCGCACTCGCCGGCATCCCGGTACTGGCGGCGGTCAGTGCGCCGTCCAGCCTGGCTGTCGAACTGGCGGAGGCCAGCGGAATGACCCTGGCGGGATTCAGCCGCGGGACCTCGCTGAACGTGTACGCCGGGCAGGGCCGTGTGTCCGTGCCCGCGTCCGTGGCGGGCTGACGGTCACACTTGGCCGGGCGCTTGGCCTCAGGCGCCCGGCGAAGTAGGTTTTATCCACCGACTGGATGCGATTCAGCGGCATCCACGCCAGCGAAGAGGATCACATTGCACGACGACCGCCGTCTTACGGAAGTCCGGCTGGACCGCTTTGTGCGCGAACGCATCATCCCCGCGGTCTACCCGCGCAGTGTTTCCCTCACCCTGAGCAGCTGGGATGTTCCGGATGAGCCGGTGCCGGTCATGGAGGCCCTCCGGCAAGAGTTCACCCCGCAGGAGCAGGGGGCGGCCTGGGGGAAACCCTGGAGCACCAAATGGCTGAGGCTGCAGGGCGACGTCCCGGACGGCTGGGGGACCGGGGTGGACACATCGGTGGAAATCGTGGTGGACCTCGGCTTCAGCGCAGACCTCCCCGGGTTCCAGTGCGAAGGAATCGCCTGGCGGCCCGACGGAACCATTATCAAGGCCATTTCCCCACGGAACCAGTACATCCCGCTCAAGCTGCTGGGCAGCGGCGTTTCCGTCGATTTCTACGTCGAGGCCGCGGCGAATCCCGACCTCTCGCAGGGATGGACCTTCGCAGCCACCCCCTACGGCGACAAGGCCACTGCGGGCAACGATCCGAAATACCGGCTGGGCCGGATCGTCATCGCCGAGCTCGACCAGACCGTGTGGGAGCTGCAGCAGGACATCTGGACGCTCAGCGGGCTCATGCACGAACTGCCGATGGAGCTGCCCCGCCGGCACGAGATCCTGCGGTCGCTGGAGCGGATGCTGGACATCCTGGACCCCGACGACGTGTCCGGAACCGCAGCCGCCGGCCGGGGCGCCCTCGCCGGTGTCCTGTCGCGGCCGGCCTACGCCTCGGCCCATCAGCTGCTCGCCACCGGCCACGCGCACATCGACTCCGCCTGGCTGTGGCCCGTCCGGGAAACCATCCGCAAATGCGCCCGCACGTTCTCAAACGTCGTCGCGCTGATGGACGAGGACCCCGACTTCGTGTTTTCCTGCTCCTCGGCCCAGCAGTTGGCCTGGATCAAGGAACTGTACCCGGAGCTTTTCGGGCGGATCCGCGAAAAGGTCATGACCGGCCAGTTCGTCCCGGTGGGCGGCATGTGGGTCGAATCGGACACCAACATGCCCGGCGGCGAGGCGATGGCCCGCCAGTTCCTGGAGGGCAAGAGCTTCTTCCTCGACGAATTCGGCGTGGAATGCCAGGAGGCCTGGCTGCCGGACACGTTCGGGTACTCCGCGGCCATGCCCCAGATCGTCAAGGCCGCCGGCAGCAAGTGGTTCCTGACCCAGAAGATCTCCTGGAACCAGGTCAACAAGATGCCGCACCACACCTTCAACTGGGAGGGCATCGACGGCACGCGGCTGTTCACGCACTTCCCGCCGGTGGACAGTTACAGTTCGGAGCTGAGCGCCCGGGAGCTGGCGCATGCCGAGCGGAACTACCGGGACCACGGCCGCGGCACAACATCGCTGGTCCCGTTCGGCTACGGCGACGGCGGCGGCGGACCCACCCGCGAGATGCTGGCGGCCGCGCGCCGCACGGCGGACCTCGAGGGATCTCCAAAGGTCCGGCTCGGCTCGGCCGCGAGCTTCTTCGGCCGGGCAGAAGCCGAATACCGGTCGCTTCCCGTCTGGGTCGGCGAAATGTACCTGGAATTGCACCGCGGCACCTACACCAGCCAGGCCAAGACCAAGCTGGGCAACCGGCGCAGCGAGCACCTGCTGCGGGAAGCGGAACTCTGGTGCGCCACGGCCGCGGTGCGCGGCGGCTACCGCTATCCGGCGGCCGAGCTCAAGCGCCTGTGGCGCCTCGTCCTGCTGCAGCAGTTCCATGACATTCTTCCCGGCAGCTCCATCGCCTGGGTGCACCAGGACGCCGAACGGAACTACACCGCCGTCGGAAACCAGCTGGAGGCGATCATCGCGGATGCGGCAGTGGCGTTGCTCGGCAGTGGCGAACGGGAGTTCTTGCTCAACGCAGCCCCGCACCAGCGCCAGGGCGTCCCCGCCCTCGCCGCCGCAGAGCCGGTCCGCGCGGAACACCCCGTGCTGGTCACCGAGTCCGGGGGCGGCTTCAGCCTGGACAACGGCATCATCCGGGCCGTCGTCAATGCAGACGGGCTGCTCGCGTCCCTCATGGACCACGCCAGCGGGCGCCAGGCGATTGCGCCCGGGCAGTGTGGCAACCTCCTGGAACTTCACCGGGACACTCCCAACGAATGGGATGCCTGGGACATCGACGCTTTCTATCGCCGCAACGTCGTTCCGCTGACCGAGGCCCGCTCGGTGACGCTGGAACGCGGTGGCCGGGATCCTGTCGTTGTGGTGGAACGGCTGGCCGGCTCATCCACGGTGACGCAGCGGATCTCGCTCGAGGCGGGCAGTGATTCCCTGGCGATTTCCACTGCCGTGGACTGGCAGGAGAGCGAGAAGCTGCTCAAACTCGGGTTTGCGCTCGATGTCCGGGCGGACCGCTCGGCCTCGGAGACCCAGTTCGGGCATGTGTTCCGCCCGACCCACCTCAACACGTCCTGGGAGGCGGCGAAGTTCGAGATCTGCGCGCACCGGTGGATCCACGTCGCCGAACCCGGCTATGGGGTGGCGGTTTCCAATTCTTCCACCTACGGCCACGACGTCACCCGGCACATCCGGGAGGACGACGGCGGGACGACCACCACCGTGCGGCTCTCGCTGCTGCGCGCCCCCAAGTTCCCGGATCCGGGCGCGGACCGCGGCCGGCATGAACTGAACGTGACGATTAGGCCCGGTGCCAGCATCGCCGGGGCCGTCGAGGAGGGCTACCGCACCAACCTGGCGCCGCGCGTGGTCAGGGGTGCCCATGGGGTGGAGCCGCTGTTTACCGTGTTGAACCAGGCGCTGGTCATCGAAGCTGTCAAGCTCGCTGAGGACGGTTCGGGGGATGTGGTGGTGCGCTTGTACGAGTCTCTGGGGGAGCGGTCCACGGGAATCGTGACGGCCAACTTCGACGCTTCCGGTGTCCACACCGTGGACCTCCTGGAGCGGCCGATGGTGTCACCGGGCGTGACTGCGGGCCGTAATACCGCGGAACTGGCCCTCCGGCCCTTCCAGCTTGTGACCTTAAGATTCGTGCGCCAAGGCGGGCGCCCCGACGCCCCCTGACGCCGAAGAATCCCGTTAAACAGGCTGAGTGGGAGCGGTCCTTCCGGACCGCCACCACTCATCCCCCCAATGGCGCTTGGACGACTGCCTCGGCTTCGCACGGTTTATTCCCGTCCACGAAGCGATTGCCGCTTTCACACATTCATGATTCTCTCACGGTCTAATGATTTTGTGAACGCCCTTTCGCCGTTCTTAATTAATGTTGCATTAGCGTTACCAGATTTGCTGGCGATCAGCCCGGAGAACCAGAACAGGGCGAGGCCCAGTACATAGCCCAGGACCGCTGAGTAATTGATCACATGCTGTCCAAGCGCCCACTCCGGAGGCGCGAAGGACGCCGGAATGCTCACGACCACGGCGAGGGCGCCGAGGAGCGTCAGCAGCGCAGCTGCCCGTACGAGCCGCGGCAGCGGGGTCCTGACCGCAGCCAGCAGGGGGGCTATAAGGATGATTGAGATGAAAGCCGGGTAGCTGCGGCCGGCGGCGGCATAGATCGGAGCGAGGACGGCGTTCCGCCCGCCGCTGGGAGAGAGCGCCTCCAACCCGGCAGAGGACCCTCTCGTGTCCAGGAGGAGGAAGAGCACCGCCACGGCCACGCAGCTGATGCCCAGGGCCCAGCGCCCCGTCCTCCCTGCAATCAGTCGGTAGCCCCTGGCCGCTGCGAGTCCACTGGCCACCCGCAGGCCGACCAGCAGGACGGCGGCGAAGACGAGGAACCGCAGGATGAGGTGGGTGAGGTTCCAGCCCCCCAGCACACCGTCGATCACTTCGTAGGGGCCGGAGACAGCGAGCAGGCTGCACAGCGCAGCCAGGAGCAGGATGCCAAAGACGGTTCTGTTTCGTCCCTGCAGGGCATCCGGAACGCGGAGGAGGAGCACGGTGCAGCACACTGCCAACGTGCCCCATTCAAGGATGGCCATCATCCCGGAGTCGTCCAAGTCGCTCCCTGCTCAGCTCACGGTCATCATCAGGAGACGACCGGTCGGGCCGCCGGCGTGCGCCTCGCCATCAGGCTGGAGATCCAGACGAAGGCCAGTCCCAGGGCGAGGCACAGAACAGAGGTGTAGTTGATGATGGCCTTCACATATCCAACTTCCGAGGGGATCAGGGGGAAGAAGGTGCCAAGCGCCATGGATGCGAAGGCGACGGTCAACAGCAGTGCTCCTATGCGTATAGCCTGGGGCAGTCTCTGGCTGATGGCCCGATAGGTGGCGGGAAGGATGCACGCTGCCACGTACGACGGGTAAAGGCGGCCTGCCGCCGCATACGATTCGATGAGTGCAGCGTTCTCAGGGCTCTTGGACGGCAGAGTGGTCAACCCGGTGACGGTCCCCGCGGTGTCGGCCAGCAGGAAGAGTGCCAGGGTCGCGATGCCAATGAGGGAGAGGATTCCAATTCCCACCGGCCCAACGATGAAGCGGATACTCCTCTGAGCATCGAACCCCTTGGCGATCCGGTACCCGGACAGCAGGACCGCCCCGTAGATGATAAAGCGCAGGATGAGGTTCGTGTAGTTCTCCGATCCAAGCCAGGAATCGATGGCGGTATAGCTCGCGTCCATACTCAGCAGAATAGCCACCGTCATAAACGCGAAGATGAAGAACAGCGACCGGTTCTCACCCCGTAGAGCACTCGGAATGCGGGCGATCGCGACGAGGGCGCAGACCGCCAAGGTGGTCCACTGCAGCATCGCGATCATCCGAGGTTCTCCCATATCTTTTCAGCTTGTGCTTGCTCCTGCTCGTGCCGACGAAGTGTCTTGCCGAGGGCTTGCAGTCGCTCGCCGGCAAGTGCCGTGAGTTCGCCGTCGGAAAGCGCGTCGAGGGCGGCCTGCCTGGCCCCGGGCGGCCAGCCTGCCTCGGCTTCCGTTATCAGGCCCGTTGCGACGAGTCCGCCCGTGAATCCTATTCCAGCCGAGCGCGCCGTCGCGACGGCCAGTTCCGGGGAGAGCCGGTTCGCGGTCAACTGCGCCGAATAGTTCTGCGGCGCGACGCCGGTGGCGGCCGAGACCCGGTGCCGCAGCTCGCCGTCGTCGATCGCATCAACCCAGTTCCGGACCGACGTGGCATGCGGGGCCGGGCTGAGCGGCGGCGTCCGCGAACTGCCGTGATCCCCGTAACCGCCGTACGCCGGAGAAGAGCGGGAAATGACCGCGCGCAGCAGATCCATGGTGGCAATCTGGCTGACCAGCTCGGCGGGAGCCGGCCGCTGCGGCTGCCCGGCCAGTCCGGCGAAGCTGTTGAAGGAGGCGAGGGCCGCCAAGGGACTCAATCGCAGGGCGCGGCTGATGCTGACGAGGGTGGTTTCGGCCACTTTCCCGCGCACCAGCTGCTGGGCCAGGGTGGTGCGCTTGATACCGGAGATCCTGCAGATGTCGGCCGTGCTCAACGTCGGAGCAACCCTGTGAAGCCAGAGTTGGAACGCCTTTGCGGGTAATGGCATCTATGGCTTCCTGCGGAATCGGTTGGACGTGTTTCTTCCGGCGTGCGCTTGCGACGGCTCGGCCCGGGCTGTGATTTTACGCGAGGTGCTGATTCAACTATGCTAAATGCTCGAACCCGCTGGTCCGTACACCCCCCAAGTCCGGACCGGCGGGTTCTTTTATGCCCGGCGGGATTTCGGCTGCTTTTCGGCGGTTTCCTGCCGTGGCGGGCTGCCGTCCGGGCTGCCCGTTTTGGGCCGCGGTGAGAGGATGGACTCATGACTGCAACCCTTGTTGCCAAGGACCTTTCCGGTGGTCACGACCACCGCACACTCTTCGCCAAACTCTCCCTGACCGTCGCGCCCGGCGACGTCGTCGGCGTCGTGGGTGCCAACGGCGCGGGCAAATCCACCCTACTCCGGCTGCTGGCCGGCGTCGACGAACCGCAGGAGGGCACCGTCAGTCTCGCCCCGGCGGACGCGTTCGTGGGCTGGCTGCCGCAGGAACACGAACGGATTCCCGGCGAGACGGTGGGCGGCTACGTCGCCCGCCGGACCGGCTGCGCGCAGGCCACCGCGGACCTGGAGTCCACGGCTGAAGCTTTGGGCGCAGGAGCGCCCGGCTCAGACGACGACTACTCCCTCGCCTTCGACCGCTGGATGGCCTCCGGCGCCGCCGATCTTGAGGACAGGATCCCGGCTGTGCTGGCGGACCTCGGACTCGAGGTAGGCCACGACGCCGACATGACAGGGCTCTCCGGCGGCCAGGCCGCCCGGGTGGCGCTCGCCGCGCTGCTGCTGAGCCGCTTCGACATCGTGCTCCTGGACGAACCGACAAACGACCTGGACCTCAACGGCCTGGCCAAACTGGAGGCCTTCGTGCAGGGACTCCGCGGCGGCGTGGTGCTGGTCTCGCATGACCGTGAGTTCCTGGCCCGCTGCGTGACCACCATCGTGGAACTGGACCTCGCCCAGAACGCCGTGTCGGTTTACGACGGCGGCTACGAGGCGTACCTGGAGGAACGCGCCGTCGCGCGCCGGCACGCCCGGGAACGCTTCGAAGAGTTTGCCAACACCAAGGCGGACCTCGTCTCCCGCGCCCGCACCCAGCGCGAGTGGAGCTCCCAGGGCGTCCGGAACGCCATGAAGAAGAACCCGGACAATGACAAGATCCGGCGCGCGGCCAGCACCGAGTCCTCCGAGAAGCAGGGCCAGAAGGTCCGCCAGATGGAGTCCCGGATAGCCCGGCTCGAGGAAGTCGAAGAGCCCCGCAAGGAATGGCAGCTGCAGTTCAGCATCGGGGCAGCGCCCCGCTCCAGCGCGGTTGTGGCGACGCTCCGCGGCGCCGTCGTGCAGCAGGGCGGTTTCACCCTGGGCCCGGTGAACCTGCAGTTGAACGCCGGCGAACGGATCGGCATCACCGGCCCCAACGGCGCCGGCAAGTCCACACTGCTCCGCCTGCTGCTGGGCATTCAGCGGCCGGATACCGGCGACGCGTCCATGGGCGCCTCGGTGGCTGTCGGCGAGATTGACCAGGCCCGCGGGCTGCTGGCCGGAGCACTGACGCTGGGCGACGCCGTCGAGGCCGTCCTCACGGACCACACTCCGGCCGAAGTCCGCACCCTGCTCGCCAAGTTCGGGCTCAAGGCGGACCACACCTCCCGCCCGGTGGATTCCCTGTCCCCCGGCGAGCGGACCCGGGCTGCCCTGGCCCTGTTGCAGGCCCGCGGCGTCAACCTGCTGGTCCTGGACGAACCCACCAACCACCTCGACCTGCCCGCCATCGAACAGCTCGAGGACGCTCTCGAAAGCTACGACGGCGCGCTGCTGCTGGTCACGCACGACCGGCGGCTGCTGGAAAACGTGCGCCTGGACGTGCGCTGGAACGTGGACAACGGCGCCGTCACCGAACAGCTGGGCCATACCGCCCCGAAAGGCAACAACGAATGAGCATGGACCGGGTGGCCTGGAGCTCCCTTTACAACATCACGCGCGCCTCGAGCGGCTCCAAGCCGTTCTCGAAGGAGCTGCTCAGGCGGGTATTCGGCTTCGCCCGGCCGCACCGGGGCAAACTGATCGCCTTCGTGCTGCTCTCGATCGTGATGGCCGTGCTGGCCGTCGCCACCCCGGTCCTCGCCGGGCAGGTGGTTGACGCGATCATCGCCGGTGCCGGCACCGACGTTGTGGTCCGGCTCGCCGTGCTGATCGCCATCGTGGCGGTGGCGGAAGCCGGGATCGGCCTGATCACGCGCTGGCTGTCCTCCATCATCGGTGAGGGCGTGATCGTGGACCTGCGGACCCGGGTGTTCGACCATGTGCAGAAGATGCCGATCGCCTTCTTCACCCGCACCCGCACCGGGGCGCTCGTCAGCCGGTTGAACAACGATGTGATCGGTGCGCAGTCGGCCTTCGCCGGAACGCTCTCCGGCGTCGTCAGCAACGTCGTGGCACTGGCCCTCACCCTCGTGGTGATGCTGGGCAAGTCCTGGCTTGTCACCGTGCTTGCCATGATCCTGCTGCCGATCTTCCTGATTCCGGCCCGCCGGATGGGCTCCAGGCTGGCCGACCTGCGCCGCGAAGCCGCCGAGCACAATGCCGCCATGGGCACCCAGATGACCGAGCGGTTCTCCGCCCCCGGCGCCACCCTGGTGAAGCTCTTCGGCCGCCCCGATGAGGAGTCGCGCGAATTCGCGCTCCGCGCCGGCCGCGTCCGGGACATCGGTGTGCGCACCGCCATGCTGCAGTTCACCTTTGTCACGGCCCTGACACTCGTCTCCGCCCTGGCCCTGGCCCTGGTCTACGGCCTGGGCGGCTTCCTGGCGCTGCAGGGGCAACTGGCCGCCGGCGACGTCGTCGTGCTGGCGCTGCTGCTGACCCGGCTCTATGCGCCGCTCACGGCGCTCTCCAATGCCCGGGTGGAGATCATGAGCGCCCTGGTCAGCTTCGAGCGCGTCTTCGAGATCCTGGACCTCAAGCCGCTCATCGAGCAGAAGCCCGACGCCGTATCATCGCCGTCCGGCCCGCTCTCGGTAGAGTTCGACGACGTCCGGTTCGCCTATCCCTCGGCGGACAAGGTCTCGCTGGCCTCGCTGGAAGACGTGTCCACACTGGATACCCGCGGCGGCGAGGAGGTGTTGCACGGGATCAGTTTCCGGGTGGAACCGGGCCAGACCGTTGCCCTCGTGGGTTCATCAGGCGCCGGAAAGTCCACCATCGCGCAACTGCTTTCCCGCTTGTACGACGTCGATTCTGGCGCCGTCCGCTTCGGTGGCGCGACGCCGGGCACGGGCGTGGACGTCCGTGACCTCACCTTCGATTCGATGCGCGAAACCCTCGGCATGGTGACGCAGGACGGGCACCTGTTCCACGAAAGCATCGCCGCCAACCTGCGCCTGGCCGCACCGGCCGCGACCGAGGAACAGATGTGGGATGTGCTGCGCCAGGCCCGGCTCGAAGACATGATCCGCTCCCTGCCGGATGGCCTGGACACCGTGGTGGGGGAGCGCGGCTACCGGCTCTCCGGCGGCGAACGCCAGCGTCTCACCATCGCGCGCCTGCTGATCGCGCAGCCGCGCGTTGTCATCCTGGATGAGGCCACGGCCGCGCTGGACTCGACCAACGAAGCCGCGGTACAGGACGCGCTCGGCGCCGCGCTTCGGGGCCGCACCGCCGTCGTGATCGCCCACCGGCTCTCCACCATCCGCGCCGCCGACGTCATCCTGGTGGTGGAGGACGGCTCGATCGTGGAGCGCGGAACCCACACCGCACTGCTCGCCGCCGAAGGCCGCTACGCGGAGCTGTACCGGACCCAGTTCGCCGAGGCCGCTGCGGTGGTCGACGAGGCGGTTTCCGAGTACTAGGGGTGCCGTTGGCGGAGTTGCCGCGCCGCGCTATTTCGAGGCGAGGGCCGGTAAGACGTGGTCGGTGAGCAGCGGGGCCAGGTCGTTCGGCAGTTCACCGTCGAGTTCCAGCCAGCGGATCTCGGCAATTTCGGCGGAGGGGCGGGCGCTCCAGACCCCTGGGGCGGTAAAGACGGTGGCCTCGATCTGTGTGGCCGCCTCGTTGGCGGCGTCCGCGAGCCAGATCCCGAGGAGCTCCAGCTCTTCCGGCGCCAGTACGATTCCCACTTCTTCTTCCAGTTCGCGCGACGCCGTCTCGGCGGCAGTCTCGCCCGTCTCCGGCTTGCCGCCGGGATGCATAAACTTATCCGTGCCCTTCTTGCGCACGGTCAGGAGCCGTCCGGCGTCATCAAAGACGCAGACTGCGGAGACAACAATGAGCGGATTCATTCCTGCGGGCCCGGCAGCTGGCGGCGCAGCACGGAGTCGAGCTGTTGGTCCTTGGCCGGTCCCGTGACGTCCCAGCGGTAGCGGAATTCGTCCGGGCCGGTTCTGGTGTAGCTCACCCGGTAGGTGTCCGGGGCGCACCAATGCTGGTCGTGGTTGCTGTGCGCGCCGAACCCCATCCGGTGGAAGGGCCGGCCGTCCGGGAAGAGCACATCCATCGTGTCCGGTGACTCCGTGGAGCGCAGCAGGTAGTCGCGGCTGGCAGCCCCCGTAAAGGGTTCGCCGCTGAGGGAGGTCCAGGCGATGGTGCCTTCTTCGCGGAGGCGGAGGCCGCCGTCGTCCCGTGCGTCGTCACCGTGAGCGCTGTCCGCACCGCTGCGGGGAGTGAAGCGCGCGACGCCGGTGAAGGCACCGCGGGTGCCGGCGGCCCGGTCCAGCAGGGTGCGTTCCACGTTCCAGCCGCCCAACAGGTAGGCGCGGAGGTCGAAGTCCGGAGCGGTGTCCGGGGACTGGGGGTTCAAGTGCCCTCGATTGGAATCGAACCAACGACACCGGCTTTAGGAGAGCCGTGCTCTATCCACTGAGCTACGAGGGCGGGCATCCGGGTTGGCCGGCCGAGGCCGGCCCGTTCGGACACGGATATAAGCATACAAGGTGAGGGCCCGTACTACGCTCTTGCCATGACTGTCCCAGCCTCCGCGGTATCCAAGAACACCATCTACATCCCGGATGTGCCCTCCACCCGGTTCTATGCGGGTGCCCTGGCACTGCTGAGTGTGTTGCAGTATTTTGTGGCGGAGGCGGCCGTGATCGGTGCCTGGGCGGGATCCGCGCCGTACAGCCGCCGGACGGGTTACATCAGCGATTTGGGCGCCGGCGGCTGCGGGGTGTTCGACGGCCGGGACGTCTGCTCGCCGGCGCATCTGCTGATGAATGCCTCGTTCGTGGTCCAGGGCGTTGGGATGATGGTGGGCGCCGTGCTCCTCAGCTCGGCCCTGTTGTGCACGGCGGCACGGGCCGGGGCACAGTTCACGCCGGCCTCGGCGGGCCGGACGCCGTGGGCCGCCGCGATCATCGCCCGCACGCTCACCGCCGTCGCCGGTGCGGGCACAGTTCTGGTGGGGCTGGTGCCGGAGGACGCCGGCTCCGGCTGGCACGCGGTGGGCGCGGTGGCGTACTTCGCTGCCGGAGCAGTGGCCCTTCTGGTGCTCGGCCGGCTGTGGCTCCGGCAGTCCCCGCTGGGATGGTTTATCCTCGCATGCGGCGTGGTGTCCCTCGGCGCGCTCATCACGGGCGGTGTGACGGGCATGGAGGTGCCGGAGCCCGGCAGCCTGGAACGGCTGATGGGGTACCCGATCACCATCGGCATGGCAGCGGTGGGGCTTGTCGTGGCACAGCGCGTGCGGCAGGAGCGGACGGCGCGGAGGCTTGCGCGGCCGCAGCGGCTTGCGCGGCCGCAGAGTGCGGCCGAAAGCCGCGAGCAGAACTGACCCCGCACGCCCGCTGATTGCCGGCAGCTACTGAGGCGCCACCGTCGGTGCGGCGGACGCGGTCGCCATGATTTTCAGCAGTTCCTCGTCCCGCAGCTTTGACCACGGCGATTCCGGCGAGCCCTGCAGGGCGGCCTCGGGGCTGTTCGTCTGGGTCCACCACTTCGCTTCGAAGACGCGGCCCTCGAAGAGGACGCGGTCGCCCTTGCGGTACACCGTCGCCGGCTGCCACTGGGGGGCGGTACCGGCGGGGGCGGAGAGCTGGGGAGTCGGCCTGTCGCCGGGCAGCACCGGGCCGATGATGCGCCACGGCGTGGCGGCGCCCTGGAGAACCGGGTCATCCGGGGTGTCCGCGCGGGTCCACCACTTGGCCTCATAGACGTTGGAGTGCCAGACGATCCGCTCGCCGGTGGTGTAGGCGGTGGTTTCGCTCCACACCGGGTACGGGCTGGTGGAGGGATCGTCGCTGACGGCGGGAGCCGCCGTGGGCTGTGTGGAGGCCGTCGGTGCAGCTGCCGGAGCGGTGACGCCGGCACCGAGGATCGCGGCAAAGCTCGCTGAGCCCTGGTCCACGCCGCTGCAGCCGTCCGAGACCTGCTGGACGTCGGGGTAGTTGGGGCTGCAGGTCCGGTCGCGGTTGAGGGACCACATGGACAGGCGGCCGACGCCCTTGGCGCTCGCGTAGCCGCTAAGCTCCTGCGCGTCCTGGAGGGTGAAGATTTCACCGGCAACGTCATTCTGGCCGATCATCGGGGTCAGCCCGACCTTGCGCCAGACGGTTTCGCCGCCCAGCTCGCTCCCCGCCGCCCGGTACAGGGCGGTGAGCTGCCCGTGCGTGGCCTCCGCGGCGGAGACGGCATTCTCGTACATCGAGCGGCCCGGCAGCTTGCTTCCGCCATAGTCCATGGTCATGACGTTGACCCCGGCGAGCTCGGTGCCCGCGGAGATCATCCGGCGCACGGCGTCGGTGCCCTCCGTCGTCATACCGTTGGGGTCGGCCGGAAGCGTCAGCCAGACGCTGAGGTCCTTGCCGTCGCGGCGGCGGTCCTGCTGGAGAGCCGCGATCGCCGCGGAGCGCCGGTCCAGGGCGGCGACGTCGCTGAGGGCCCCGCCCTCGATGTCCAGATCGATGCTGCTGACGTTGTAGCGGTCGACGACGGCACGGTAGGCAGCCTCGAGCCGCTCCGGGTTCGTACAGCTGGTGGCCAGTTCGTTGTTGATCAGTCCGCCGAAGGAGACGGACACGGTCCCCCCCAGCTGCTGGAGCCTGGCCACGCGGCGATCTAGGTCCAGGGCCGAGCCGGCCTCGTCGAGGGAGTACGCAGCGCCCCAGGTGGGGGCACAAGCGTCCTTGGCATCGGCCACCACGAAGGACAGCACCACGTTCTCGGCCTCCTTGGACACCGGCGCCTCGAAGGCGTACCGCGGAGTCGCGGTGACGTCGACATAGCCGGAGAAGATAGAGGGGATGGCCTCGGCTGCCCGAACGTCCTGGAAGTTGTCCCACGCGCCTACTCCGCCGATGACGGCGGCCACCACGACGCCGGTGAGGACGCCCAACCGAGCGAGCGATAACTTGCGGCCTGGGAATCTTTCGGACACGGGGCCCCCTTATGTCATTAAGTGATCTGCCGGTCACGTGCCGGCCAGGAGGATCAGTTCGAGTTATTTCCGGGGTGTCTGATGTCCGGCAACGGTCTGACCTTGCATTATCATAAGGGCACTCACTGGAACATTCCGGTGCATCGTGCGCGATTTGACATAAGCGCATGCCGAAAAGCCGACTTTGCCGTCTATGGGGACCAATGTCTGATCAGCTTGTCTTGCCGCGACTTGACGCAGAGGGCGTCTCCGCCGATCAAAAGGGTGCGGCGCGGCGCCGTCAATGGGGGGCTGAGCGGCGTTCCGAGCCGCTGTCGATCGTGCACCCCCGGCCCTCCCGGCGCAAAATCATCCTCGGCCGGCTGGCCATTCTCACCACCGTACTGGCCTGGGTTACCTACGTCATTTCGACAATCCTCAAAGAACTCGCGGATAACCCGAATGCCGGTTTTCGGTTTCAATTCGAGACGGTCTCCTATCTTGTCGTCGTAACATTCCTGACGTTTTCGGCACTCATGTATCTCCTGGCCAGGCAAGGGGCGATGTACCGGTTCCGGGACCACCAGCGCGTTCCGCGCGGGGAACTCGACCGCCACTTTGTCGACTATGCCGACGGCATCACGGTCCTGGTGCCTTCCTATGCCGAGGAGCCGCAGGTTGTGCGTGCCACCCTGTGGTCCGCCGCACTGCAGGAGTTTCCGGATCTCAAGATCGTTCTGCTGCTAGATGATCCGCCGCACCCTTCGGATCCGGCGGACCTCGCACGGCTGGACAAGACCCGGGCACTGACGGCTGAGATCGCCGCCGCCCTGGGCATGCCGGCACAACGCTTCCGAACCGCCCTGGCGGACTTCCGGCGCCGCGCCAAGACTGCCGTCCACGATGAGCCCGCCGAGCTGGCCCTGCTGATCGCCGAATACGAGGCGGCAGCGGACTGGCTGGAGTCGATGGCGGCGGGCGAGCAGGTCGAGGACCATGTGGATGAGTTCTTCGTGGACCTGGTCCTGATGGGGCTGGCCCGCGAACTGCGGCTGGTGCTGGTAGGGCTGACTGCGGCCGCCGTCCAGCAGGCGTCGCCGCCGTGGTCCCGGCTCGAGGAGCTGTACCTGCGGCTGACCTGGATCTTCACCGTGTCCACGGAGACGTTTGAGCGGAAAAAGTACGCGAGCCTCTCGCATGAGGCCAACAAGGCCATGAACCTCAATGCCTACATCTCGCTGATGGGGCATTCCTGGCAGGAAGAGACCACCGCCGACGGCGTGGTCCTGCGCAAGCTGCAGCCCGACGTCGGGCGTGAGGGGCCGGGACGGGTGGCGGACTTCCGGGACACCACCTATCTGTTGACGCTCGACGCCGACTCGCTCCTGCTGCGCGACTACTGCCTCCGTCTGGTCTACTTCCTGGAATCTGCCGGCAACGAGCGGGTCGCCGTGACCCAGACGCCGTACTCCTCCTTCCGCGGCGCGCCGACCCGCATCGAACGGGTCGCCGGAGCCACGACCGACCTTCAGCACATCCTGCACCAGGGCATGACGTACTACGGCGCCACTTTCTGGGTGGGCGCGAACGCGGTCATCCGCAAGCGCGCCCTGGAAGACATTGTTGAGGTGGAGAGCAGCGGCGGATTCGAGATCCGGACCTACATCCAGGACCGAACCGTCATCGAGGACACCGAATCCAGCATCGACCTCGGCCAGCACGGCTGGACCCTGGTCAACTACCCGGAACGGCTGAGCTACAGTGCCACCCCGCCGGACTTCGGTTCCCTCGTGGTCCAGCGCCGGCGCTGGGCCAACGGCGGCCTGCTGATCCTGCCCAAGCTGTGGGTCCAGCTCCGCCAGCACCGTTCCGAGCGCCGGGCGATCCTGTTCCGCGAAGTGCTGCTGCGGGTGAACTATATGGCGTCCATCGCCTGGGCAAGTTTTGGCCTGCTTTTCCTGCTGGCCTACCCCTATGACAGCCGGCTGCTGAGCCCCATCGTGTTCCTTGCCGCCCTGCCGTACTTTTTGGCCATGGGCAGCGACCTGCGCGACTGCGGGCACCGCTTCAGCGACATTCTCCGGATTTATGGCTTCAACCTGGTCCTGCTGCCGGTGAACCTGGCCGGCGTCCTCAAATCGCTGCAGCAGGCTGTCACCGGTGACAAGATCCCGTTCGCCCGCACCCCGAAGGTCAAGGACCGTACTTCCGCACCCGCGATCTATGTGCTGACGCCGTACGCCATCGTGGCGTTCTCGCTGCTGACTGTCTGGCGGGACGCCCAGCTGGGAAACTGGGGCAACGTGGCCTTCGCATCGCTCAACGCCATCCTCGCCGCGGGTGCGATCCGCGCCTACATCGGGGTCTTCAATTCCGCGGTGGACGTGTTCCTAGGAACGGTCAACTGGCTCTATGTGAGCCCGCGGCCCAAGAAAGTGAAGGAGAGCCCCGTGGTTCCCAAGACAGCCGAGGAAATCGACTGGGAGACGATTCTCTACCATGGCGACCGCCGGCTCAACCGGGATCTTCGCGGCTCCGCCGACCGCCGTCGCCGGATTTCAGTCCGTTGACGGTTGAAGCCCTGGCCGGGCCCGATGAGCGAACCCCCGCGGAGCCCGGGGCCGGCCTCCTGGCCGCGGCAGCAGTTGCGGCGGCCGCTGCGGGCGCGGGTGCGGGCGTGGGTGCGGGCGCGGGCGCTGGTGCGGGCGCGGGCCAGCCGATCGGTGTCCGGATGCTGGACCGGGGCATTATCGAGGTGGCACTCCCGGCCAACCAGGAGATCGAGGGGCCCGAGGCGCGGGTGGCCGGTGGCATCGTCCGGGAATTGGCCGGCGGCCGGCGGATGCCGGTGCTGCTCGTGATCACCGGCATTCTTGGCGTGAGCGTCGAGGCACGGCACGTCTATGCCACGTGCATTGCCGCGTCCGCGTTTGCCCTGGTCGGCGAAAGCCCCGTGGACCGGGTCATCGCCCACTACCTGCTGCGGTCGAGAAGCGAGACGATTCCGGCTGAGTTCTTTACATCCGAGGAACAAGCCGTCGAGTGGTTAGGGCAATACGCGAGTGAAGACTGATCCTCCGGACCCCAGGCTGCACGCCCTCGTCGAGGGTATCGTCCGCATCGCCGGCGGAGACCTTTCCACCAGGATCCCGCACTCGGGCGCCCGGGACGACGTCGCGGCCGTCATCGCCGGCATCAACCTGATGGCCGATGATCTGCAGACCATCTACCAGGAGCTCGAGGAACGCGTCGATAGCCGCACGGCCATGCTGCGTGCGGCCCAAGTGGAGCTCGAGCGTATGGCGCTGACCGACCCGCTGACGCAGCTCGCCAACCGGACCGCGCTCAACTCGGTGCTCAGCCACGCCCTTGCGGAGACGGCTCGGGGCGAAATGCCGCCGGCCCTGCTGATCCTCGATCTCGACTCCTTCAAAGGCATCAACGACACGCTGGGCCACAGCGCCGGCGACGACGTCCTCCGGATGATCGCCGGCCGGCTGCAGGAGGCGGTCCGCGAGACGGATACCGTCGCGCGCCTCGGCGGCGACGAATTCGCCATTATGCTGCCCAAATCCAATCTGGTCCGGGCCCGCCGTGTGGCCAACAGGATCCTCAAGGCTCTCAGCGAGAGCCTTGAAATCGGGGATCTGCGGGTCACCTGCGGCACCAGCATCGGCCTGCGCGTCGCGGAAGCGGGCCAGTCCGCCGACCAGCTCGTGATGGAAGCCGACACGGCGATGTATGCGGCCAAGGCGCAGCCGCACAGCAGCGTCAAGGTGTTCGAACCGGCGTTGCTCTACGCTCGCCGGCTCCAGAGCGTCATGATCACCGAAATGCGCGAAGCAATCCGCCAGGACCAGCTCACGCTGCACTACCAGCCGGTGGTGGAGCTTGCGACCGGCCGGATCGAAGGCGTCGAGGCGCTGGTGCGGTGGTGCCACCCCGAGCGTGGACTCCTGATGCCGGACCAGTTCATTCCGCTGGCAGAAGAGACCGGCATGATCGTGGATCTGGGCCACTGGGTCCTGCGCAACGCCGTGCGCCAGCTGCGGGACTGGCAGCAGAAGCTGAACGTGGACAGCAGCTTCAACGTCCGCGTCAACATCTCCACCACCGAGCTGCAGAACCTGGACCTCATTGAACATGTCCGGGACATCCTCCGCGAGACGGGGGTGGACGCCGCAAACCTCATCGTCGAGCTGACGGAGTCCATGGCCGTGAATGGCGGGGACGTGGACAAGTACTCGCTCAGCGGGCTGCGCCGGCTCGGTGTGCAGCTCGAAATCGACGACTTTGGCACCGGTTACTCGTCCATCAGCTACCTGCGGAAACTGCCCGTGAACGTGGTCAAGATCGACAAGAGCCTGATCGACGGCCTGGGCGCCGACGACGGGCAGGGAGACTTCGTCGGGGCCGTGCTGCACCTTATCCATGCCTGCGGACTTAA
This sequence comes from Pseudarthrobacter woesei, assembly GCF_055412745.1. Lineage (NCBI taxonomy): Bacteria > Bacillati > Actinomycetota > Actinomycetes > Micrococcales > Micrococcaceae > Pseudarthrobacter > Pseudarthrobacter woesei. The sequence goes on from NZ_JBVAYU010000004.1 coordinate 103,069, forward strand.
AGCTGTTGCCGAGGGAATCGAGACGGCGGAGCAGGCCCGGATCCTTACCGAGCTGGGCTGCGCCAGCGGCCAGGGCTACTATTTCAGCAGGCCCGTGGCGGCGGCCGAGATCGAGTCCATGATCAGTCTGGGGGAGTAGGGGCGGCCCTGCTTGTCCGCCCCGTCTTAAAGCACGAGCGGTGGGTATCGGAGTCAATATCCGAATACCCACCGCCCGGTGGTGCCCATGACTAGACGCGCGGCTTGGCGTCCGGCCACCAGCCGACCGTCGGCTTGGTGGTGTCGGGCCACCAGCCCACGGCCGAGAGTGACCCCTGCGTGGTGGAGTCCGGCCACCAGCCGACCAGCGGGTTCGTGTCGGGCCACCAGCCCACCGCGACGACGGAGTCCTGGCCTGAGTTGCTGCCGGCTGCCGAGACTGCTGCACCAGCGGAGAGGCCCGCGGCAGCCAGCGCACCGGCGACGAGGAGTGTTGCAAGGGTTTTCTTCATGGAGACTCCTGATACGAAAGGGGCTGAAGTGACTCATGTGGTACGAGGTAAGTATAGGGGTACGCGACACGCCCAAGCATGACGATTCAACTGCGATCAAATAATCTTGTGCTATTCGCGCGCACCTGTGAGAATCCTGCGCCAATCCTTGCTTGCTCTTGCTTGCGCGTTTTGGCCGTTTCCATGTCCCCGGCGACGGATAATTGACTCATGCACCAAAACACCGTTTCCGCAGCATACGTCGCCGCTGAGTTAGAGGCGCGCGGACACCGGGACAGCCATGACTTCGACGAGGCCGCGACGAGCGCCCAGGCTGCCGCGAGAATTGCCCGCGGTGACGGGGACGCCGAATCATGGTGGAACATGACCTTCTTCCAGGCGGAAAACCTGCTTGCTGCCGGGAAATTTGAGGACTGCGCAGACGTTACGCAAACACTGATCGACGAGCCGGGGGACAGCACGCCCCGGCTGCGGGCCCAGACGCACATTCTGATGGCGAAGGCGCGCCAGGGCTCTGGGCTGCTGGAGAACGCCGCGGCGGAGGCCAGGGCCGCCTCGGATCTGATGAAGGACGAAGCCGACGTCGAGATAGACGTCATGGCCCTTCAAGCCCTGATAGCCGCTCTCGCCGACAGCGGGAAGCTCGAGGAAGCCTGGGCGGAATGCCTCACCATGGCAGAGGTGATTTCCGCAGAAGTGGATGATCACCTTCTCGGCAAGGCGTACTGGGTTATCGGGAACGTCGCATTTCTCTGCAACAGGGTGCAGGACGGACTCACGTACCACGAGCGGGCGGCTGCAACGTTCTCGCCGGCCAGGAACCTCGATGTCTGGGCGAAATTCAACAAGGCCTCGGCAGCGATGCGGCTTGCAGCCGACGTCGCGGACGCGGACACCCTGCGCTGCATCGAGCGGGCAGAGCTGGCCACGGACGTCATCGGCGGTTCCGCGGAAGACTACATCCTGCTTAGGCTGAACCGCGGCCACTGGAGCTACCTGGCGGGGGATCCGAAGACGGCCACCGAGCTGCTCGAAGGGGTCTGCGCCGACGCGGACACTACGGTGCCACAAATCCTCGGCGAGGCCAGGCTCCTCCTGGGCCGGGCTTACGCGGCCCTCGGAAATCCGGACAAGGCCAAGGAGAACCTCCTTACCGCGGCCGATCACTTCGAAACGGCCGGCGCCGCCCAGCGGGCAGAACTGGCCCGGGAGTACCTCGCAGCCGAGGCCTGAGCCCGCACACAGCCTGACGCTGCGCAAACGCCGATCCGGCACCATCCCCACGTGGACATGCCCTCCGGATCGCCCCGCGGATGGACATAGTGGCATTATGTCCAGTGGCCGCGGCCAGGGCGGGGCATGTCCCGCGGTGTGAGCGGGCTAGGGCTGGGCATGTCCCTTGCTGGGCGCCGCTGCGGTGGCAGACTTGCGGCCCAGGAACACCGCGGCTCCGCCAACCACGAGGCTCAGCACCAGAAGCACCCAACCGGCAACGGTGAGGGCCGACGCCAGCGCAACCTGGCCGGCGTCGACGGCGTCGGCTGACAGCATCGTGTCAACGGCCGCGTTGGCCCACAGCCGCACAACGACAAAGAGTATGGGAACAGCCCAGAGAGTCCAGCGCAGGGCTTTTCGCGCGACGTTCGTGCCGATCAGCAGCAGCCAGGTGAAGCCGAAGATGAGCGGGAAAAGCATGCCCGCCGTCTTGTGGATGTAGTTGAGCTGCCCGCGGGCGTTCTCGTCCATGACCGAGCGGAGCTGTTCCACGAAGCCCTGGTCGAAGCCCCCGAACAGGGAGTCAGGCATGGCCACGCCACCGGTCAACTGGGTGAGCTGGTTCAGGGTGAGCAGATGGACGTACCAGAACAGGAAAAGGCTCGCGACCACACCGGCGATCAGGATCAGATTGCTGTTGTTTTGAGCCTTCTGCGGGGACCGGCTGGTGCTCGGATTGATCACCGACGGCAGTTGGTGCTGGGGGACGGCCGCGTTGGCGCCGTGCTTCTTGATCCGCTGTGCGGGAGTCTTGGCCATGGCTCCATTATCGCCCCGCGCCGTCGCCCGGCCGGCACTGATCTTCATGGCGTAGGAGCAACCGTTCACCGTCGTCTGTTCGTTGCCCACAGCCGCCGATAGGCTGGGGCGCGTGACCGAACTAGGAAAACACCGGCTTGGCCGGCACAGCACCGCCGAACTCAACCCTGCCCTGGATGACTACCAGCTCGCCGAGGCCCTCGTGCGCGAGGCCGGCACGCTGGCGCTCCTCATGCGTCAGGCCGGACTGGAGGGACGGCAGAAGACGTCCGTCTCCGATGTGGTCACGGCCGCCGACCATGCCGCCGAGGCCTATGTACTGGAACAGCTAAGGCGCTGCCGGCCCGACGACGGCATCCTTGGGGAGGAGGGTTCCTCGGTGGCGGGAAGCAGCGGCAGGACCTGGGTCATCGACCCGGTCGACGGTACCTACAACTTCCTGCACGGCTCCACATACTGGTGCTCGGCCATCGCCCTTAAAGACTCCTCCGGTGTGGTGCTCGGCTCGGTTTTCCAGCCGGAGGAGGACAAGCTGTGGCTCGGCGGGACCTCGCAGTCGTCATCTTTGAACGGCGAACCACTGACCACCTTCCGGCCGGATGCGGCGGGTGCCGGCCGTTCGGACGCTCCGTTGTCCGAACTTGCTGCCGCGACATACATCCACCCCACCTGGCTCACCGATCCGATGTGCGCCATGCCCTGGCACGCCGCCGCGACCTCCGCCGCTGCGCTTCGGATGTTCGGCTCGGGCTCGTGCGATCTCAGCCGGGTGGCCGACGGCGAATTGGGCTGCTGGTTCCAGCACAGCTGCCCGGAATGGGACTGGCTCCCCGGCCAGGCGATCGTTCTCGCGGCCGGCGGCGCGGCCGACGTCGTGCGGGTCAACGGGCTGGACTGGTTCCTCGCAGGAGGAACGACGGCGGTGCGGCAACTCCGCGCCGCGCTCGAGTCCGGCTCCGTCGGCTAGGTTCAGGCACTACACCCCGCTCCCGCAGGACATGCCCATTCTTTGGACTCCGGAGCGGACATGCTCAGTTCACGGCTCAGTCCTCCGTGGGACATGCTCATTCTTGGTTGCGAGGGGTGGGCATAGTGGGCATATGTCCGGTGGCCGCGGGCAGGGGAGGGCATGTCCCGAGGGGGCGGACGCCGGTGTCGGTGGCACCGCCTAGACTTGTTAACACCATGGATATGTTGTTTGACCCTTATACCGACGGACCCTTCCGAGCTGCCTCCACGACGGCGGCGGCCACCAAATCGCCCGCCGGAACGGGGATGGCGGCCCGCGATTCCGCGCTAAGCATCGGGCCCGGCGCCGGAAACGCTGCCAACCGGGCGGAGGACCATGACGGCCCCGGGCTACCGGGCGCGGAAGAGCTGCTGCAGGGCCTGAACCCGGAGCAGGAAGAAGCTGTCAAGCACGCCGGCAGCGCCCTGCTGATTGTTGCCGGCGCCGGCTCGGGCAAGACCCGGGTGCTCAGCAACCGCATCGCCTACCTCATCGCCACCCACCGCGCACACCACGGCGAGATCCTGGCCATCACCTTCACCAACAAAGCCGCCGCCGAAATGCGCGAACGGGTTGAAGCCCTCGTCGGCGGCCGGGCCAAGACCATGTGGGTTTCCACCTTCCACTCCTCCTGCGTCCGGATCCTGCGCCGCGAGGCCAAGAACGTCGGCCTGAACTCCAACTTCTCCATCTACGATTCCGCGGACTCGCTGCGTCTGATCACGCTCGTGGCCAAGAACCTGGACCTCGATCCCAAGCGGTTCGCGCCCAAGGCCATCCAGCACAAGATCTCCGCGCTCAAGAACGAGCTGATCGACGCCGACAGCTACTTCTCTACTGCCAACCACAACGACCCCTTCGAACAGGCCGTCGCCGAGGTCTTTAAGGGTTACTCGCAGCGGCTGCGCCAGGCCAACGCCATGGACTTCGATGACCTGATCGCCGAAACCGTCTACATGTTCCGGGCCTTCCCGGCGCTCGCAGACTCCTACCGGCGCCGCTTCCGGCACGTCCTTGTGGACGAATACCAGGACACCAACCACGCCCAGTACGCCCTCGTGCGCGAGATTGTCGGCGAGGGTCCCGGCGCGGCGGAACTGACCGTCGTCGGCGATTCGGACCAGTCCATCTACGCGTTTCGCGGCGCCGATATCCGCAACATCGTGGAGTTCGAAAAGGACTACCCGGACGCCCGGACCATCAAACTTGAGCAGAACTACCGCTCCACCCAGACGATCCTTAGCGCCGCCAACTCGGTCATCTCCCGCAACCCCAACCGGCCCGAGAAGCGGCTCTGGACCGCCGAAGGCGACGGCGAGAAGATCGTCGGCTACGTCGGCGAGAACGAACACGACGAGGCCCAGTTCATCGCCAAGGAGATCGACCGGCTGCAGGACGAGGGCGATCTGCGGCCCGGCGACGTCGCCATCTTCTACCGCACCAACGCCCAGTCCCGCTCCATCGAGGACGTCCTGGTGCGCGTCGGCCTGCCGTATAAGGTGGTCGGCGGAACACGCTTCTACGAACGCAAGGAAATCAAGGACGCGCTCGCCTACCTCCGTGTGCTGGTCAACCCGGACGATGACGTGAACCTGCGCCGGATCCTCAACGAGCCCCGGCGCGGCATCGGCGACCGTGCAGAAGGCGCCGTGGCCTCCCTCGCCCAGCGGGACCGGATCTCGTTCATGGCCGCGGCCCGCCGCGCCGACGAGGCGCCGGGCATGGCCACCCGCTCCGTCAACGCTGTGCAGGGCTTCGTTAAGCTGCTGGACGATCTCGCGGAGGTGGCCTCCGGCTCCGGTGCGGCCGCGGCAATCGAGGCCGTGCTGGAACAGACCGGCTACCTTGCCGGGCTGCGCTCCAGCACCGACCCGCAGGACGAGTCCCGGGTGGAAAACCTCGCCGAACTCGTCGCCGTCGTGCGTGAATACGAACGCGACAACCCGGAAGGCTCCCTTGGGGCGTTCCTTGAGCAGGTCTCCCTCGTGGCCGACGCCGACCAGATCCCGGACGCCCCGGGAGCCGATATCGACGCCGCCGTCGCCGAAGCCAAGCGGCTCGGCGTCGTCACCCTGATGACCCTGCACACCGCCAAGGGCCTGGAATTCCCCGTGGTGTTCCTCACCGGCATGGAGCACGGGCTGTTCCCGCACCAGCGCTCCGCCACGGATCCGAAGGAACTGGCCGAGGAACGCCGGCTGGCTTACGTGGGGCTGACCCGTGCCCGGAAGCGGCTCTACCTGACCCGCTCCGAGGTCCGCAGCATGTGGGGCCAGAGCCAGTACAACCCCGCGAGCCAGTTCATCGAGGAAATCCCGGCCGAGCTGGTGGAATGGCGGCGCGAAGGCTCCAACCGCCAGACCGGCAGCTGGGGGAGCGGGTCCGCTATCGGCTCCAGCCGCTACGGCGGATCCTCCTGGGGAGCCGGAGCCTCCCGCGGCGCCGAGGCCGGCCCGTCCGCCGGCTTCAACGCCGACGTCCCCGCGGCGATCGCCAAAAACCGTGTGCAGCCGCAAAAGGAAATCGTCGCCGTCAGCGTGGGGGACAAGGTCAACCACACGAGTTTCGGCAACGGCACCGTCCTGGCCCTTGAGGGCGCGGGCGACAAAACGGTGGCCAAGGTGAAGTTCGGTGTCGGTGACAAGCGGCTCCTGCTCCGCTACGCGCCGCTGACGAAGCTCGATGCCTGAGCGCCGTCGGCCCCTGCGCCCGCCTGGCCAAACGGTCGCGGCAGGCATAGTGGAGCCCGCGCGACGGACATTCCTGGGGATCATGGCCGCCCTCATCCTGCTGGTGGCCACGGCGTGCAGCATCACACAGAAGGACCCGGACTACGTTCCGCCGCCGCCCTTGCCGGCGCTGGAGCAGCTCAAACAGGCGCCCCTCGCGGACGCGGCGAACTTCGCCGCCGGTCAGGAGATCCTCGCCTTTACCACCGCGGACCGGAACGTGGTCTGTTCCCTGACCTCGGCAAGGGGCGGGCACGTGAATCTGCCGTATGAGCAGAACGGCTTCGCGGACACCGCCAACAACAAGCTGGCGACCGTCCCGGTGGCGCACTGCGAGCTGGCGCTCTACCCGAAACCGGAGGCTAGGGACGCCACCGACAGTTGTGGCGGAACGGGCCTGGGCTACCTGGGTGGCGCCGCGCTGCTCACCCCGGCGAAGGCCAGCTACGGCGAATGCCGTTCCGGCGTCACACAGCAGGAAGCGGCCTTCGGGCCCCGGGGCAGCCGCAACGGCCCGATTTCCCAGCTTCCGGTCCTCGGCGAGGGCCAGAACCTGGAGCGGAACGGGCTGCGCTGCTCGGCGTATAACGGCGGGGTCGCCTGCGGAAACGTCTCCGCCGGGGTGGCCTTCTTCGTGTCGCGGGACCGTTACGAACTGATCTCCGATGCCGGCGGACAGGCCTCCCGTACCCCGGCGGAACCCCCAAAAACCCCGTAATCTAGAGGTTTTTCTACGCTCAATAGAATAGTGTCCTTCCTCACATAACGGCTACTCTGGGACGGGCCGCTCCCAAGGAAGGACTAGAGTTCCGAAAGGAGCATTGCGCCGTGTGGCTCGTTTCCAAGCTAGTCGCAGGGTGCGTTTATTCCGCAGCCCGGTAACCGCGAGAACGTGGGGTCCGGCTGTACAGAAACTACTTCGACGTAGAAGGACACTAAACCGTGGACCTGTTTGAATACCAGGCGCGCGATATGTTCGAGGCGCACGGTGTACCCGTGCTTGCTGGCATCGTGGCGCATACCCCTGAAGAAGCAAAGGCAGCTGCCGAGAAAATCGGCGGCGTAACGGTCGTAAAGGCCCAGGTCAAGGCCGGAGGCCGCGGCAAGGCCGGCGGCGTCAAGGTCGCCAAGACCGCCGACGAAGCATTTGAACACTCCACCAACATCCTCGGCATGGACATCAAGGGCCACACTGTCCACCGGGTGATGATCGCCCAGGGTGCGGACATCGCCGAGGAATACTACTTCTCCGTCCTCCTGGACCGGGCCAACCGCAACTACCTGGCCATGTGCTCGGTTGAAGGCGGCATGGAAATCGAGCAGCTCGCCGTTGAGCGCCCCGACGCCCTGGCCAAAATCGCGATCGACCCGGCCGTCGGCATCGACCAGGCCAAGGCCGACGAAATCGTCGCCGCTGCAGGCTTCTCCGAGGAGCTGCGCGGCAAGGTCGCCGCCGTCATCCTGAAGCTCTGGGACGTTTTCAAGAAGGAAGACGCCACCCTCGTGGAGGTCAACCCGCTGGTCCTGACCGGCGCCGGTGACATCGTTGCCCTGGACGGCAAGGTCTCCCTCGACGAGAACGCCGACTTCCGCCACCCCAAGCACGCCCACCTTGAAGACAAGGACTCCGCCGACCCGCTCGAGGCCAAGGCCAAGGCGCAGGACCTCAACTACGTCAAGCTGGACGGCGAAGTAGGCATCATCGGTAACGGTGCCGGCCTGGTCATGTCCACCCTCGACGTCGTTGCTTACGCCGGCGAGAACCACGGCAACGTCAAGCCCGCCAACTTCCTGGACATCGGCGGTGGAGCTTCCGCCGAAGTCATGGCAGCAGGGCTCGACGTCATCCTGGGCGACCCGCAGGTCAAGTCCGTCTTCGTCAACGTCTTCGGCGGCATCACCGCCTGTGACGCCGTCGCCAAGGGCATCGTCGGTGCACTGGCCGAGCTGGGCCACTCCGCGAACAAGCCGCTGGTAGTCCGCCTCGACGGCAACAATGTTGAGGAAGGCCGCCGCATCCTGGCCGAGGCCAACCACCCGCTGGTTACCCTGGCCGCCACCATGGACGAGGGCGCCGACAAGGCTGCCGAGCTCGCCAACGCAGCGAAGTAAAGGGACTCGACTATGTCTATTTATCTGAACAAGGACTCCAAGGTCATCGTCCAGGGCATCACCGGCGGCGAAGGCACCAAGCACACCGCGCTGATGCTGAAGGCCGGCACCAACGTTGTTGGCGGCGTCAACGCCCGCAAGGCCGGCACCACGGTCCTGCATGGCGACACCGAGATCACCGTTTTCGGCACCGTCAAGGAAGCCATTGCCGAGACCGGCGCCGACGTTTCCATCGTCTTCGTCCCGCCGGCATTCACCAAGAACGCCGTCGTCGAAGCTATCGAGGCCGGCATCGGCCTGGTCGTCGTTATCACCGAGGGCGTGCCGGTCCAGGACTCCGCCGAGTTCTGGGCACTGGCCCAGTCCAAGGTGGACGCCAACGGCAAGCAGGTCACGCGCATCATCGGACCGAACTGCCCCGGCATCATCACCCCGGGTGAGGCCCTCGTCGGCATCACCCCGGCCAACATCACGGGCAAGGGTCCCATCGGCCTTGTCTCCAAGTCGGGCACCCTGACCTACCAGATGATGTACGAACTGCGCGACCTCGGCTTCTCCACCGCCATCGGCATCGGCGGCGACCCGGTCATCGGCACCACCCACATCGATGCGCTCGAAGCCTTTGAAGCCGACCCGGAGACCAAGGCGATCGTTATGATCGGCGAAATCGGCGGCGACGCCGAGGAGCGTGCCGCCGACTACATCAAGGCACACGTCACCAAGCCGGTTGTCGGCTACGTGGCAGGCTTCACCGCTCCGGAAGGCAAGACCATGGGCCACGCAGGCGCCATCGTCTCGGGTTCCGCGGGCACCGCCCAGGCCAAGCAGGAGGCCCTCGAGGCTGCCGGTGTAAAGGTCGGCAAGACGCCGTCCGAGACCGCCAAGCTCCTGCGCGAAGTCCTCGCAACCCTCTAGGGTCGACGCACCACAGGACTAACTACAACGCGGGGTCACTTACGGCCCATTCCAGTCGGTGGGATGGGCCGTAAGTGACCCCGCGTTGCTGTTTAAGGACGTCGCTTAGACCTTGGCGCCGGCGAGGAGTTCGTCGAGCCGCTCGTAGCCCTCGGACAGGCCGTCTTCCATGCCGGACTGTGCCATGCCGTCGCGGGCCTCCATGCTGGGGTAGACCGCGTGGGCGGTCAGCCGGGTGCGGCCGCCGCCGAGGTCCGCCAGGGTGAGGAACTCGATGCTGACGACGTCCGGGTAACCACCGAACTCGAAGGTCTGGATGGCGAACTGGTTCTCGCGGACCGTGTGGAAGACCCCGCTGAACTTGTAGGGCACGCCGTCCGGCCCCGTGTGCGTATAGCTGTAGCTGCCGCCGGTGCGGAAATCGTAGTGGTCGACGTCGATGGTGAGACCGCGGGGGCCGAGCCACTGGGCGATCAGCTCGGCTTCCTTGTGGGCCCGGAAGACATCGGCGACGGGGAAGTCGAACTCCCGCTCGAAATCGATGAAGGGCAGGCCCTCCGGGACAGTGACTTTCAGGGCGTTGGTCATGATGAGTCCTTTGCCTGGGTGCCGCGTGCCGCGGCGTTGGATTGGAGCACGGCGTCAAGGCTGCGGAACTGCCCCTCGCGGACCAGCCGGTACCGGTCGATCCATGCGGTGAGCGCCTCCAGCCGTGCGGGGTTCAGGTGGACGGGCCGGCGCTGGGCGTCACGCGTGCGTGTGACCAGCTGCGCCTGCTCGAGGACCTGGATGTGTTTCGAGACCGCCTGCTTGGTGATCGCGAATGGTTCCGCCAGTTCATTTACGGTGGCCGGGCCCCGGCTGAGCCGGGCGATGATGCGCCGGCGGACGGGGTCGGCCAGGGCGAGGAACGCCGAGTCGAGCAGTTCGTCGTCGCGTGCGTCCACCAGGTGTCCCCACCTCCTCGCCAGTCTTTTGTAATCAATCTATTCGTTGATCAACCCTTTGGTTGTTTAAGAATATGACGAGGCCCACACCATGACAAGGGGTGTATCCATCCGTCGGCGAGAATGGGCACTGCGCCACGGAAAACACTTGGCGAATGTCCGGTTAACTGCGCGAAAAACCGCCGGTCGGCGGCGGAATCATCCGGATACTGGAAGGCATGACTACCTTTACTCGTCGTCAAGTACTGCGTTCAGCAGGGGTCGCCGCCGTGGCCGGAACCATGGCCGCCGGCACCCCCGCGGGCGCATTTTCCGCCTCCGAAACCGGCCTCTTTGGCCACGGGATCGCCTCAGGAGATCCCATGCCGGGCAGTGTGCTGCTGTGGACCCGCGTCACGCCCACCCCGGAATCACTACCCGGCAGCGGTGCCGGCCCCGACGTCTCCGTCGGATGGGAAATTTCCGCTGATGCCGCGTTCAAGAAAGTGGTGGCCCGCGGTACCGCGGCCACCGGCCCGGCCCGGGACCACACCGTGAAAGTCGTGGCAGCCGGGTTGGCTCCCGCCACGAGCCACTGGTACCGGTTCAATCTCGGGCAGGAGATCTCCCCCGTGGGCCGGACCCGGACCGCGCCCGCCGCCGGCGCCGCGGTGGCCCGGCTGAAGTTCGGCGTGGTCTCCTGCGCAAACTGGCAGGCGGGCTACTTCTCCTCATACCGCCACCTGGCAGCACGCGGCGATCTCGACGCCGTCCTTCACCTGGGGGACTACCTCTACGAATACGGGCCGGGCGATTACCAGGCACGGGACGTGGTGGTCCGCCCCCATGACCCCGCGCACGAGATGACCCAGTTGGCGCACTACCGCCGCCGCCATGCCCAGTACAAAACCGACCCGGACCTCCAGACGCTGCACGCTGCGGCCCCGTTCATCGTGACCTGGGATGACCACGAATCGGCCAACGATGCCTGGAAGGGCGGCGCCGAAAACCACACCGAGGGCGCCGAGGGCGCCTGGAGCGAGCGGTCCACTGCCGCGCACCGGGCCTATGCCGAGTGGATGCCCGTCCGCTACGAGCCGGGCGGCCAGCTCTACCGCAGGCTGGACTTCGGCTCCCTGGCCAGCCTGTCCATGCTGGACCTGCGCTCCTACCGGGACCAGCAGGCCGCCAACGGCGCGGATTCCTCGATCAGCAGCCCCGCACGGACCATCACGGGCGCGGCGCAGATGGATTGGCTGCTGGGCAACCTCAAGTCCGCCGGCCCGCAGTGGAAGCTCGTGGGCAACCCGGTCATGATCGCGCCCGTGCGTTTCCCGTCCACCCTGAGCACCGCGGAAGTCGCCGGCGTCCAGAAGCTGACGGGCGGCACGAGCATCGACGGTGTGCCCTACAACGTGGACCAGTGGGACGGCTATGAGGCGGACCGCAACCGCGTGATCCGCCACCTGCGGGACACCGCCGTCAAGGACACCGTCTTCCTCACCGGCGACATCCACTCCGGCTGGGCCTGCGACATCCCCGCGGATCCGGCCACGTACCCGGCCACCGGCGACTCGGTTGCCGCGGAGCTCGTCTGCACCTCCGTTACGAGCGACAACCTCGACGACATCCTCAACGTTCCGCCGCGCACCGGATCCGTCGGCGTCGAGAACGCCTTCAAGGCAGCCAACCCGCACGTGAAGTACCTCGATTTCGATTCGCACGGCTACTCGGTCCTGGAAGTGACCGCCGCCGGTGTCCGGATGGATTGGTACGTCCTCGCCGAACGGACCTCGGCCAGCTCCGCATCGGCGCTGTCCACATCGTTCAAGGTGCAAGCCGGCACCGGCAAGGTCACGCCGACGCAAGGAGGACTCCAGTGAGCCGTATATCCCAGCAGGGCACACCTGCCAGCAGCAAACTCACGACGCCGGGACGCCGGCAGTTCCTGCAAATCGCCGCTGCCGGCGGCGCCGCCGTCGTCCTTTCCTCGGTGCAGGGCACGGCCTGGGCCGCCCCCGCCGCGGGACGGACCCGTTGCTACGTGCTGGTGGTGGACGGCTGCCGGCCGGATGAGATCACACCTGCCCTGACACCGAGGCTGGCCGCCCTGCGCGACTCCGGCACCAACTTCCCCGCGGCACGCTCCCTGCCGGTGATGGAGACCATTCCCAACCACGTCATGATGATGACGGGGGTGCGCCCGGACCGCTCGGGCGTACCGGCCAACTCCATCTTTGACCGTACCGAAGGCGCGGTCCGCGACCTGGACCGGTCCACGGACCTGCACTTCCCCACCCTCCTGGAGCGGCTGCAGGAGCGCGGGCTCACCACCGGATCGGTGCTCAGCAAGAAGTACCTGTTCGGCATCTTCGGCGCCCGGGCCAGCTACCGGTGGGAACCCCGGCCGGTGCTTCCGGTGACCGGCCACGCGCCCGACGCCGCCACGATGGACGCGCTGCTGGCGATGGTCAGCGGGCCGGACCCGGACTTTGTGTTCACCAACCTGGGCGACATCGACCGCGTGGGCCACTCGGACCTGTCCGGCACCACGCTGCGGGCGGCGCGTGAGGCTGCCCTGGCGGCGACGGACATGCAGGTGGGCCGTTTCACCGACCACCTCAAGAACGCCGGCAAATGGGACTCCAGCGTGGTGATGGTGCTTGCTGACCATTCCATGGACTGGTCCATCCCCAGCAATGTCATCTCGATCAACCTCATCCTCCAGTCCCGTCCGGAGCTGCAGTCCAAGATCACGATTGCCCAGAACGGGGGCGCGGACCTGCTCTACTGGACCGGTCCCGACGCGGACCGCGTGGCCGGCCTGGCCGCCGTCGAACAGTTGGTCAGCGCCCACGAGGGCGTGCTGTCGGTTAACAGGCCGGCGGACCTCCGGCTGGGCGGCGAGGCCGGAGACCTGGTGGCCTTCTGCCGCGCGGGCTGGCGCTTCGCCGACCCCTATGTGGCGTCTAACCCGATCCCGGGCAACCATGGGCACCCGGCCACGGAGCCGGTTCCGTTCTTCGTCTCCGGCGGCAGCCCGCTGGTAGTGAAAGGATCGGTGTCTTCCGAGGCTGCCCGGACCGTCGACGTCGCGCCGACCGTCGGCGGTATCTACGGGCTGAAGCCCCCAGCCGGCGGTTACGACGGCACGGCCCGGAGTTCCGCCTTCACCCGGTAGTTCGTTCGGCCTGGCCGGCTTCCGATAAGACAACGCGGGGTCACTTCGCGCCCATCCCACACCCCGGGACGGGCGCGAAGTGACCCCGCGTTGCTTTTTTGGCCGCGGGTATTGTGGGCCTCAAGTATTCTTTGTTAGTATGTCAGGACAAAGTTGCAACGGGACATCGGAGACTCCCGGCCGCCGTCACTGCGGCCGCACCGCGGGGCATTTCCATACACCGTGTCATGTTGTAAATATGTCAGTACAAACCTTTGACAGTACATGGATTCTAGGGCAAGGTAGTGGATGTGGTCCGGCTCACACAATCCCGCCACGAACCGGAGTTTCGGCTGCGCAAAGGTACCGAGTTCACACCAGGAAGGCCCACGATCACCGTGACCCACGAACTGCTCACGATCGGGCGCATCAGCGTTGATATCTACCCGAACGACATCGGTGTTGATCTGGAGGATGTCGCGTCCTTCGGAAAGTACCTTGGCGGCTCCCCGTCCAACGTCGCCGTGGCCGCGGCCCGCCATGGCCGCCGCACCGCCGTTATCACCCGCACCGGCGACGACGCCTTCGGCAAATATTTGCACCGCGAACTGCGCAAGTTCAACGTGGACGATTCCTTCGTCACCGCAGTCAAGGAATGGCCCACCGCGGTCACGTTCTGCGCGATCAAGCCGCCGGAGGACTTCCCGCTCTACTTCTACGGACGATTCCCCACGGCGCCCGACCTGCAGATCAAAGCCGAAGAGTTGGACCTCGACGCTATCCGGGACGCCCGCATCTTCTGGTCCACCGTCACCGGGCTCTGCCAGGAGCCCAGCCGATCGGCACACCTCAAGGCCCACGAAGCCCGGCCCCGCACCGGGCTGAAGCCCGGCCAGTTCACCGTCCTGGACCTCGACTACCGGCCGATGTTCTGGGCCTCCGAAGCCGAAACCCGCGCCGAGGTCGCCAAGATCCTCCCGCACGTCACAGTGGCCATCGGCAATGACAAGGAATGCGCCGTCGCCGTCGGTGCGGGTACCCCGGATGAGCAGGCCGACCGGCTGCTCGCGGCCGGCGTCGAAATCGCCGTCGTGAAGCTTGGCCCCGAAGGGGTCATGGCGAAGACCCGCACCGAACGCATCGTCTCCGCTCCCGTGCCGGTGGAAACCGTCAACGGCCTCGGCGCCGGCGACTCCTTCGGCGGGGCCTTCTGCCACGGGCTCCTCTCCGGCTGGCCGCTCGCCCAGGTCCTCGACTTCGCCAACGCCGCCGGCGCCCTCGTCGCCTCCCGGCTGTCCTGCGCCGATGCGATGCCGACGCCGGAGGAAGTCACCGCGCTGCTGGCCGAACGCGGCCGCCTTGTGCCGGGCACCTACGCCACCGAAGGAGCAACCCTGTGAGTGTCAACCACGCCGCCGCCACGGCTTCCGTTACCGCTTCCGTCACCGCTTCCGTGGACGATGATCCCCGCCGCTACGAGCACCTGAGCATCATCCGGCTCGAGGATCCGGCTGCGATAGCCCGCGCCGCGAAAACCCGCCGCCGCCACCCCGGCGTCAAAGCCGGCAGGCAAAACTTCATCGTCGCGGCCGACCACCCGGCCCGCGGCGCCCTCGCGGTCGGCAGTGATCCCGTGGCCATGGCCGACCGCCGCCAGTTGCTGGACCGGCTCCAGATCGCCCTGGCCAACCCCGATGTGGACGGCGTACTGGCCTCCCCGGACATCATGGACGACCTGCTCCTGCTGGGCGCGCTCCACGGCAAGCTGCTCTTCGGCTCGATGAACCGCGGCGGACTCTCCGGCCTGGTCAACGAGTTTGACGACCGCTTCACCGGCCACACGGCCGCAGCCCTCGAAGCCCTCGGCGCCGACGGAGGTAAGATGCTCACCCGCATCTGCCTCGGCGACCCGGACACCGTGGCCACCCTGGAAGCCACCGCGAGAGCGGTCGACTCCCTCGCAGAGCGCAAGCTCATCGCAATGGTGGAGCCGTTCCTCTCCGTCCGCGAGAACGGCAAGGTCCGCAACGACCTGTCCACCAACGCCGTGATAAAGTCCGTCGCCATCGCCGAAGGCCTTGGCTCCACCAGCGCCTACACCTGGATGAAACTGCCCGTCGTGGCCGGGATGGAACGCGTCATGGCGGCCACCACCATGCCCACAGTGCTCCTCGGCGGGGACCCGGACAGCAGCCAGGACGACGTTTTCGCCAGCTGGCAGGACGCCCTCGCGCTGCCCGGCGTCCAGGGCCTCACCGTCGGCCGGACCCTGCTCTACCCACACGACGGCGACGTCGCCGGGGCCGTGGCAACCGCCGCCTCGCTGCTGCACCACACCGAATCCGCCCGCACCGCAGAAGTATCGGAGTAACGTCCCATGGGAATTGGATCTGCATCAGGAACCCGAAGAATGACGGTCGCCCAGGCCGTCGTCGAATACCTGTCCCAGCAGTACACCGTCGACTCGATCGGCGGCCAGGACTACCGCGAGCGGCTCATCCCGGGCACCTTCGGGATCTTCGGCCACGGCAACGTCGCCGGCGTCGGCCAGGCCCTGAAGCAGTACCAGCACCTCGATCCGACGATCATGCCGTACTACCAGGGACGCAACGAACAGGCCCAGGCCCACCAGGCCGTCGGCTACGCCCGCCACACCCGCCGCCGGCAGACCTTCGCCATCAGCACTTCGATCGGGCCCGGTTCCTCCAACCTCCTCACCGGTGCCGCTCTCGCCACCACCAACCGGCTGCCCGTCCTGCTGCTGCCGAGCGACACGTTCGCGACGCGGGCCGCTGACCCGGTGCTGCAGCAGCTCGAGCAGCCCCACGGCTACGACATCACGGTCAACGACGCCTTCCGGCCCCTCTCGAAGTTCTTTGACCGCGTCTCCCGGCCCGAGCAGCTGTTCTCGGCGTTCCACCACGGCCTCCGTGTCCTCACGGATCCGGCCGAGACCGGTGCCGTGACCATCTCGCTGCCCCAGGACGTCCAGGCGGAGGCCTTCGACGTGCCGGAGGAATTCCTCGCCGAACGCGAATGGCGGATCCGCCGCCCGGACGCTGACGACGAGGACATCCGCCGCGCCGCCGAGGCCATCCGCGCCGCCAAGCGCCCGCTCATCATCGCCGGCGGTGGCGTCCTCTACGCCTACGCCAACGATGAACTCGCGAAGTTCGTCGAGCTGACCGGCATCCCGGTGGGCAACACCCAGGCCGGCGTCGGCGTCCTGCCCTGGGACCACCAGTTCTCCCTCGGCGCGATCGGCTCCACCGGCACGACGGCGGCCAACGCCATCGCCGCCGACGCGGACCTGATCATCGGCATCGGCACCCGCTACGAGGACTTCACCACCGCCTCCCGCACCGCGTTCCAGAACCCGGGCGTGTTGTTCATCAACATCAACGTCGCCGCCATCGACGCCTACAAACACGGCACGTCCCTGCCGATCGTCGCCGACGCCCGCAAGGCCCTCGTCAAGCTGAACCAGGCCCTCGGCGGCTACCGGGTCGGCGCCGACCTGGAACAGCGGATCGCGAACGAGAAGTCCCGCTGGAACGCCACCGTGGACGAAGCCTTCGACACCCGCTTCACCCCGCTGCCGGCCCAGAACGAGATCATCGGCGCCACAAGCCGGGCCATGGACGCGCAGGACGTTGTCATCTGCGCCGCTGGTTCCCTCCCGGGTGACCTGCACAAGATGTGGCGCGTCCGGGATCCGTTCGGGTACCACGTCGAATATGCCTACTCCTGCATGGGCTACGAAATCCCGGGCGGTCTCGGCGTCAAGCGGGCGGCGCTGGCCGAAGCCGCGAAGGGCGGGGCGCAGCGCGACGTCGTCGTGATGGTGGGGGACGGTTCCTACCTGATGATGCACACCGAACTGGTCACCGCCGTTGCCGAGCGGATCAAGCTGATCGTGGTCCTGATCCAGAACCACGGCTACGCCTCGATCGGCTCGCTCTCCGAATCCCTCGGCTCACAGCGCTTCGGCACGCAGTACCGGGCCCTGGATGAGGAGCACCACAGCTTCGACGACGGCGACCGGCTCCCCGTGGACCTGGCCCTGAACGCCGAAAGCCTCGGCGTGAAGGTGATCCGGATCGAACCGGGGGAGAAGGTCATCGCCGAGCTCGAACAGGCCGTCCGTGACGCCAAGGCGGCCCCCGAACGCGGCGGCCCGATCGTCATCCACGTTGAATCCGACCCGCTGCTGGATGCGCCAAGCTCCGAGTCCTGGTGGGACGTCCCGGTCTCCCAGGTCTCCGAACTGGACTCCACGAAGCAGGCCTTCCAGACCTACACCGACCACAAGGGCCGCCAGCGCAAACTTCTGGGCTGACCCCGGCCCCCTGAACGACAACAGACTCCAACCCCCAAGGACATTCCCATGACCACCGTCACCAGCACCAAAACCATCCACCACTTCATCAACGGCGCAGAGACCTCCGGCGAGGGCAGCCGCACCCAGCCCGTCTACAACCCCGCCACCGGGGCCGTCACCGCAGAGCTGCGGCTGGCCAACCGGGCGGACCTGGACAACACCGTCGCCGCCGCCCGCGCCGCCGCCGATTCCTGGGGCGACTTCTCCCTGGCCAAGCGCACCGCCGTGCTCTTCAAGTTCCGTGAGCTCGTCGCGGCCCATGTGGACGACCTCGCCGAGCTGATCACCGCCGAGCACGGCAAGGTCCTCTCCGACGCCAAGGGCGAAATCGGCCGCGGCCTCGAGGTCATCGAATTCGCCTGCGGCATCCCGACACTGCTCAAAGGCGACTACTCGGACCAGGTGTCCACCGGGATCGACGTGTTCTCCTTCCGCGAGCCGCTCGGCGTCGTCGCCGGCATCACGCCGTTCAACTTCCCGGTCATGGTGCCGCTGTGGATGGCGCCGATGGCGATCGCCACGGGTAACGCCTTCATCCTCAAGCCCTCCGAACGCGACCCGTCCGCCTCGATGCTGCTGGCCAAGCTGTGGAAGGACGCGGGCCTGCCCGACGGCGTCTTCCAGGTCCTGCACGGCGACAAGGAGACCGTCGACGGCCTCCTCACCCACCCGGACGTGGACGGCATCTCCTTCGTCGGCTCCACCCCGATCGCCCAGTACGTCCACGAAACCGCCACCAAGCACGGCAAGCGCGTTCAGGCCCTCGGCGGCGCCAAGAACCACGCCATCATCATGCCCGACGCCGACCTCGACAACGCGGCCGACCACCTCGCCGCGGCCGCTTTCGGCTCCGCCGGGGAGCGCTGCATGGCCATCTCGGTTGCCGTCGCCGTCGGCGAGGCCGCCGACCTGCTGGTCAAAAAGGTCGAAGAACGCGCCCTGGCCGTCAAGGTCAACAACGGCATCGTGCCCGACTCCGAAATGGGCCCGGTCATCACCCCGGCATCCAAGGAACGCATCGTCCGGATCGTCACCGAAGCCGAAGCCGCGGGAGCGGCGATGGTGGTGGACGGCCGTGACCTTGTGGTCCCCGGCCACGAGGACGGCTTCTGGGTCGGCCCCACCGTCCTGGACCACGTCAGGACCGAAATGACCGCGTACACCGAGGAAATCTTCGGCCCCGTCCTCGTTGTGGTACGGGTCGAGGACCTCGACGCCGGCATCGCTCTGATCAACGCCAACCCCTACGGCAACGGCACCGCCATCTTCACTTCCTCCGGCGCCAATGCCCGCACGTTCCAGCGTTCCGTCACGGTGGGCATGATCGGCATCAACGTGCCGCTGCCCGTGCCGGTGGCGTACCACTCCTTTGGCGGCTGGAAGGCCTCGCTGTTCGGCGACAAGCATATGTACGGCCCCGAAGGTGTGTCGTTCTACACCCGCGGCAAGGTGGTCACCTCCCGCTGGCCCGAACCGACCCACGCCTCGGGCGCCTCCTACAACTTCCCGTCCAACTGATCCCGGCCCCAAACAAGAAGGACAACGCTGTCATGACTGAGAACAAGCTGATCATCGGCACCGCGCCGGACTCCTGGGGTGTCTGGTTCCCGGATGACCCCCAGCAGACCCCGTGGGAACGTTTCCTGGACGAGGTGGCCGAATCCGGCTACAAGTGGATCGAACTCGGCCCCTACGGCTACCTTCCCACCGACCCGGCACGCCTCGCCGAGGAACTCAAGGCCCGCGATCTGAAGATCACCGCCGGCACCGTGTTCACCGCCTTCCATCGCGGCCTGGACCAGTGGGAGACCGCGTGGGAACCGGCCCGGAAGGTCGCCGAACTCACCGCCGCGATGGGCGGCGAACACATGGTGGTCATCCCGGCCATGTGGCGCGACGACGTCACCGGCGAGGCCGTGGAAAGCGGCCAGCTCACCGAGAAGGCCTGGAGCGACCTCTTCACCGGCCACAACCGACTCGGCAAGACCCTGCTGGAGGACTTCGGCCTGAAGCAACAGTTCCATTCGCACGCCGACTCCCATGTCGGCGCGCAGGAGGACATCGAGACCCTTCTCGCCGCTACAGACCCGAAGCACCTCAACCTGTGCCTGGACACCGGCCACGCCGAGTACTGCGGGGCCTCCAGCCTGGAGCTGATCAAGAACTACCCGGACCGGATCGGCTACCTGCATCTCAAGCAGATCAACCCCGACATCCTCAAAAAGGTCAATGAGCAGAACATGACCTGGGCCGCCGCCAACCTGGCCGGCGTGATGACCGAACCGCCGAACGGCCTGCCGGACCTGCGCGCGGTCATCGACGCCGTGGAGGCGCTGAACCGGCCCATCTTTGGCATTGTGGAACAGGACATGTACCCCGTGGCCTTCGACGTCCCGATGCCGATCGCCAAGCGCACCCGCAACTACCTGCTCTCCTGCGGCTCCCGCACCGCCGTCAACTAGAACTGAGGACAACATCATGACCAAGACACTCCGCGTAGCTGTCATCGGCGCCGGCCGTATGGGCGCAGACCACATCCAGCGGCTCAACACCCGCATCCACGGCGCGGAAGTTGCCGCCGTCGTCGACGTCGACCTCGCCCGGGCGCAGGCCGCCATCGAAGGGATCCCCGGCGCCGTCGCCCTGGCGGACGCCGATGAGGCGCTCAACAACGGCGACGTCAACGCCGTGCTGATCGCCACCCCCGGTTTCCTGCACGAGGACATCCTGCTCAAGGCGATCGCCAAGGACATCCCGATCCTGTGCGAGAAGCCGCTCACCCCGGACGCCGCATCCGCCTGGAAAATCGTCCAGGCCGAGGAGAAGCTGGGCCACCAGCGCATCCAGGTGGGCTTCATGCGCCGCTTCGACGCCGAATACGCCGCCCTCGGCAAGATCATCCGCGACTCCGAACTCGGTGAACTGCTGATGCTGCACCACCAGCACCGCAACCCGACCACCCCGGCGGGCTTCACCAACGAGATGCTGATCAACGACTCCGTGGTCCACGAATTCGACGCGATCCGCTACTTCACCGGCGAGGAAATCACCTCGGTCCAGGTCCGCCTGGGCAAGGCCACCCGGAACGCCCCGGCGGGCCAGCACGACCCGCAGCACGTGCTGATCGAAACCGAATCCGGCGTCCTGGCCGACGTCGAGATCTACGTCAACGCCAAGTTCGGCTACGAGGTGGCCACCCAGGCCTCCTTCGAGGACGGCATTGTCAGCATCGGCGGGGACAAGGGCCCTTACACCCGCAGCAACGGCCACTGGGGCGGAAACGTCGCCCCCGGCTTCGAGGAACGTTTCGGTGCTGCGTACGACGTCGAAATCCAGTCGTGGGTGGACGCCGCCCTCCGCGGTGAAATCGGCGGCCCGACGGCGTGGGACGGATACGCCACCGCCGCCTGCTGCGAGGCCGGCGTCGAAGCGCAGAAGAACGGCGAAAAGGTCGCCGTGAAGCTCAACGCGAAGCCCGGCCTTTACCGCTAGGAACCCTGCCGGCCGGTGCCCTCTACTGCTAAGAGCGCAGCGCCGGCCGGTGCCTACGTCCCCGCCTGATCCACAATGGAGTGTTCACCGTGAAAATCGCCCTTGATCCCACGCCGTTCCACCACAGCCACGGGCTCCTGGAGTTCCCGCGCGTGGTGGCCGACCTCGGCTACAAGTACATGCAGCTGACCCCGCACGCCGACTTCATCCCGTTCTTCAACCACCCGAAGGCCGATGACGAACTGGTGGGCCAGCTCAAGAAGGCGTGCAAGGACGCGGGGATCGAAATCGCCTCGGTGCTGCCGGTGCTGCGCTGGTCCGGCCCGGATGAGGATGCCCGCGAAGCTGCTGTCCGGTACTGGAAGCGTGCCATCCAGATCGCCGTGGACCTCGGCGTCAGCACCATGAACACCGAATTCAGCGGCCGGCCGGAGAAGGCCGAGGAGTCCGAGCGCGCGTTCTACCGCTCCATGGAGGAACTCCTGCCGATCATCGAGCGGGAGGGAATCGACCTGCTGATCGACCCGCACCCGGACGACTTCGTCGAGGAGGGCCTGGCCGCGATCCGGGTGATCCGCGGTCTGAACTCCAAGAATGTCGGCCTGGTCTATGTGGCTTCGCACAGCTTCCACATGAAAAACGCGCCACTGGACATCATGCGCGCGGCGGGGGACAAGCTCCGCCTCGTCCACGTCGCGGATACCATGGACCACCACGCCTCGCACGGGCTGCGCTACATCACCAACCCGCCCGGCAACCCGGTCCGGGTCCACCAGCACCTGAAAATCGGCGACGGCGACGTCAACTGGGACGAATTCTTCGGCGGCCTGAAGGAGATCGGCTTCCTTGACCGCGAAAACACCGTGATGGTTTCCAGCGTCTTCGCCGAAGACGACAACGCCGCCGAGGTCTCCCGCTACCAGCTCGAGACCATGAAGCAGCAGATCCAAAAGGTGAGCGTATGACGTCGGCGGCAACCGCCCAGCAGCGGAAGGCGCCCGGAAACCACCAACGGGCATTGCGCACCGCGACCATCATCTCCACCTTCGGCGGGCTGCTCTTCGGCTATGACACCGGCGTTATCAACGGCGCCCTGCCCTACATGCAGGAGGACCTGGGCCTCACGCCGCTGACCGAAGGGCTCGTGACCTCCTCGCTGCTCTTCGGTGCAGCCTTCGGCGCCCTGTTCGGCGGGCGCCTCGCGGACCGCAACGGACGACGCAAGATGATCATGGTGCTGGCCGTCATCTTCCTGATCGGCACCCTGGCCTGCACCTTCGCCCCGAACACCGAGGTGATGATCCTGGCCCGCTTCGTCCTCGGCCTCGCCGTCGGCGGCGCCTCGGTCACCGTCCCGGTGTACCTCGCCGAAGTCTCGCCGAGCGCCCGGCGCGGGCGGATCGTCACCCAGAACGAGCTGATGATCGTCACCGGCCAGCTGCTGGCCTTCATCTTCAATGCCTACCTCGGCACCACCTTCGGCGAATCCGGCGGGATCTGGCGCTGGATGCTCGTGATCGCCACGCTGCCCGCGATCGCGCTCTGGATCGGGATGAACTTCATGCCCGAAAGCCCCCGCTGGCTGGCCTCGATGGGCAGCTTCGGCGAAACCCTCAGCGTGCTGCAGCGGATCCGCTCCCAGTCCGAGGCCCGGGCCGAGTTCGAGGAAGTCAAGGCCCTGGCCGTGGAGGACTACAAGTCCAAGATGGGCTCCTGGAAGGACCTCGGCGTCCCCTGGCTCCGCCGCATCTTCGTCGTGGGCGTTGGCCTCGCCGTCATCCAGCAGATCACCGGCGTGAACTCGATCATGTACTACGGCACCCAGATCCTCGCCCAGTCCGGCTTCGGCAGGGAGGCGGCGTTGACGGCGAACATCGCCAACGGCGTCATCTCGGTCGTGGCCACTTTCGTGGGGATCTGGCTGCTGGGCAAGGTGGGCCGGCGCAGGATGCTCATCACCGGCCAGCTCGGGACGACGGCGGCGCTGCTTCTGATCGGTGTCTTCTCGCTGGTCCTGCCCGAAGGCACCGCCCGCGGCTTCGTGATCCTCGGGCTGACGGTGACGTTCCTAGCGTTCCAGCAGGGCGCGATCTCCCCGGTCACCTGGCTGATGCTCTCCGAGATCTTCCCGCTGAAGATCCGCGGCCTGGGCATGGGGGCCTCGGCCTTCGTGCTGTGGACGGTGAACTTCCTGGTCGGTTTCGGCTTTCCCCAACTCCTCGCCGCGATCGGGCTCTCCAACACCTTCTTCGTCTTTGCCGTGCTGGGCGTCGGCGCCATCGCGTTCGCCGCGAAGTACATTCCGGAGACGAAGGACAAGAGCCTGGAAGATCTCGAGCACCACTTCAAACAGCTGGCGGCGAAACAACCCGTCACCGCATAGCCTGGCCAAAAGAAGGCCCTGCCCCCGGCACCCCCCTGCTGCGAGTCAGATGGGGACCGGGGCGGGCGGGGCCTTGTGCGTTGTCGGGCTAGACGCGGGTGTGCAGGGTGGGGAGCGCGTCGATAAGTGGTGCCAGTTCCGGCACTTCCTGCGCCTCGGCCAGCGCACGCTCAAGTGTGGCGTCGTGGCTGGGCCTGGCCTCCGCCAGCAGCTTGATGCCGCCCGGTGTGAGCTCGGTGTAGATCCCCCGGCGGTCATCGGCACACAGGATCCGGGTCAGCAGGCCCCGGTCCTCGAGCCGGTTGACCAGGCGTGTGGTGGCGCTGGCGCTCAACGCGGTGGCGCGGGCCAACTGCTGCATCCGCATGTGCCACCCGTCCTGGCGGCTCAGCGCATCCAGGACGGTGTACTCCACGACCGACAGCTGCGCCACGGCCTGCAGCGAGCGCTCCAGCTCCGCCTCGATCAGTCCGTGCAAGGCCGCCAGGGTCCGCCAGCCTTGTGCACGGACCTCGACGGCGTCGTCCTTGATGCCCATCAGTTCATCCCTTCAGATCAGTTTGCCCCGCCCCGAGGAAATCCGGAACGCAGGTAGCCCACAATTTAGTTGCTTGCGCGGCATACTTGCTTGTGCAACAATAAATAACGCGTCTGCAACTAATAGCTTACGCTTCGTATTTCTTTCCGTACAGTTTCTGAAGGAGCTTCTCCATGCCTATTGGCCTGATAGCACTCGCCCTCGGCGGGTTCGGGATCGGACTCACCGAGTTCGTCATCATGGGCCTGCTGCCCGAAGTGGCCGCGGACTTCCGGGTCAGCGAGGCCACGGCGGGCTGGCTCATCTCCGGCTACGCGCTCGCCGTAGTTGTGGGTGCACTGCTCCTCACCGCCGCAGTGACACGCTTCGAGCGCAAGCCGGTCCTGGCCGTGCTGATGGTGCTGTTCATTGCCGGCAACCTGGTCTCCGCCATTGCGCCGGACTACGGCCTGATGATGGCCGGCCGCATCATCGCTGCGCTCGCGCACGGCGCCTTCTTCGGCATCGGTGCGGTGGTCGCCGCCAGCATGGTCGCCCCCACCAAGAAGGCCGGTGCGATCGCCATCATGTTCACCGGTCTGACCGCGGCCAACGTCCTCGGCGTGCCGTTCGGCACCATGCTGGGCCAGGCCGCCGGCTGGCGCTCCACCTTCTGGGCGATCACGGGCATCGGCGTGCTGGCGCTCGTGGCGATCCTGGCGCTGGTGCCCAGGGTGGGGTCCGGCCAGGCTTCCCCCGGCGGACTGCGAGGGGAACTCCGGGCCTTCCGCTCCGGCCAGGTCTGGCTCTCCATCCTGGTTACCATCCTGGGCTACGGCGGCATGTTCGGCGCCTTCACCTACATCGCCTTTACCCTCACCGAGGTCACCGGCTTCTCGGCCTCCACCGTGCCGTGGCTGCTGATCCTGTTCGGCGTTGGCCTCTTCATCGGCAACACCGTGGGCGGCAAAGCCGCTGACAAGAACGTGGACCGCACCCTGCTCGTGGTGCTCTCCGTCCTTGTCGTGGTGCTCGTAGTCTTCGCCCTGACCTCCGCAAACCAGCCGATGACCGTCGCCTCCATGGTGCTGCTGGGCGGCTTCGGCTTCGCCACGGTCCCCGGACTGCAGATGCGCGTCATGAAGTACGCCACGACGGCCCCCACCCTGGCGTCCGGTGCCAACATCGGTGCCTTCAACGTCGGCAATGCGCTGGGCGCGTGGCTGGGCGGCGTGACCATCACTGCCGGCCTCGGCTACACCTCGCCCATCTGGGCCGGCGCCGGGATCACCCTGCTGGGCCTGGCGGTCATGGTGTTTGCGGCGGCCGCTGCGAAGCGGCGTGACCCGTCCGCGGCCGACGCTGTTGGCACAGGCGTCGAACAGGAGAGTGCGGAACTCCAGCGGACCTAGCGGCCTTGATCGCACTGTTGAGGCGACGACGACGGCGGCCCCGGCTGCCGTCGTCGTCGTCGTCGTTTTGACTGTGGCGCCGTCGTGGATGAGCCGGCCGGCGATTCTTTACGCGCGCAACAGCATTCGTTACGTGATTACATCCTAATGTCAGGACAAACTATTGACATAAGTGAGCTAAGTCACCATGATCGAGGTAGGCATTATTCCGGTGGCTGCAAGGTAGCAGCCCGGAGCTGAAATCAAAGGAGATTCACGGTGGCAAAATTTTCATGGCGCAAGGCAACCCTGGTGGCGGCGGTTGTGCCGATGCTGGCATTGAGCGCGTGTTCCAGTACCGGTGGCAAGCCGGCAGACTCGGGCAACGCGGCTGGGGGTGGCCAGGTCGCCACCACAGAGCGGATGAAGATCGCCCTAATCACCCACGCAGCAGCAGGTGACACTTTCTGGGACATCGTTCGCAAGGGTGCCGAGGAGGCATCGGCGAAGGACAACGTTGAGCTTCTCTACACGTCCGATCCCGAAGCCGGGCGCCAGGCCCAGCTCATCCAGCAGGCTATCGACCAGAAGGTCGATGGCATTGCGGTCACGCTCGCCAAGCCCGAAGCCCTCAAGGACGCGCTGAAGAAGGCCACCGACGCCGGCATCCCGGTTGTGAGCCTCAACGCCGGCGAGGGGGTCTCGGCGCAGCTGGGGGCGTTCACCCACTTCGGCTCGAACGAAAAGCTCGCCGGCGAGGCCGTCGGCACCCGGCTCGCGGCGGAGAACTTCAAGCTCCCGGTCTGCGTGATTCAGGAGCAGGGCCACGTCGGACTTGAAGCACGTTGCGCCGGCGTCAAGGCGAAGGTGCCTGGAACGGAGATCCTTTACGTCGACGGCAAGGACATGACCTCCGTCCAGTCCACCGCGACAGCCAAGCTGCAAGCTTCCAAGGACGCCGACGTCATCATCGGCCTCGGCGCCCCCATCACACTGACTCTCCTCAAGTCGGTCACGGACGCCGGCAGCTCTGCCAAGGTTGCAAGTTTCGACCTGAACGCGGACCTCGCCCAGAAGATCGTGGATGGTGCAGTTCTGTTTACAGTGGATCAGCAGCCGTGGCTGCAGGGATACGGCGCCGTTGATGCGCTGTGGCAGAACAAGCGCGGCGGCTTCGGCATCGGCGGCGGCCTTTCGGTCCTCACCGGCCCGAGCCTCGTCGACAAGTCAAATGCGGCCGATGTCCTGACCTTCGCCAAGCAGGGTATCCGCTAACAGCCCGCTGGCCGGTCCGGCTCAGGCCGGCCCGGCAGCAAGGAGATCTATCATGACCATCACCCAGACAAAGACCAAGTCAGCGGCGCCCGATGAGCGCGTCGCCAAGCGCAGTCCGTTCCAGAAGCTTCTTGGACGTCCCGAGGTCGGTGCCCTGGTGGGCGCCATCGTCCTGTTCATCTTCTTCGCGTTGGTTTCCCCGACGTTTACCCAGCCGAACGCGCTGGCGACCATTCTGTACGGCAGCTCCACGATCGGGATCATGGCCGTGGGGGTGTCCTTGCTGATGATCGGCGGGGAGTTCGACCTGTCCACCGGCGTCGCGGTGATCTCCTCGGCGCTGACTGCGTCGATGTTCAGCTGGTACTTCAGCACGAACGTCTGGGTCGGTGTCATCCTGGCGTTGCTGGTCTCCGTGGGCATCGGCTACATCAACGGCTGGATCCTGATGAAGACCAAGCTGCCGAGCTTCATCGTCACCCTGGCGACGTTCCTGATGCTGACCGGCCTGAACCTGGGGCTGACCCGCCTGATCGGCGGTTCGGTGTCCTCACCGTCCATCTCCACCATGGACGGCTTCGCCTCGGCCCGGGCCGTGTTCGCCTCCTCCGTGACCATCGGCGGCGTCGACGTCAAGATCACGGTGTTCATCTGGATCGCGCTCGTCGCGGTGGCCACGTGGGTACTGATGCGGACCCGCGTGGGGAACTGGATCTTCGCCGTCGGCGGGGACGAGAACGCGGCCCGCGCCGTGGGTGTCCCGGTCAAGGCCACCAAGATCGGTTTGTTCATGGGCGTGGGCTTCTGCGGCTGGATCCTCGGCATGCACAACCTCTTCGCCTTCGACACCGTGCAGTCCGGTGAAGGCGTGGGCAACGAATTCCTCTACATCATCGCCGCGGTGATCGGCGGCTGCCTCCTGACCGGCGGTTACGGCTCGGCGATCGGCGGCGCGATCGGCGCGTTCATCTTCGGCATGGCCAACAAGGGCATCGTTTACGCGCAGTGGAACCCGGACTGGTTCAAGTTCTTCCTCGGCCTGATGCTGCTGCTGGCCACCATCGTCAACCTCGTCGTCAAACGCCGCGCGGAACTCAAGTAAAGGGGCCCGGGAATATGAACGCCAACGAAATCGACCAGCACACGCTGCTGAAGAACGAAAAAGACCCGCTCACGCACACCCCCGTGCACCTGCTCTCCCTCGAGGGGGTCGGCAAGCACTACGGCAACATCATCGCCCTGTCCGATGTCACGATGGCCGTGGACAACGGCCGCGTCACCTGCGTGCTCGGCGACAACGGCGCGGGCAAGTCCACGCTGATCAAGATCATCGCCGGCCTGCACCAGCACGACGCCGGGGTCCTTAACATCATGGGCGAGGAACGCAAATTCGCCTCTCCCCGGGACGCCCTGGACGCCGGCATCGCCACCGTCTACCAGGACCTCGCGGTGGTGCCCCTGATGCCGATCTGGCGGAACTTCTTCCTCGGCTCGGAACTGACGTCCGGCTTCGGCCCGTTCAAGAGCATGGACGTCGAGAAAATGAAGGAGATCACGCTCAAGGAACTCGCCGAGATGGGCATCGACCTGCGCGACGTGGAGCAGCCGATCGGCCAGCTCTCCGGCGGTGAACGCCAGTGTGTCGCGATCGCCCGGGCCGTGTACTTCGGCGCGAAGGTCCTGATCCTGGACGAGCCCACCGCGGCCCTGGGCGTGAAGCAGTCCGGCGTCGTGCTTCGCTACATCCTGCAGGCCCGCGACCGCGGCCTCGGCGTCATCTTCATCACCCACAACCCGCACCACGCCTTCCCCGTCGGCGACCGGTTCCTGCTGCTCAAGCGCGGCAAATCGATCGGCTACTACGACAAAAAGGACATCACCCTCGACGAACTCACCGCCCAAATGGCCGGCGGCGCCGAACTCGCCGAACTCGCCCACGAACTCGAACAACTCGGCGGACACGGCGACGTGGTCAAGGAAGTCCAGAACGAAGTGGCCGAGGTGGCGCAGACCACCGGAAAGTCCTATTAGCCCCAAGGGGGAGCAGGGCCCGCCCGCTTGGGCCTGGCCCTGCTTCTTCATGCGCTGGTCGAGCCAAGGCCTGGCATCCTCGGTCCCACCCTTGACCAGTTCCGCCCTTAAGCAGTTGTAATCACTTGAAAGGATGAGCCAATGGCCTACCTGAATCGAGACTCCACCAATTACCCCTTGCCCGTGCACATCGGGCTGATCGGCTCGGGCTGGATGGGCGCTTTCCACGCCGAGAGCATCGCCCGCCGGGTCCCCGGCGCCGAGCTCGCGGCCATCGCTGACCCCAATGTGGAGTCCGCCGCGGCTCTGGCCTCCGTCCTGGGCGCCGGCAAGGTGAGCGCCGACGCCGCCGACATCCTTGCCGACCCGGAGATCGACGCAGTGATCATTGCGAGCCCGGCGCGCTTCCACGCCTCCCTGATTGGCCAGGCTGCCGCCGCCGGAAAACACGTGTTCTGCGAGAAGCCGGCAGGACTGGGGCTCGACGAGCTCGACGCCGCCCTGGCCGCCGTGGACGCGGCCGGAGTGCACTTCCAGATCGGATTCAACCGCCGCTATGCGGCGGACTTCCAGGCCGCCAAGAAGGACCTCGCCGCCGGCACCGTCGGGACGCCGCAACTGCTGCGCTCGCTGACCCGGGATCCTGGCACGGGAAGTATTCCGCACGCGGCCAGGGTCCCGGCGTGGACCGTCTTCCTGGAAACGCTGATCCACGACTTCGACACCCTGAACTGGTTCAACGAAGGCGCCGAACCGGTGGAGGTCTACGCCATTGCCGATGCGCTCGTGGAACCCGCACTGCGCGATCAGGGTTTCCTGGACACGGCAGTGGTAACCATCCGCTACAGCAACGGCGCCGTCGCTGTGGCCGAGGCAAACTTCAGCGCCCTCTACGGCTACGACATCCGCGGGGAAGTCTTCGGTTCCAAGGGCATGGTGCAGGCCGGGCGTGCCACGGAAACCGCGGCCCGCCGGTACACCGCCGACGGGATGTCGGCCGACACCCCGCGGCTGAACGTGGAGCTCTTCCGGGAGGCCTACACGGATGAACTCGTCGACTTTGCCGACGCCGTGCGCGCGCGGCGTGACGGCACATCGGCGTCGTCGAAGGCCTATACCCTCACGCCGGGAGCCGCAGACGCCCGGCGGGCGCTGGCCATGGCGCTTGCCTGCATCGAATCGGTCAAGCGCGGCACTCCGGTGGCCGTCAACGAGACGGCTGTCCTCTGATGCGTCTTGCCGTCTGCGCGGAGATGGTCTTCACCGACCTCCCGTTCACGGAGCGGGTGCGCCGGATCCACGAGGCCGGCTTCGACGTCGAACTCTGGGACTCGCGGACCAAGGACATCGGTGCACTGAAGGCCACCGGGGCGGTGTTTTCCTCCATGACGGGATACACCGCCGGCAGCCTGGTGGACCCCGACACTGCGGACGAGGTGGTGCGGACGGCCGAATCGCTCATCCCTACCGCGCTGGAACTCGGTGTGAGCCGGATGGTGGTGCACCCGGCGGAACTCATCGACGGCCAGGCAGCCCGTCCCCTCTACCGGCCCAGCGGCCACATGTGGACTACCGGTGCTAGGACCCTGG
This sequence comes from Pseudarthrobacter woesei, assembly GCF_055412745.1. NCBI lineage: Bacteria > Bacillati > Actinomycetota > Actinomycetes > Micrococcales > Micrococcaceae > Pseudarthrobacter > Pseudarthrobacter woesei. The sequence continues at coordinate 133,505 of NZ_JBVAYU010000004.1, forward strand.
AGCGGCTCGGCAGGCTGGGAGAGAAATACGGGGTGACGTTCTGCCTCGAGAACCTCAACACCATCCTCGACCACCCCGGCATCCCGCTGGCCCGTGCCAAGGACACCCTGGCACTTGTGCAGGCCGCCGGGCACCCGAACGCCAGGCTCATGCTGGATCTCTACCACGCCCAGATGGGGGAGGGAAACCTGATCGAGCTCGTCCGGAACGCCCTGCCGTACCTTGGCGAAATCCAGGTGGCGGATGTTCCCGGTCGCTGCGAACCCGGGACCGGTGAAATCAACTACGCGGCCGTCGCCAGGGCGCTCGCAGAGGCCGGCTACGACGGCACCGTGGGCATGGAAGCCTGGGCCAGCGGTGACAGCTATGCGGCACTGGAGGCCTTCCGGGCAGCATTCACCGTGCCCGCACTACACACGGGAGCAGAAGTATGAAAGAGGTAATACTCGGACTGGTCGGCGTGGGGCGGATCGGCGTTATGCACGCCAACAACATCGCCGCGCTCAACAACGTCCTGAATCCGCAGGGCATCAACGTCCGGCTCCGGCTCACCGACGTCGCGGAAGACCACGCCCGGGCCATCGCCGACGGGCTGGGTGCCGAGTGCCTGCCCTCTGTGGAGGCGCTCCTTGCAGCCGGGCTGGACGGGCTCGTCATCGCCACGGGAACCGGGACCCACCCGGACCTGATCAAGGCCGGAGTGGGCGCCGGAATCCCGGTCTTCTGCGAGAAGCCCGTAGCCCTGAACGTGGAAGACGCCCTGCCTGTCCTCGACTACCTCCGGGAACGGAACGGCGTTGTCCAGATCGGCCACCAGCGCCGCTTCGACGCCGGCTATCTCGAAGCCAAGCGGGCGTACCAGGCCGGCGAACTGGGCTGGATCCACTCGCTGCGCGCCGTCACATGCGATATGACGCCGCCGCCGGTCGAGTTCCTTGCCGGCTCCGGCGGCCTGTTCCGGGACTGCTCGGTCCACGATTTCGACATCATCCGCTGGCTCACCGGCCGGGAAATCGTCGAGGTGTACGCCAGGGGCTCCAACAACGGGGACCCCGCCATCGGGGAAGCCGGCGATGTGGACACGGCCCTCGCGCTGGTGACCTTCGACGACGGCACCGTGGGAACTGTCTCGGCCACCCGCTACAACGGGGCGGGCCACGACGTGCGGCTGGAAATCCAGGGCTCCCGCGGTTCGCTGATGGTAGGCTTGGACGACAAGGCCGCGCTTGCCTCGGCTGAAGCCGGGATCACGTTCCCGGCCGGCGAGCCCCACCGGACCTTTGCCGGCCGGTTCGACCAGGCCTACCGCGCCGAGATGGCTGCCTTCGTCGAGTTGATCCTGGGCAAGCGGGAAAATCCCTGTACCCCGGAAGATGCCGTGGCGGCTTCCCGGGTGGCGGATGCCGCCCAGGAATCGCTGGCGACGGGCGTCCCGGTCCGGGTGGTCCAGACCGTCGCCAGCTGACCGGGGACTGCGTAGCGCATGGAACCCCCGGGGCCTAAGGGCCCCGGGGGTTCTTTTGTCTGCGTCGGCCCGGCGGCGTCAGGCGCCGAACGGCAGCCGCGGGTCGAGGTCCTGGCCAGCCCAGGTCTGCCGGATCCAGCCGTGGTGCGGGTCGTCGCTGATGAGCCAGTCACGGACCGGGCCGGGGCCCGCCATCACGTTGAGGTAGTACATGTCGTAACCGGGGGCAGCCATCGCCGGGCCGTGCCAGCCATATGGCACCAGCACGACGTCGCCGGTCCGCACCTCAGCGGAGACATCGATAGGGCGCTCATCCGAGGCATACACGCGCTGGTAGCCGATCGCGTCGTCCGTTCCCGGACGCGCCGGGGCGCCGCGGGCCACCCGGGTTTCGAAGTAGTAGATCTCTTCCAGGCTGGTCTCGCCGTCCTTCTCCTCGTCATGCTTGTGCGGGGGATAGGAGGACCAGTTGCCGGCAGGAGTGAGGACCTCGCAGACGATGAACCGGTCCGCCTCCAGCGCCGCGGGCGTGCCGAAGTTGTGGACCTGGCGGGAGCAGTTGCCGGCCCCGCGCAGTTCCACCGGCGTCTCGGCGGCGGTAATAAGGCGGGTCGGGTAGGAGGCCTTGGCCGGGGCCGTGGCGACGGCAACCCGTCCGCCGTCGGCCGAGCTGATGGTCACGGCCTTGCCGGTCCCGGTGTAGAGCACATCGCTGGGACCGCTGAAGACGCTGTCCCGGCCGGCCAGCCGGTACTCCCCGCCGTCGACGGACACCGTGAAGGAACCGTTGAGCGGGATGACGATGCGTTCCTCGTCCGCGGCGGGCAGCTCGACGGCGCCGCCGGCCGCCAGCGTGGCAACCTTCAGCCCGGTGTGGGCCCAGCCGTCAATGTCCAGCCTGGAGTCGGAGGTTCCCAGTGAGATGTCCCATTTGCCTTGGGTGGCGGTGCCGAGCGGATAGACCCAGTTGGCCATGAGTTCTGCCCTTTCGTTGCAGCGCCGGAGGAAGGCGCGGGTGGTTGCGGGGTGGAGCCGGTACCGCGAAGGAGAAGCCTGCCCCCCTAGCGCTGGACCAGTGTCATTTCGAAGCTGTAGGAGTCGGCCCGGTAGACGTGGTGGCCGGTTTCGACGAGCCGTCCTGTGTCATCCACGGCGGTGCGCTCCATCGTGACGAGGGCGGATCCGGGGGTGGTTTCCAGCAGTGGCGCCTGGTAGTCGTTGGCGACCATGGCGCCGATGCGCTGTGAGGCGAGCCGGAAGTTCACGCCGCCGTTGCGGAGGATCCCGTAGAGGCCTTGTGAACCCAGAAGCGCTTCATCGATGGTGGTGATGTCGTCGCGGACCCAGTTCTCCATCAGGGCCAGCGGTTTGCCGCCGACCTTCCGGAGCCGGGTGAAGTGGTACACCTTGGCGCCGGCGGGGAGCTGCAGTGCTTCCCGGGTGGCGGCGTCGGCTTCGTCGTGGGAGAAGCTCAGTACCTCGGTGGTGGGCTTGCTGCCGTTGTTGCTGAGGTCGTCGAAGAGGCTGGAGAGTTCCAGCGGACGCCGGACCTGGCTGGAGACCACTTGGGTGCCCACGCCGCGCTTGCGGACCAGCAGGCCGGAGCGGACCAGTTCGTCCATGGCTTTGCGCATGGTGGGACGGGAGAGGTTGAGCCGGGCAGCCAGATCGATTTCGTTGTCGAGACGGCTGCCCGGTGCCAGTACCCCGGAGTGGATCGCGGCTTCGATGCCCTGGACCACCTGGTGGTAGAGCGGTACCGGGGACGACCGGTCGATGCTGAGATTGAGTTGATGAGCCACTTTTTGAATAGCCACTGTTGAAGCGCTCCCTTGTGCCCCGGACCTGGGCCCAGATCGGGCCGCCGGTCACGTACTTAAGCATATGTTCGCTTGATAGGACATACTGCCTAAGTTCATGATAGCAGGGCAGTTCAGGTCAGTGGAGACCTGCGGCACACCTCAACAAAGGCGCGGAAGGGTGCCAGCCGCTCCCCGGCGGAAAGTTCCAGTGCCTCGGGGTGCCACTGGACGGACGCGACCCAGCGATCCGGGTCCTCCAGCGCCTCGACGGTCCCGTCGTCGGCCACGGCTGTCACCACGAGCCCCTTGGCGACCCGGCCCACGGCCTGGTGATGGCCGGAGGCAATCTTCACGGTCACGCCGCCGGCGCCGTTCCCGTACAGCCCGGCGACCTTGGTCCCGGGCTGCACCTCGACCCCGTGCCAGGCCCACGGTCCGGCCCCCTGCGCCGGCCCGGGTTCGTTGTGCGCCACGGTGCCCGGGGCCATGTCCTGGATCAGGGTTCCGCCGTAGAGGACGTTGAGCAGCTGGTGCCCCCGGCAGATGCCGAGCAGCGGAAGCCCCGCGTCGATCGATTGCCGTGCGACGGCCAGATCCAGCTCGTCCTGGGCCTGGTTGACGTCGTAGCAGGCGCCACCGGATTCCTCGCCGTAGAGGCGGGGGTCCAGGTCACCGCCGCCCGGGAGGACGACGCCGTGGAGCGCCCGCTGCGCCGGGTCCGCCAGATCCCCGGGAGCCGGCGCCGCGGTGAGCAGCACCGGTTCGCCGCCGCCGTCGCGCACCAGTTCCACGATGTAGTCGAAGAGGTGATTGGCTGCCGCCACGCGCGGATCCGGGTCCGCGGAACTGCTGAGGCGGACGGGAATGCCGATGCGGGGCCGGCTGCTGCGGGCGAGGGGCGGAGTCTGCATGGTTTATTCTGCAACACAATGCCCGGGACTAGGATTGCCGGATGAACAACAGATATCTCGTGTCCCGCAGCCGCTTCATCGCGGCCGCTCCGGAAGCCATCTTTGAGGTGCTCGCTGCACCCGCGCTGCACAGCGTGATCGACGGTTCCGACACGGTCAAGGGGGCCCAGCCCCGCGGCCCCGAACGGCTCGCCCTCGGCGCGAAGTTCGGTATGGAAATGAACATGACGATGGACTACAAGATCCTCAACACAGTCTGCGAGTTCGAGGAAGGCCGACGCATCGCCTGGCGGCACTTCTACGGCCACGTGTGGCGCTATCTCCTGCAGCCCTCCGCCGACGCCGCCGGCAACCCCGGCACCCTGGTCACCGAACAGTGGGACGCGCGGCAGGTCCGCGGCAAGATCCTCCTGCGCCTCGCCGGTTACCTGCGCCGCCACCCGGCCAACCTGGAACAGACGCTGGCCAAGCTCGACGCCTACGTGGCCAGCGCCGCTGCCGGCAGCGTTGATCCCGGCGCCCCGGACCAGCACCGCTAGGCGCGCCGCATGAGCGCTGCCCGCAGCCTGCACCCCAGCCCGCGCACCCTGGAGGTCGAGAGCCTCGACAGCTTTGACCGGCTGGTCGCGGCCGGCGCCAGGACCATGCAGGGCTGGCATGCGCAATCGCTGGACCTGCGCGGACGGACAGCACAGCTCAAGGCGATGCAGGCCCAGGGCGGGATCTTCCTCGGCTGCACGTTCGGCGACGGCGTGGAGGACTCGCTGCGCAGCCGCGGCGCCCTGATCTTCCCGAGGCTCGAGGCCGTGCCGTTCAACCCCTACCGCGGGCAGCTGTACACCCCGCACGAGCTCTATGAAGGCATCGCCGACTCACGCTACGAGGACACCCCGGACGCCAGGGTGTACCAGTGGAGTATGCGGCCGGGCCAGCGCCACCGTCTCGACGCCACCCTGGCGGCGGCCCTGCACGACCATTCGATCGGCGATGCCCTCGACGAGCTGACTAGTTCGGAACTCTGCCGGGGCCGGACCATGGTGGGCGTTATGGGCGGCCACGCCGCCCGCCGCGGGACGGCGGTCTTCGACGAGGCCGCGCAGCTTGGCCGGCTGCTGGCCAGGGACGGCCGGATCGTCGCCACCGGCGGCGGGCCCGGAACCATGGAGGCAGCGAACCTCGGCGCCTACCTGAGCGAGGCTTCGGGGCCGGAATTCCGGCGGGCCCTGGACGCTCTGGCGGCGGTGCCGGCCTTCCTGCCGTCGGTGTCGGCGTGGGCGCGGGCCGCGTCCGCCGTCGTCGATCGCCATCCCGGCGGTACACCGTCGCTCGGCATCCCCACCTGGTTTTACGGCCATGAGCCGCCCAACTTCTTCGCCACCCACATTGCCAAATACTTCGCCAACTCCGTCCGCGAGGCCATCCTGCTGGAACTGTGCAACGGCGGCATTGTGTTTCTGCCGGGTTCGGGCGGCACGGTGCAGGAGATCTTCCAGGACGCCTGCGAGAACTACTACGGCACCCCGGAAACCATCACGCCGATGGTGCTGGTGGGCAAGGAGCACTGGCTGCGCCGCTTCCCGGCGTGGCCGCTGCTGCAGAGCCTCGCCGCGGGCCGGAGGATGGAGAACAAGATCTTCCTTGTGGACACCGTGGCCGAAGCGCTCGCCGTCCTGGACCGAGAGGTGATTTAGAGGTCCGTGCGGCACTGGGCGCGGCCCAGCTCGCGGAGGCCGAACAGGTCCCCTGCGGCCAGGCCGTCCGGGGTGCCGATCTCCGGATACATGAGCTGCACCGGGTCGTCCACGTGCTCAAGGCCCATAACGTGGCCGAGCTCGTGCAGGATCACGGCGGTGGCATAGTCGGCGCCATCAGGCCGGCCGAGGTCCTCGGCGATCTGCGGGGCGTCGAGTTCGAGGCTGCCGGTGACGAAGCTCTTGGGCCCGTCGCCGAAGCTGAAGTGAGTGCTGCCGCCGGTGCCGATGACGGGGCCTTTGAGCTGCGGGGCCAGTTCCGGGGTGGTCCACGCAATCAGCAGCGGCGCCCAGCGGTCCCCGTAGGCAGCCTGCTGGTAGGGTGCGCGTGTTTGCGACGGGGCCTCGGTGGTGCCGCCGTCATTGATGAACTTGATGCCGGTGGCGCGGGAGACTGTCCGGATGGCGTCGTGGACGAGGCGTTCGGCGCCCTCGGGTGCGAGTCCGGCGTTGACCACATAGTGCAGCGGCCGGCACGGCGAATAGCCCACCGGTGTGCCGTCGTCGTTCGTGGCCAGGAACTTGTACGACGTGCTGGCGACGGCGGGCGTCTGGGGCCGGCCGAGCGGCTCGTCCTGCTCTTCGAACCCCGGTGTGGGGGTGTCCGTCCGGGACTCCTGCGCGGCGCCGGGCTGCTGCCCGGACTGTCCTGCTATCGGCGGGCCGGGGTCCGCGCCGGGACGCCCGTTCGGTCCCGTGCCGCGGCTGACCTCGAAGAGCCCGGCGAAGCGCGGGTCGCCGTAGACGAGTCCGGCGGTCAGGAAGGCCGCGCCGGCAATGAGGGCCGCAGCCGTCAGGCCGCGGACCATCCGCAGGACGGTGCGTGGGCGGCTGTGCCGCGGTGTCCGGTCCCGGAACTCAGGACTCTCCATTAGGCGATCACCGCGCCGAGGGCCAGGCCTAGCAGGTAGGTGGCGCCCGCGGCGCCCATACCGATGGCAAGCTGCCGGAAGCCGCGGGTCGTGGGGGAGGTGCCGGAGAGGAGGCCGACGACGCCGCCGGTGAACAACAGTGCCAGCCCCACCAGGACCGCGGAGACCACCAGGGCCAGGATGCCGGTCATGCCGAAGAGGAACGGGATGATGGGCACGATCGCGCCGGAGGCGAAGAAGCAGAAGCTCGATGCCGCCGCTCCCCAGGCGGTCCCGACGGCCTCGTGCTCGTCATGGGTCTTCGGAAGTTCCGGCTGCAGCGAGAGGCTGGGATCGCAGTCGCAGTCCAGCAGGCCCATCCGTTCCGCGACCCGGTGCTCGGCCGCGTCCCTGGACATGCCCCGGGCCAGGTAGACGAGCAGCAACTCATTGTGTTCAATATCCAGCGAGGGCGCCGCGGCCAGGGTGATCTGGGTGGGGCGGGTCGCGGCTAGGAGTTCGCGCTGGGAGCGCACGGAGATGAACTCGCCCGCCCCCATCGATAGGGCCCCGGCCAGCAGCCCGGCTACGCCGCTGAGGAGCACCACGGAGCTTCCCACGCCGGAGGCGGCCATGCCCATCACGAGGGAAAGGTTGCTGACGAGGCCGTCGTTGGCGCCGAAAACGGCCGCGCGGAACGTCCCGGCCAGGCGGTTGCGGCCTCGGGTGGCGAGTCCGCGGACCACTTCCTCATGGATCTGCTCGTCGGCGACCATGGCGGGAGTGGCGGACGGGTCAGTGGCATACGGCGAGCGGCTCTCGGCCCGCTGCGCGAGTGCCAGGACGAAGACCGAGCCGAAGTGCCGGGCCAGGAAGCCCAGGAACCGGCTGCGGAGCGAGGCGGGGCGGGGCCGGCCCGCGTGCCCGCCCAGCAGCAGGAGCCAGTGCGCCTCATGGCGTCCCTCCGCCTCGGCCAGGGCGAGCAGGATGGCGCGCTCTTCGCCGCGGCGGTTCTGCGCCAGGTCACGGTAGACGGAAGCTTCGGCGCGTTCGTCGGCGAGGTACTGCCGCCACCGCTTGATGTCTGCCGCGCTCATGTCTGCCGCGCCCGGCGCGGCGCCATTCGGCGGCGCGGATTCGGCGCTTACGCCGTTGCGGGGGAGGGGTTCAGGGTTGAACGGATCAGATGGGGCGTGCTGAGACACGGAAACTCCTGGGCTTGACGGGGCATGGTCCGGCCCCATTGCGTCTCCAGACTACCCCGTATTTCCGCGCATTTTCGGCTGGCGATCCTCAGCGGAATGTTTAGGCAAACCGTAAAAGCTCCGGTCCCGCGGCGGAATCGGCTGCCCCTCCGCTCTCCTGCCGGGGCGACCCTTGACCGGGTTGGACAGCGGTGTTCGAATGAATCCCAAGGGCGGGTTCTCCGGAACCGCCGCCGCCAGCCCGAGCGCACGGAGGTTGCACCATGGACAACACCGGATCACATCCCGTCCAGCCGGTGAGGGATACCGTCGAGTCCGATCCGGCCTACGACTATGCCGAGGACGCCCCGATCGATGATGAGCCCTGGGACGAGGAGGGGGAATCTGGCGAGTCCGTCGTTGACGGGGACGAGCGGGTAGTGCCCCTGGACACGGACGAGTTCCGCGAACCGGAAGAAGAGGACTGAGCGGCGCACCGCTCCAGCAGGCAAACGACGACGGCGGCGCCTCCCCGAAAGGGAAGCGCCGCCGTCGAGCTTTAACCCGGCGCCTTTTGAGGCCGCCGTGGTGAACGCAGTCCCTTAGTGGGTCAGGACCGGAGTCTGCTTTTCTTCGACGGCGCCGCCGGCGACGCGCCGGTGCCAGTTCGCCATAACGGCGGGATCCGTCGGCCTGGTCAGCAGCGAGACGGCGATGTAGACAATCGCGGAGGTGGCGAGGCCGTAGTAGATCGGCTCGTTGGCGTAGATGCCGTCCAGCGGGACCTCGGCGTTGATCTCCAGGATGATCATGGTGCCAAGGGTGATGACTGAACCGACCGCCATGGAGGCGGCGGCGGCCACACCGGTGCCGCGCTTCCAGACCAGGCCGCCGAGGATGGCGACGAGGAGGCCGCCGACGAGGATGTCGTAGGCGATGGTCAGGGCGGCGACGACGTCCTTGGTGATGATGGCGATGACGATCGCCACGATCCCGAGACCCAGGACCCACATGCGGTTGGCCCTGACATCGTGCTCCGGGTTGTCCGAGTCGTCCGTGTTGATGGTCTTGCCGAACCAGCTGGCGACGAAGGGCAGGACATCGGCACGGGCCACGGTGGCGGCGGCGATCAGGGCGCCGGAGGCGGTGGACATCATGGCGGCGACGGCTGCGGCGAGCACAAGGCCGCCGATTCCGATCGGCAGGAGCTGCGTGGCGACCTCGGCGTAGACAACGTCCTTGCCCAGGGCCTTGACGTCGATGTTCGGCAGGGCAACGCGGGCGCCGAGGCCGATCAGGGCGCCGGCTGCACCGTAGAGAATGCAGTAGATGCCGGCGGTGGCGCCGCCCCAGCGGGCAACGGTGGGGGTCTTTGCGGTGAAGACGCGCTGCCAGATGTCCTGGCCAATCAGCAGGCCCAGGGTGTAGACCACGAAGTACGTGATGATGGTCTGGATGCCGATGCCGTCAATCTTGAAGAAGCTGGCGTCAACCCGGGCGCGGATGCCATCCAGGCCGCCCGCAGCATTGAGCGTGAACGGCAGCATCAGGAAGAAGATGCCGATGGTCTTGATGACGAACTGGACCTGGTCGGCCAGGGTGATGGACCACATGCCGCCGATCGTGGAGTAGACCAGTACGATCGCGCCGCCGATGGCGATGGCCAGGGCGCGGTCCCAGCCGAAGAGCACCACGAAGATGGTGGCGTAGGCGCCGGTGGAGGTGGCGCACAGCATCAGCGTGTAGGCGAGCATGACGATGCCGGAGGTCTGGGTGGCCTGGCTGCCGTAGCGCAGGCTCAACATCTGGGAGACCGTGTAGATCTTCAGCTTCTGGATGGTGCTGGCGAACAGCAGGCTCAGCAGCAGTACGCCGGCGCCAATCGCGACCACGAGCCACATGCCGGAGATGCCGAACTTGTAGCCGAGGCCAACGCCGCCGACCGTGGAGGCGCCGCCCAGCACAACGGCGGCCATGGTGCCGGTGTAGAGGAACGGGCCGAGGCGGCGGCCCGCGACCAGGAAGTCGCTGTTGTTCTTGGTGCGGGATTTACCCCACCAGCCGAACGCCAGCATGGCGACCAGGTACACCACCACGATGGCGATGTTGACGAAACGTGCGTCCACTAGGGGGCTCCTCGGAGCTGTTCGGAGCATGGGCTGAACCGACCGGCGCGCAACGGTGCGTCTGGGATCCAGGTGCTTCTTGACGGGTACGGTGACAGGTCTGGCGGATTCGCCCGGCTTGCGCCGGGCCTTCCGCCGCGGGTGTGGCAGTAATTGCCTGATAGGCAACACTTGTTGCCAAAGAGTATGTTGTGATCCCGGTAACAGTCAAGACGCATTCCGTGGCTTCGGCGTATCCGGCGTCCCGGCGTCCGCGTCCCGCTAGTATTGCTCCAACGAAGGGGCCGAGCGGCCAGCCGTGAAAGGTTCCTAAATGAAGGCTCTACCAGTTGAACCGAGCAACGTTCCCGTTGCCATCGGTTCGAGGATCCGTGCCGCGCGGCAGTCGCAGCGCCTCACGATCGAGCAGGTCGCCGATGCCACCGGGCTGACCAAGGGATTCCTGAGCCGGGTGGAGCGGGATCTGACCTCACCCTCGGTCGCCTCTCTCGTGACGCTGTGCCAGGTGCTGTCCATCTCGATCGGCGAGCTGTTTGCGGCCCCGGAAACGCATCTCACCAAGCAGAACGAAGGACCCCGGATTTCGCTCGGCGGCGAGGGGATCGTGGAGCGGCTGCTGACCGCCCGCTCGGAGCGCCGCGTCCAGATCATCCAGGCCGTGATCGAACCGCGTGGCCGCGGCGAATCCGAGCTGTACGCCGTGGACTGCGATGTCGACGTGCTGCACGTGGTCAAGGGCAGCATCCGGCTGATCCTTACCAACGAGGAGTTCGAGCTCAGCACGGGGGATACCGTGACGTTCCCCGGCAGGGAGCCGCACACCTGGGTCAATCCCACGGACGACGCCGTCGAGGTCCTCTGGGTGCTGGTCCCCGCCGCCAGCCGGTAGCTTCTTCCCCTCCGGCTGCGCTCCCTCCCGGTTGCTCCCTGGCAGGCGGCCCGCCGGAGCCTGCCAGCCCCGGATCTCCGCGGGCTGCAAGGGGTGGGTTCCGAAGCAGCCGGGATGGAGCGTCAGGGGAGGGCCGCGAGTAGCTTATGGCCGGCGCCCCAGCGCGGTCCGGATCTCGGCCAGGACGCGCTCCGGTTCGAACCAGATGTGCTCCGGCATGTACCTGAGCACGGCAAACCCGTTTACCGTCGAGGTGTTGTTCCGGCTGAGGTCCCGACGCATGGCCTCGCGGCCGGAGTGGAAGGCGAAGCCGTCCACCTCGACAATCAGGAATCCTTCGATCAGGAAGTCGACCCGGCCGATTCCGGGCAGCTGGACCTGGGCGTCGAAGCCGCTCCCCTGGGTGGTGAACAAGTGCTGGGCATCCACCTCCACAATGGATTCGGCCCGCAGGTCCAGCTGACACAGCGCTTTTAGTGCCGGCCCTGATCTGTCGCCCTTCAATTGGGCCTTCAGTACCTCCAGGGGCAGACCGTGCAGGCGCATCGCCGAGGTTGCCATGGCCGTTGATGCCGGGGGCAGCAGGCACGACATGGCGTGCAGCACCACGTCTTCGACGGCGGCCAGTGGCAACGTTGTCCCGCTATCGAACCTCACGGTCCGGTGCCTGACAAAGCCGCCGCCGCGGCCATGATTGCAGGCCAGATGGTGCTGGGCCGGTGGCTCCCGCAGCCAGAGCCCATAGTGTCCGGCCGCGCTGGCGCAAGTGACACGGGCATTGTGCCGGATCGCCGCCATGAGTTCGGGCTTGAACTCGGCAAGGACGTAGACCCCGCGCCGGGGCTGGCTGGCACCGGCGCCGGTAAGCCGGGAAATCTCGGTCCGGGAGAAGCCCGCGGCCAACAATTGTCCGGTCCAGGCCACGCCGCCCAGTTGTGCTAGATACTCAATGGGATCCATCTGGCCAGTGCACCGCTCCGAGCGGACGGGTGGAACAGGCAAGTGGGGCTATCTGGATAACCGGGGCCAATGCTTGCCCGCGCTCCCTCCCAGTTGCTCGAAGCCGCGCCGCGCGCGGCCAGGCCCGGGCTCGGATTGGCGGGGCGGGCCGGGAGCCCCGACCAGCACGGCGAAAGTAACTGGGCAGGAGCGTCGGTCGGGGCCTGGAGGATCGGCAGGCCGCCCCGGCGGGGGTGTTTTGTAAACATTTGATGCACAAGAGGCAACTTCGAGTGTATGATGGCTGTCACACCCGTCGGTCAATCCTCGAAGGAGAGGCTTTCTTTTGGAAGAGCTGCGCATCGAGGCCAATGGCAACCTTGGCCCCATCGATTCATCCCGCATTCCGCGCTACGCGGGTGCCGCCACCTACGCCCGGCTGCCGCGGCTGGACCAGGTCGCCAAGGCCGACGTCACCGTTGTTGGCGTGCCCTTCGACTCGGGCGTCTCGTACCGCCCCGGCGCCCGCTTCGGATCCAACCACATCCGCGAGGCCAGCCGCCTGCTGCGCCCGTACAACCCGGCCTGGGACGTCAGCCCCTTCGAAAACATCCAGGTGGCCGACGCCGGCGACATGGCCGTCAACCCCTTCAACATCAATGACGCCATTGAGACCATCCAGCAGAACGCCCTGGACCTGACCGCCTCCGGCAGCAAGCTGGTGACCCTCGGCGGAGACCACACCATCGCCCTGCCGCTGCTGCGTGCCGCCGCGGAACGCGCCGGAGAGCCCGTCGCCATGCTGCACTTCGACGCGCACCTGGACACCTGGGACACCTACTTCGGCGCCGAATACACCCACGGCACGCCGTTCCGCCGTGCTGTCGAGGAAGGCATCCTGGACACCGAGGCCATCAGCCACATCGGCACCCGCGGCCCGCTCTACGGCAAGAAGGACCTCGACGACGACCACCGCTTCGGCTTCGGCATCGTCACCTCCGCCGACGTCTACTACCAGGGCGTGCTGGAAACCGTCGCCAAGGTCCGCGACCGGATCGGCAACCGCCCGCTTTACATCTCGGTGGATATAGACGTCCTCGACCCCGCGCATGCACCCGGCACCGGGACCCCGGAGGCCGGCGGCATCACCAGCCGCGAACTGCTGGAGATCATCCGCGGCTTCCGCGGCATGAACCTCGTCGGGGCCGACGTCGTCGAGGTGGCCCCCGCGTACGACCACGCGGACATCACCGGCGTGGCGGCCAGCCATGTCGCCTATGAACTCATCACCCTGATGGCTGACTCTGCGGTTGAAGGCGACCGATTCGGCACGGCCAACGGCTACGCCGCCCAGGCCCTCGGCCAGGAATCCCGCCGGCCGGCCGGCTTCGTGACTCCGGCGGCCCGGCGCGTCGAGAGCGGTGTCTCCCAGTGACCGGCGTGCGCAACGGCGGCGACCTCGTCGTCGAGACCCTCGAGGCGCTCGGTGCCAAAACCGTCTTCGGTATCCCGGGCCAGCACGCCCTGGGTCTCTTCGACGCCATGGGCCGAGGAAACCTGCACTTCGTCTCCTCCCGGGTGGAGAACAACTCAGCCTTCGCCGCGGACGGCTACTCCCGCGCCACCGGCGAGGTCGGCGTCCTCTTCCTCTCCACAGGACCCGGCGCGCTGACCTCCCTGGCCGGGCTGCAGGAGGCCTACGCCACGGGTGTCCCGATGGTGGTCGTCGCGAGCCAGATCCCGCTGGACGGACTCGGTGCGCGACGCAAGGGCATGCTTCACCAGCTCGATGACCAGAAGGCCTCGGCCGCGAACGTCACCAAGAGCCAGCGGCTGATCCAGCACGCGTCCGGCATCCCCTCCGCCATCCAGGACGCCTGGACCGAGGCGATCTCCTCGCCGCAGGGCCCCGTGTGGCTGGAAATCCCGCAAAACGTCCTGCTGGATCCCATCATGGTGCCCCCGGTGGAGGATGCACTCGCCGAAGCTGCCGACAATCCGCCCCGCGTGGAGCTGGTCCGCGAAGCCGTCAAATGGCTCGCGGCTGCGGAACGTCCCGCCATCATCGCCGGCGGCGGCACCCGCCGCGGCCGGGCCGAGAAGTCGCTGCTCTCCATCGCGGAAAAACTCCGGGCGCCGGTAATCTGCACTCCCGGCGGCAACGGAGCGTTCCCGTGGAACCACGAGCTCTCCCTCCAGTCCTGGATCGAGGACCAGCACATGACGGGGCTGCTCGAGGACGCCGATGTGCTGATCGTCATCGGCTCGTCCTTGGGCGAAGTCACCTCCAACTACTTCACCTTCGAACCGCGCGGCCGGATCATCCAGATCGACGCCGAACCCCGCGTGCTCGAATCCAACCGCCCCGGCCTTGGCATCCGGGCCGACGCCGGCCAGGCCCTCGCCGCCCTCGACGCCGCCCTGACCGAACCGCACGGCGAGCGCGCCAACTGGCACGGCACATCCCCCGAGACCCTGGTCAAGGAATCCCTGACCAAGGTCACGGCCCGGCTGGAATCCCAGGGCCTCGGCAAGGAACTGAAATTCATGGCGGACATCCGCGGGGCTGTTCCCGCGGACATGCAGACCTTCTGGGACATGACGATTTCCGCCTACTGGGCCTGGAGCTGCTGGGATGCCCGCGAGGGCCAGTTCCACTCCGCCCAGGGCGCCGGCGGCCTTGGGTTCGGCTTCCCCGCGGCGATCGGAGGCGCCGTCGGCCTGGAAACTACCGGCAAGCCCGGCGGCCCTGCGAGGGTGCTCGCCGTCTCGGGCGACGGCTCGGCAATGTACTCCATCTCCGAGCTCGCCACGGCCAAGCAGCACAACGTCCCGGTCACCTGGCTGATCGTGGACGACGGCGGCTACGGCATCCTGCGCGAGTACATGGTCGGCGCCTTCGGCAAAGCCACCGCCACCGAGCTCGCCCGGCCGGACTTCGTCAGGCTCGCCGAGGCCTTCGGGGTTCCGGCCGTCCGGGTGGCTCCGGAGGACGTCGGGGCGGCGCTCAAGGCGGGCTTCGCCGCGGACGGACCGAACGTCGTCGTCGTCGAAACCCTGCTCAAGATGTTTGCTCCGACCCATATGGAGGCCTGACACCTCCCGCACAGCGCCAGAGCGCGGATCTGCAGCCCAGCTGCCGGTCCGCGCTCTGCGTTTAAGCCGGGCCTCCCGGAACCGCGCCAGGAGCGTTAGTTTCCCAAAGTAACCATATTGGCGTATATTGTTGCCTAGGGCAAGCAAAAGGGGAGTCCGTGGCAGTTGAGCCGAGCACCGCAGCCAAACTCGTTTACCAGATCTTCGATCTCCAGCGCGCGGTTCGTTGCGTCGCGGCGGTCAATCTGCGTGGACAGGACACCGGGGTTGCGCTTCAGGGTGTCCTGCGTTTCGTGGGGGAGGGCGAGTCGCGCGCCACGCACCTTGCCGAGCGGCTCGGCGTCAGTGCCCCGGTCATGAGCCGGCACATCGCCGAACTTGAAGAGCAGGGCTATCTGGTCCGCCGGCCAGATCCCCTGGACGGGCGCGCACAGCTGGTGGCGCTGTCGCCGTCCGGAATCGAGAAGCTCCGCTGCATCGAGGATCAGCGCACCGCCACGCTGCAGGAGTTCCTGCAGGACTGGAGCGATCAGGACGTCGACGAGACAACGAACACCCTGAAGAAACTTGCTGAGTCCCTCAGGACTTCAGCCCGGGCAACGACGGCCGGATCCACCCACACGACCGAAATTGTTTGAGGAGCGCCCCATGGCAGAAACCGCAGAAATGCCCCCCGCACCGCCGGCGGCGATGACTCACCGCCAAATTATGGAGGCCCTGACCGGGCTGCTGGCAGCCTTCTTCACCGCGATCATCAGCAGCACCATTGTTGCCAACGCGCTGCCGACCATCATGTCCGAGCTCAAGGGCACCCAGACGGACTTCGCCTGGGTCATCACGGCGGCCCTGCTGGCCAACGCCGCAACAACGCCGATCTGGGGCAAGCTCGCCGACCTCTTCAATAAGAAGTTCCTCGTCCAGCTCAGCATCGTGATCTTCGTGGCCGGCTCCGTGATGGCGGGCCTGTCCGAGACGATCCCGCTGCTGCTGACGGCCCGCGTGATCCAGGGCATCGCCATGGGCGGACTTACCGCGCTGGCCATGGCCATCATGGGCTCGATGATCCCTCCGCGTGACAGGGGCAGGTACTCCGGCTACATGGGTGCGGTCATGGCCGTGGGCACTGCCGGCGGGCCTTTGCTCGGCGGTTTCATCGTCGACAGCCCGCTGGGCTGGCGCTGGACGTTCTTCGTCTGCGTCCCGCTCGCCGTCATCGCCCTCATCCTGCTGCAGCTCACGCTGAAACTGCCGCATGTCAGGCGCCCGGCAAAGATCGACTGGCTCGGATCCATCCTGCTGACCTCCGGCGTCAGCCTGCTGCTGATCTGGGTCTCCTTCGCCGGCAATCCGGACTACTACGACTGGTGGTCCTGGCAAAGCGTCGCGATGGTCGGCGGCGGCGTGGTGCTCCTGGCCCTGCTCGTGTTCGTCGAATCACGCGTGGCGCAGCCCATCATTCCGCTGAAGCTCATCTCCGAGCGCACCACGGCCCTGGCCATCCTCGCCTCGGTCGCCGTCGGCGTCGGCATGTTCGGTTCCTCCACGTTCCTGGGCCAGTATTTCCAGGTCGCCCGCGGCGCCAGCCCCACCGAGGCCGGACTGCTGACCCTGCCGATGATCGCCGGCAACCTGATCGGTTCGGTCGTCTCCGGGCTGCTGATCAGCCGCACCGGCAAGTGGAAGCGCTACCTGATCGCCGGCGCCATCCTGCTGATCGGCGGCCTCGGCCTCGCCGGCACCATCGATCACACCACTGACCTCTGGCTCACGGGCCTCTACACCGCGATCCTCGGCCTCGGCCTGGGCCTGCTCATGCAGAACCTCGTTCTGGTGGTGCAGAACACGGTCCGGGCGGGCGACATCGGCACCGCCAGCGCTTCCGTGGCATTCTTCCGCTCCGTCGGCGGCGCCATCGGTGTCTCGGTACTGGGCGCAGTCCTGGGCAACCGGGTCAAGGACCTCGCTGCCGAAGGGCTCGCCGCCGCCGGGATCCCCATGACGGGCGGATCGGCCGGCGCCAGCATGGACCTCAGGGACATGCCGGCGCCGGTCCGCGAGATCATGCGGGCAGCCTACGGTGATGCGACGGCCCAGATCTTCATGATCTCGGCAGCCATCGGCATTGTGGCCCTCGTTGCCGTCCTCTTCATCAAGGAACAGCCGTTGCGGCGCACCGTGGATATCCAGCCGGCCAAGACGGGGAACAACGACGCCGGTGACCCGGCCACCGCTGGCGCCCCGACGGCAGTTGGGTATTCTGCCGGCCCCGGGGCAGCTACCGGAATCGTGGATCTCGACAGGGAATTTGTCGAGGTGCTCGGCCGGCAGCGCGAAAGCCGGCACCGCTCCCGGTAGCGGCCGGCCGCCGGCGAACCTACCCCGTTTGGATGATATTTGGTGTCCGATGTTCCCCGCGGACGGGGGATTTCGTAGTGTTGGAAAGCTACGGCTGTCAGCCCCCTCTGCTACTACTGGGAGCATCTCGTTGATGTTGCCTCGCTGTTTTCTCTCCAGCCTCATTTATTCGGTATTTCCTAAGGACTCGTGGGCATGCTTGTCACCCTCATGCGGCGCTATTCCAAGCCGTATCTGCCATACATTTCGGCAGTCATCGTCTTCCAGTTGGCCTCCACCATTGCGGCCCTCTACCTCCCCAGCCTCAACGCGCAAATCATCGACGAGGGCGTCTCGCGCGGCGACACCGACTACATCTGGCGGACCGGCGTCCTGATGCTCGGCGTCTCCCTGATCCAGGTTGCCACCGCCATCGCCGGTGTCTACTACGGGTCCAAGGCCGCGATGGCGTTCGGCCGCGACCTGCGCCGCGGGGTGTTCCGCAAGGTCACCAGCTTCTCCGCGAAGGACGTCAACGTCTTTGGCGCCCCCACTCTGATCACGCGCGGCACCAACGATGTCCAGCAGGTGCAGATGCTCATGCTGATGGGCCTGAACTTCATGGTGGCCACGCCCATCATGTGCATCGGCGGCATCTTTATGGCCCTCCGCGAGGATCTCAGCCTGTCCTGGCTGGTCTGGGTTTCAGTGCCGGTGCTCGTGGTGGTGGTGGGCTATCTCGTGGTCCGGCTGATGCCGCTCTTCCGTTCCATGCAGAAGAAGATCGACCGGCTCAACGGGATCCTCCGCGAGCAGATCATCGGCATCCGTGTGGTCCGTGCCTTCGTGCGCGAGCCGCACGAGGCGGAACGCTTCGGCGCCGCGAACAAGGAACTCACCGACGTCTCGCTGAAGATCGGCGCACTGTTCGTGCTGATGTTCCCCGCCATCGGCATGATCCTGCACGTCTCCACCGCCGCCGTGCTGTGGTTCGGCGGCCAGCGGGTCGATGCCGGGGAGATGCAGGTCGGCTCCCTGACGGCGTTCCTGCAGTACCTCCTGCAGATCCTCATGGCCGTGATGATGGGCACGTTCATGGCCATGATGATCCCGCGCGCCTCGGTCTGCGCGGACCGCATTGGTGAGGTGCTCGACGTCGAACCCTCCATCCATGAGCCCGTCACCCCGGTGGCCCCGGCACAAAAGGCCGGCCGGGTGGAGTTCCGGAATGTGTCCTTCGCCTATCCGGGCGCCGAGCTGCCGGTGCTGAGCAACATCAGTTTCACAGCCGAACCCGGCCAGACTGTGGCGATCATCGGTTCCACCGGCGCTGGCAAGACCAGTCTGCTGTCCCTGCTGCCGCGCCTCTACGACGCAGACTCGGGGGAAGTGCTGCTCGACGGCGTCCCCGTCACCAACCTGGACCGGGCCGAGATCACACAGCGCGTTGCCATGGTCCCGCAGCGGCCCTACCTGTTCTCCGGAACCATCGAGCACAACCTGCGCTTCGGCAAGCCGGAGGCGACGGACGAGGAACTCTGGGACGCGCTGACCGTCGCCCAGGCCGCGGACTTCGTCCGTGAGAAGAACAACGGGCTGGGCGCACGGATCGCCCAGGGCGGCACCAACGTTTCCGGCGGCCAGCGCCAGCGGCTGTGTATCGCCCGGGCGCTCGTCACCGAGCCCAAGGTCTACCTCTTCGACGACTCCTTCTCGGCCCTCGACGTCGCCACGGACGCCAGGCTCCGCCGCGCGCTCAAGGCCAAGACCGCCGATGCCACGGTGATCATCGTCGGCCAGCGCATCTCCACCATCGCCGACGCCGACCAGATCCTGGTCCTCGACAACGGCCGGATCGTGGACCGCGGCACCCACGAGGAACTCCTGGCGAGTTCCGGCACCTACCAGGAAATTGTTGAATCCCAGCTGACCTCGGAGGCAGTGGCGTGAGCACCAACGAGAAGACCGCCCCCCGGACCCCGGATGCGGCTCCCGACGACGATTTCTTCGAAGAGGAATACACTCCAGGCGAGGCCGACGGTGGCATGTTCGGTGATCTGCCGGCCAAGAAAGCCCAGCACTTCTGGCCCTCCGCGAAACGGCTGATGGGCCTGCTGAAGCCCGAGCGGGCCGGCATCACCGCCGTGCTGGCGATGGTGACGGTCGCCGTCGTCCTCAACGTCATTGCGCCCCGGATCCTCGGCCAGGCGATGGACGTGATCTTCGCGGGGGTGGTGGGCAAGCAGCTTCCTGCCGGGGCCAGCAAGGATCAGTTCGTCGAAGGACTGCGCGCCCAGGGCGAGAACAACTTCGCGGACATGCTTTCCAGGATGGATCTCATCCCCGGCGTGGGCGTTGACTTCCAGAAGCTCGCCTACCTCATCAGCGTGGTGCTGGTGATGTACTTCGTCGCCAACATCTTCCTGTGGCTACAGGGCTATGTGCTCAACGTGCTGGTCATGCGGGTGGTCCGCACGCTGCGCGATGACACCGAGAAGAAGCTGAACAAGCTCCCGCTGAACTACTTTGACACCCGCCAACGCGGGGACATCCTGTCCCGCGTCACCAACGATGTGGACAACATCCAGCAGGCACTGCAGCAGGCCTTCGCCCAGCTGGTGAACTCCGCGCTGACGGTCATCGGCATCGTGATCATGATGTTCATCGTGTCCTGGCAGCTGGCCCTGATCGCCCTGGTGGCGTTGCCGCTCTCGGCGGTGGCCGCCGGCATCATAGGTTCCCGCAGCCAGAAGCTTTTCGCGTCCCAGTGGAAGAACACAGGGGAGCTCAACGGCCAGATCGAGGAGTCCTTCTCCGGGCACGACCTGGTCCGCGTGTTCGGCCGCGACGCCGATATGCTGGCCCGCTTCGACGAACGGAACGAGGCGCTCTACAAGGCCAGCTTCGGGGCGCAGTTCGTCTCCGGCATGATCATGCCGGTCATGCAATTCGTGTCCTACCTCAGCTACGTGGGGATCGCCGTCGTCGGCGGGCTGCGCGTCGCCTCCGGCAGCATGAGCCTGGGCGACGCCACCGCATTCATCCAGTACTCCCGCGAATTCACCCAGCCGCTGGGACAGATGGCGGGCATGGCGAACATGCTTCAGTCCGGCGTCGCCTCCGCGGAGCGGGTGTTCGAGTTCCTCGACGCCGAGGAACAGGACGCCGAGACCGCCACCGAGCAACTGCCGGCCAAGACTGACGGGCACGTCGATTTCCGGCACGTCACCTTCAGCTATACCCCGGACAAACCGCTGATCGAGGACCTGTCCTTCACTGCCGAGCCCGGGCATACCGTGGCGATCGTCGGCCCCACCGGGGCCGGCAAGACCACCCTGGTGAACCTCGTGATGCGTTTCTATGAACTCAGCGGCGGCAGCATTACGCTCGACGGCGTGGACGTCACCCAATTAAGCCGTGCGGAGCTGCGTGCCAAGATCGGCATGGTCCTGCAGGACGCCTGGCTGTTCGGCGGCACCATCTACGACAACATCCGGTACGGCAAGCTGGACGCCACCGAGGAGCACGTGATGGAGGCGGCGAAGGCCACATTCGTGGACCGCTTCGTCCGGGCGCTCCCGGACGGGTACAACACGATCATCGATGAGGAAGGCAACAACGTCAGCGCCGGCGAGAAGCAGCTGATCACCATCGCCCGGGCCTTCGTGGCGAACCCCTCGCTGCTGATCCTGGACGAGGCGACCAGCTCGGTGGACACCCGCACGGAGGTGCTGGTCCAGAAAGCCATGGCGGCGCTGCGCACCGAGCGAACGAGCTTCGTGATCGCCCACCGCCTCTCCACCATCCGCGACGCCGACACCATCCTGGTGATGGAAGATGGCCGCATCGTGGAGCAGGGCCGGCACGCCGAACTGCTGGAGCTGAAGGGCGCGTACTACCGCCTGTACATGTCCCAGTTCGCCGGCGAGGACGCAGACGATGTGCTCGAAAATGATGCGACGGCGGTGCACAGCTGAGCGCCGCCGGCCCGGCCGGTTCAGACGCACGGCGCATCGAGGTGCAGGTCCCGATGCGCTGGGGCGACATGGACGCCTACGGCCACATCAACAACGTGCAGATTGTCCGGATCCTGGAGGAAGCCCGCATAGCGGCGTTCGGCCCGCCCCGCGGCTCCGGGATGCCCGGAAGCGAGCCACCGGTGCCGCTCTTCAACGAAATCCCGGCAGGCGTCCTGGCGCTCGTGGTGGAGCATAGGATCCGCTACGTCAAAACGCTCGAGTACCGCAATATACCGGCGGTCGTGGTGCTGTGGATTGGCGCGGTGAAAGGTGCCAGCTTCGACATTCACTACCTCGTGCAGGACCCGGTGACCCGGGAGGACTGCGTCCGGGCCACGAGCCACCTGGCCTTTGTGGAGGAGGCCACCGGGCGGGTGTTGCGGCTGACCGCGGAGCAGAAGGACAGGCTCTCGCCGTTCATGGCGGTCCACCCGGTCCCGGCCGCAGAGTTGACCAACCCGGTCCCCTAGCCTCTACCTCGGTGCACTGGCCAGCCCTAGAATGAACCACCCGGAACACATGGCCCCGCGAAGTAAGGAGCACAGATCATGGTGAACAAGAGCAAGAAGAACGCGAAGAAGAAGAGCTGGAAGGAACTCTCACCGATGGCGAAGTTCGGCACCGTCGCGGCGGCGGTGGTTCAGCTCTCGCTCCTGGTCGCGGCGCAGCGGGATATCTCGCGCCGCCCGGCCGCGCAGATCCGCGGCAGCAAGGCGATGTGGCGGATGGCCACCCTGGCCAACTTCATCGGCCCGGTCAGCTACTTCACGTTCGGAATCATCAGGCCGCCGGCCGGCAAATAGCCGCCGGATTGCGGCCGGACGGCGGGCAAAGAGCGGGCAAAGAGCCGGCAGACAGCCGCGCCACGGCCGCCGCCGGGGATTCAGTCCCGGATCCAGGCAAAATCTACTGCGCAGTAACTCTAAAGCCCCCGATGATGCGGGCGTCCAGCTTAAGCCTGTAAATTGAAGGTATGACCCCAACCCAAAAGCCTGCCATGCACCGCGCCCTCGGCATCTCCAAGGAGATCGAAGACGCGGCGTGGTTTGTCTTGGGGCCGGGACTGCACGGAAAACCGTCGGCTCTGGACGGCCGCACCAAGACGTGGACGGTCCAGGCTGCCGCGGAGTTGCTGGAACGCCTCGAGCGCGGGGTTCCCGATTCCAAGGCGCCCATGATGACCAACCTCCGGCAGAACCTGGGGGATGCCACTCGGGGTGCCAAGCAGTTGGCCGTCGAGCTGTTGTTCCTCCAGTCACTGCCGCTGGCGCACGAGGTGAAATCGCTCAAGGTCAAGCGCGCGCGTGTGGCCGAGGCGGCATCCTGGCTGGAGCCGCCGCTGGAACTTCCCGGCGAGCTGTACGCGGGTATGACGGACCACGGAGTCATCCGGGACCGCACCGCGGAGTTCAACTGGACCATCTGGGACCACCTGAAATGGCTCTGCCGTTTTGTGCAGCACGTCGCCCAGCGGCCCGGCGGCACCGTGGCCGCCGCGGTCAAGGATCCGCTGGCGTTCCACCAACTGGTTGCCGGTACTCCCGGCGACCAGCCGGCCATCCGCCGGAGCATCGAATTCCTGGTCTGGCCCAGCTACTTCGAACCCGTGGTGGCCGACGTTGAACGCCAGGAAATCCGGGATGCCTTTGCCTCCCTCGTGGGCGGCGCCAAGGGCGACAGCGACGAGGAAATCTCCGCGGACATCCACCGGATCCGGCTGCACCTGGACGAGCAGGCCGGACAGCGCATCGACTGGTACTCCCGGCAACTCGTGAGCCAATGGCGGAAGGTGGGCGACCCCGGCCGCCGGGCCTGGCTCCTGCGCACCCACCACGACAACGCCGAGTTGCTCACAGTCTGGCAAGCCGGCGAGGCGGTGACGCTCGACGTCGAGCACCTGCGCCTGCTCGACCCCGGCGTCACCGCCGGGCTGGTCCAGCGTGCCGTGGATGAGGATTACAAGCACCTCGGCTACGTGGAACGCGAGGACACCAAAACCGCCGTCTTCGCGTTCCTGACCGTGATGAAGCCCGGCGACCTGACCCTGTACCAGAACTCCGGATCCGTCCGGGTGGGCGTGGTCCTCGGTGAGCCCGGGCACCACGGGGACAACCGGCGGCTGCGCCGAAAGGTCCGCTGGTTCGACGAAACCCATGACATGACCGAGCTGCCCCGGCACGTGCAGCGGCAGCTCGCCACCTCCGGCATCATCGTGGACGTCACCCGCGTCATCCAGGCGCTGGAGGCGCTCCTGCCGGCCGAGGCGGAAGCCGAGCCCGGCGACGGCGCCGAGCCGAACGCCGTCGTCGAACCGGTCTGCGAAGGATTCCGCCCGCTGACACCGGAGTTCGCGGCGTCCCTGCACATGGACCTGGAGCCGCTGCAGGAAATCGCCGAACTGCTGGAGGAGAACCGCCAGCTGGTGCTTTACGGACCACCCGGAACAGGCAAGACGTACCTCGCCAAGCACCTGGCCGCCCAGTTGGCCGGCGACCCCACGGACGAACGCGTGAAGCTCGTGCAGTTCCACCCCTCCTACGCTTACGAGGACTTCTTCGAGGGCTTCCGTCCCGACAAGACGGAGGAGGGGCAGGTGTCCTTCAAGCTCGTCGCCGGGCCGCTGCGCCGGATTGCCGAAGAGGCTGCCAAGCCCGGCAATGAGAGCAAGCCGTACTTCCTGATCATCGATGAGATGAACCGGGCGAACCTCGCGAAGGTCTTCGGCGAGCTCTACTTCCTGCTCGAATACCGCGATGACCGGATCTACCTGCAGTACAGCCCCAACGAGCCGTTCACGCTGCCGGACAACCTGTACATCATCGGCACCATGAACACCGCGGACCGCTCCATCGCGATGATGGATGCCGCCATCCGCCGCCGCTTCTCCTTCATTGAGCTGCACCCGAAGACCGAGCCGGTGAAGGGCTCGCTGTTGCGGTTCCTGCAGGCCCGGGACCTGGATACGACGCCGGCCTTCCTGATGGACGCGCTCAACGACGCGATCGACGAGTGGGACCGGGACCTGATGATCGGACCGTCGTACTTCATGAAACCGTCCGCCCAGACGCCGAAGGGGTTGCGCCGGATCTGGAAGTACGAGCTGATGCCGCTGCTCGAGGAGCACTACCACGGTCAGCTCAACCGGGCCCAGCTGGAGGAGCGGTTCGGGCTGGACCAACTGCTCGCCCGCCTTGCGCGCGTCTAGCCCGGCGGCCGTCGCGCCGGTACGGGCCACGCAGCCCGGGCTTGACGCCTCGCCGGTCCGGCGGATCGTCCTGGACGAGCTCTCGGTCGGTGTTGTGGAGCGGCTCGATCCGGGCAGCGCCGCGTACGTCAACGGCAGCGGTCTGGCCAGGGCTTCGCCAATGGGCATGGGCCTGTACCGGATTGAACCGGTGGGGAAGGTCGGCTCGGTGCGCACCCCGACGGTCCAGCTTGAGGTGCGACCGAAGGAGCGGCTCAACCTCGGCCGGCTGCTGTTCCTGCTCGGCTACGCGGGGGATCAGGGATTCCGCGAGGATTCCGTCGCCGCCGTCGAGGAGCCGGAGCTGTGGAGCGCGCTCGCCGAGTCGCTGGCGCAGCTCGCGGACCGTGCGTTCAGCCGCGGGGTGCTGCAGGGCTACCTCACCGTGGACGAATCGCTGCGGACGGTCAAGGGCCGGATCCGAATCTCGGACCAGATCTCCCGCCGGCCCGGCATGCTGGTGCCGCTCGAGGTGTCCTACGACGAGTTCACCGAGGACATCGCCGAGAACCGCATCCTGCGGGCCGCGCTGGAACGGATGTCCCGGGTCCCGGGGGTGCGCCCGGAAGTACTCAGCCGCCTGCGCCAGCTCAAAGGCAAGCTCGCTGCCGTGACCCGCCTGCAGTCCGGCGCCCCGCTGCCGGTGTGGCGTGCCAACCGGATGAACACCCGCTACCACGCTGCCCTCCGGCTCGCCGAAGTGATCCTGCGCAATGCCTCGGCGGAGGCGGGCGACGGCAGGCAACAGTCGGCGTCGTTTGTGGTGGACATGTCCAAAGTTTTTGAGGACTTTGTCGGGACGGCGCTGCGGGAAGCCATGGAAACCTACCCGGGTGAGATGCGGCTGCGGTACAGCGCCCTGTTCAACGAGGCCGTCCGTGACTCGGACCGGATCGTTGTGCAACCCGGCGCGGTCCATTTGCTCGGCGGGCGGCCGGTGATGGTCTACGACGCCAGGTATCAGGCCGCGGCCGACGTCGGGGCGTCACCTACGGCGGACCACTACCGGATGCTGGCCTACTGCACCTCGCTTCGGGTACCGACGGCGTGGCTGATCTACCCGGGCGCAGGAGAAATCAAGCTGCGTCGGATCCTCAACACCGATATCGACATCGTGGAGTTCCCGCTGGACCTGTCCCGGCCGCCGTCGGAAATCCTCGCTTCCGTGGCTGACCTCGCGCAGCAGTCCTGGGGCGAAGTGGTGCGTCAGGCCGGCAGTGGCCGCTGAGCATGACCGGCCGCCGGCGGAACTAGGCTGATGCGTCCTGACGGACCGGCATCGACAGCAGGTGACTCAGGAGCGCCTTCTCCGGCTTGCCCGGGTTATCCGCGACATGCCAACGAAGTTTTTCTCGCACCTCCGCCTCTTCGGGCTTGGTGTCAGCGAGAATCGCATCAATGATCGCGCCCACCTGCTGACGCAAGGGTTCGAGATCAGGATCGACTTCAGCGGAGCGCCGGAAATTCTGGATTCGGGAAACTGGCGATGATCTTGGCCGTGATGCTGAGGTTCTCAGCGACTCATTCGACATCAGCAAGTGCGGCATCTGGCGCTCTCCCGTAGGTGTAGTTATACGAGTAAATCTGGACCAATCAGAGTCCAAGTCCCCGAATTGGAATTCTACCCGAGACAGACCACTCTGTCTTGTCTTTGGGCTAAGATATTTTTGATGTCTCTTTCAACGAATTCCGGAGCTGCAACGTCCCCGCCGCTTACCGTGGCTGACGGCGAGCGCCCTGCCGTGGCCGGCCGGTCTGCGCCAGGTGCTGCGCCAGGCGTGCCGGGTCCAGGCGTGCGGGAGCGGATTCTCGCGGTTGCCTACGAATTGTTTTCCCGGCGGGGAGTCCGCGGCGTCGGGGTCAACGAATTGATCAGCCGCTCCGGCGTGGCGAAGGCAACCTTCTACCGGCATTTCGCATCAAAGGACGAGCTGGTCCTGGCCTTCTTGGAACGCCGGGATCAGCAGTGGACCGTAGACATGATCATCTCCGAGGCCCGGCTCAGGGGAGACACCCCCCAGGAGCAGCTGCTGGCGATCTTCGATGTGTTCGCCGACTGGTTCGCACGCGAGGATTTCGAGGCCTGCTCGTTCGTCAATATCCTGCTCGAGATGGGGGCCGACCACCCGCTCGGCCGGGCCAGCATCGACTACCTCGCGAGGATCCGCGGCCACGTGCAGCAGCTTGCCCAAGAGGCAGGCCTTCGCGATCCGGCGAATTTCTCCCGCTCCTGGCACATCCTCATGAAGGGTTCGATTGTCTCCGCCGCCGAGGGAGACCTTGCCGCGGCCGGCCGTGCCCGCCAAATGGCCGGCTGGCTGATCGACCACCACCGGGGCTAGTTTCCCGGGGTGGGGTCAGCTGCCCGCGCCCGAAGGAATGCGTCCAACTGCTGCTCCAGCGCCGACCGGTCCCTCAGTTCGCATTCCCAGACGGTGAGGACCTCCCAGCCTGCGCTTTCCAGCTGACGGCGCTGGTCGGCGTCGCGGTTCCTGGTGCGGGTCCGCTTGGATTCCCAGAATTCGACGTTGGATTTGGGTGCGTGTTGCCCGACGCGGCAATCGTGGAAGTGCCAGAAGCAGCCGTTGACGAAGATGACTTTGTGGCGGCCCGCGAACACCAGATCCGGGTTGCCGGGGAGCCGTCCGCCACGCGCGGTGCCGTGCAGCCGGTACCGGTAGCCCTTGGCATGCAATAGCCGTCGAACCAGCAACTCCGGCTTTGTGTTCTTCCCCCGGATACGGGACATGTTCCAACTGCGCCGCTCCGGCGACAGCTTGTCCGCCATGGTTTAATTCTAGGCGGGCCAGATGGGGCTAGATCTCGCGCTCGGGATGTTCGCCGAACTTGAAGTGACGGCCGGTCGTGGAGGTCGGCTCGATCTCGACGTAGTAGTCCTTCAACGTCGGTACCCAGGGCTTGAGCCCCAGGGCCTCAGCGGCTGCGATGTCGGCGGACTGGTCCAGCACCCGGGCGGTGCCGCGGAGGACCACGGACCAGGCCTCGTCGGACAGGATGCCGTCCGTTTCGAAGAGCACCTTGGAGTTGATGGTCAGCTGGGCGAGTTTGTTGCCGGGCGCCGTACGGAGGTAGAGCTTCCTGTCGCTCACCGCGTAGTTCACCGGGAAAATATCGGGTTCTCCGGCCACAGTGACCACGAGCCTGCCGTGTTTGGTGCCCTCAATCACTTTCCAGATCTGCTCTTCGTCGAGGTTGAGAATGGGATTGTCGTCTGCGTGTTCGAACATCATGGCTTCATTGTTCTGGCCCGTGTAGAAAAGCGCCAGTGGCTTACGGGGGAAAGTCGGCGTGCGTCGACTGTATTTGCTTCGCGCCCGAAAGAGGGGCGCTAAATTGTCGGCACCCCTTCATACCCTGATGTTGTTCGCATTTCATCGGTATCCAGCGGCGGGCGCCTCCGGGCATTCCGTCGCAAGAAATCGATGACCCTGCGTGTCTATTGGGGGCGCCAGGGATCGGACACTCGCATCGCCAGGCGCATGCCTGGCCATCAACATGGGGTAATTATGACTACTTTCAATTCACAGGGCACTCCGCCCGCCGCGGCAACCGCTACGGCTCCCGAGCAGCCCGTGGTCTCAGCGCCTGCTCCGCGCGGCAACGGCTGGGGCGTTGCCGCGCTCGTGCTCGGCATCGTGGCTGTCGTTTTCTCCTTCATCCCCGTTATGGGCGCCGTGGCCTTTGTCCTGGGACCGTTGGCCGTCCTCTTCGGCATCATCGGCGCCACCCGCAAGTTCGCCAAGAAGGGAACGGTCGTGGCCGGGCTGGTCCTGGGCATTCTCAGCATTGTCATTGCGGCGATCTGGATGGCGGTCCTGTCTGCGGCGGTTTCCTCGGCCGATCAGGCACTGAATTCGGAGCACAGGGTGGAATTCGTTGTAACCACAAACGGCAAGGCCTCGGTCAGTTACTGGACCAGCGGCGGAACTTCCACCGAGGACATCGCTGCGGAGTGGAAGAAGGACCAGACCGTGAAAAACTCGGACTTCCTCTCCCTGGTGGTGACAGGGGACTACGCCAACGCCGCGGCCACTGTCGGCTGCGAGATCATCTTCGACGGTGTCTCCATCTCGAAGAACTCCGGTGCAGGTCAGGGCGCCATGGCTTCCTGCAGCGGCTCGGGACTGGGCGCCGGCAAGAAGAAGTAACCGGCACTACCGGCTGCCGGCCAGCGACGGCGACTACCGGGGCGGCGGCGGCAGGGCGCATCTGTGCGGGCATTCCCGCCGGAGGCGTCCTGCTGCCATTGCTGTTGCGGGTGAATCTGGAGCCTGTGGATAACCTTGACGTCTAAAATGTGACGTCGGTTACTCTTAGTTCATTGTTGGTTTTAGGCGTCTTGATTTTCTATCGGGGGGAATAGCTGACCATGACATCTCGCAGTTCGATCGCCGGCCGCTGGCGCGCTTTCGCCGGCGTCTTCCTTGCTTCGTCCCTGCTGCTGGTCACTGCCTGCAGCGGCGGCGGAACAACGCCTGGGGCGACGGCTGCCCCAGAGTCATCTAGACCATCGGCGGCGACGTCGGCGAGTCCCAGCGCCACACCCACACCCACGGCCAGCTACAAACCGGCCGATGCCTCAGGAAAAGCCCAGAACGTCCCGGTGCCGGAACTGCCGGAGGCGGCTAAGGCGGAGACGAAGGAAGGGCTCGAGGCCTTCGCGAGGTACTGGTATCAGCTCCTCAACTACGGGTATGAAACGGGTGACCTATCGCGTATCGGGGCTATTTCGAGTTCGGCATGCGCCCTCTGTGGGAAAGTGTTTCCGGGCATCGAAAAGTGGAACTCTGAAGGACGATGGATAGTCGGAGCCACCGTAAATGTACATGCCGTTCAGTCGACATTTGTCCGCACCGATGAGGGCGACTTTCAGGTTGCCATTCAGTCGCAGCAAAGAGTCGGGTGGCTGAAAAATGCGGATGGCACGGACGCTCAGACAGTTTCGGAATCTGGGATGTTGGGTGACTTGTTGGTGGCGCGATATGAAAAGGGAAACTGGACCGTTCAGAACGTCGACCGGCTCGGCGGCTAGGCCATGAATCTCAAGCGAACCTTGTCGCGACTGGCGATCGGGATCGTTTTGATCGGGGCAACGCTGGTCGCTACACCCACAATTGCAGTCGCCGACGATTCGGAAGTTTCGTGGACGAAGTCCGGCCTCGGTATCTGGCGCTTTGACGCCGGGGCGGGCGTGTGGGTCGACACTCCAGGGATGGTGGCAGAGGACCCCAATGTCTACAAGTTCGAGTATCTGTGCCTCGATGAAGGCAATAACAATTTCGATATCGCATGCTTGGCATCGGCTGTGAGGTGTGATCAAGGTGAGGCTGGACGACCTGTCCGATGGTTCTCTTCACTCCGAGTATTCTTGCCACCGATTTGGAGCCGTATCGCCCCAGACCGTTGCGTCTATCTAGAAGATCCCGACGATGTCCTGGGCAAGATCGCTGCCCAGATACAAACGAAATTCCAGCAATTGCCTGTCAGGCCAGGCGAGTCTGTCATGCAGCCTAGCCCCCACACCCTGATAGGTGCCGAGACGAACTTCTATGCTGAGGCATCCGAGCAGGCGTTCACCGTCGAAATGCTCGGTCAGAGTGTTGCCGTCGTCGCCAAGCCGGTGCAGTACACCTGGAGCTACGGTGACGGCGCCTCAGCCGGCCCCCAGACAGCGGCCGGTGGCCCTCTGCCACCGGATCGTTGGGGCGAAAAGACGGCGACCAGCCATGTCTACACTCAGACCGGGGACTTCTCTGCGGTCCTGACGACCCATTTCCAGGGCACCTACTCCGTCAACGGCGGTCCGCCGCTGCCCATTCCGGGCCAGGGAACATTCAGCTCGCCGCCGCAGACCGTCAGCGTCTGGCGGTCGATTACCCGGAACTACGCTGACGATTGCCTCCGGAACCCTCAAGGTCAAGGCTGTCCCGGCGTCGCGCCGCCCCCGGCCTAGTGTTGAGTCGGTGGTCTGCGGCCGGGAAGTCCCAGATGACGAAGGAGCCGGAGTTTGTGGCTAGGCTCGCAGCTCGCGGTCCACCCGCTCCATCCGCGCGCTCACCAGCTGAACTCTTGGATCAAAGGGCCCGATCAGCTTCGCCGCAGCGGCCGCCGCCTCCGTGTCGGAGGAGCCCATGTCGCTGGTGCACCATTGCAGGATCAACCGGGCGTCCCCGCTGGCGCGAACGGACGCACCGACGGCTACGTTGAGCTCATCGCGCATAAAACCGATGGAAAGGTTCAGCGAACGGTTGAGCAGTTTCGCCGGATAGGCTGCAAACGCCTCGCCAACCCGGCCCTCCCGCAAATGGCCCGCCACATCCGAGGCATCCGTAACGACTCTGACGGCGGAAGAGAAACGGTAGGGGTTCGCTTCGACCACGTTGCCCACGGTGCTTCGTATTCGGTGCATCTCCGTCCGGATTGTCGCGCCGGTGCCCTCGTCGCCGTGGATCTCGTAGGCGAGCTCATCGGCGCTCCACCCCTGGGCACGAGACGCCAGCAGGGCCAGGATCTCGGCGCGGCGCAGTGTAATTGGACGAAGGGCGCCGCCGTCGATCGCCGCCGACGGTGCGTCTCCAAGGAGCCGCAGCGTCAGCTGAGACTGGGCGCCGCCGTCGCGCGGTGTCCGGTCGTCACGTCGTAGCGGCTGCCCACGACGCCAGATGCGGCCGTCGGGAGGCGCAGTCGATTTCAGCAGCTCCTCTGCAAGCCGCACCCCACACCGCACCAGCCGTAGACTGTCCGGCGTGACGGATTCGAATGGGCCGGAAACGTCCAGGACGCCGATGACTTCGCCCGTCAAAGGGTCACGAATCGGAGATGCGGTGCAGGCCCAATCGTGATGGGTCCGCACGAGGTGTTCGGCTGAGAAGAGTTGAGCCGGGGCGCCGGTCACCAAGGCTTCGCTGATGGCGTTGGTGCCGACGCCGGATTCGGACCAATCGGCTCCTTCCACGAATTCCAGCGAATCCGCGAGTTTCAATGCCTGTTTGCTGCCGATGCGCCACAGCACCTCGCCCTCATGATCCGTGACGATCAGCAGGTGGCGCCCGGTCGCAGTCTCATCGGCAAGCAGGTGCGACAGGGCGGGCATCACGGCGGCCAGCCGATGGCCTGCACTGAGCGAGCGAGCCTCGGAAACTTCGTGCCGGTGGACCGGGCGGTGCTGGTCCGGATTGATGCCCGACGCGAGGGAACGCTGCCAGGACTTGGCCAGTGACGGCGATAGGTGCGGATTCGGGGTGCCGGAAATTGTGGACTCGTGCGCGTCCCGGAGCGTTCGGGCGTATTCTGCCGGCGCAGAAAACCTGAGGTCTGAGAGCGGCGTGATGGAGCTAGTGCCCTGTCGCATGCTCAGTCTCCCAACTCGCCCTCGAATCGTCGCATTCGGTTCGCTCCCGTCAATCCTCGACCAGCGCAAGCGCCGGCCAACAACGTGAGAGCTCCGTGTAACCCGATTGTAACCCCCCGCGACCTTTACTTGTGATGCGGGTCACTGCATGGCCTGAACGCCATGCAACGGGAGCGGCCCACAGTTAGCAACGGAAAGAGGAAACATGTCTGAGACACCAAACGGCGTCGTCCGGGCCTGGTTGGCGCAGTTCGATGAGGCGCTGCGCAGCCACAACATGGACGCCACCCTTGAGCTATTCGACGACGATTCGTACTGGCGCGACTTCGTCTCTTTCACCTGGAACCTCAAGACCCTTGAGGGCAAAGAAGACATCCGACGGATGCTCGATGCGACCCTTGACGACGTGCGGCCAAGCAACTGGACCCTCGCCGAGGACGCCACCGGGGATGCCGCCAATAGTGAGGCGTGGGTGAATTTCGAGACCGCCCAGGCCCGGGGTTACGCCCATCTGCGCCTTCGGAACGGCAAGTGCTGGACCCTGCTTACCACCATGCAGGAACTCAAGGGCTTCGAGGAAAAGAAGGGCGCCAACCGGGAGAAGGGGGTCGCGCACGAGATCACCAAGGGCCGCAAATCGTGGTTGGAGCTGAAGGTTGAGCAGGAAGCCCGGCTCGGCTACGAAGACCAGCCCTACACCGTCATCATCGGCGGCGGCCAGGGCGGGATCGGGCTGGGCGCGCGGTTGCGTCGGCTCGGTGTGCCCACCATCATCATCGAAAAGAATGACCGCCCCGGTGACTCCTGGCGCAACCGCTACAAGTCCCTGCACCTCCACGACCCGGTCTGGTATGACCACCTGCCGTACATCAAATTCCCTGACGACTGGCCCGTTTTCGCGGCCAAGGACAAGATCGGCGACTGGCTGGAGCACTACACGCGGATCATGGAACTGAACTACTGGTCCAGCACCGAGTGCACCAGCGCCCGCTTCGACGAATCCTCGCAGGAGTGGGTGGTTGAGGTAGTGCGCGACGGCGAACCGGTCACCCTGCGCCCCAAACAGCTCGTCTTCGCCTTGGGCGTTTCGGGCTACCCCAGCGTCCCCGCGTTCGACGGCGCCGGGTCCTTCCTGGGGGAGCAGTACCACTCGTCCAAGCACCCGGGCGGCGGAGACTGGGCAGGGAAGAAGGCGGTGGTCATCGGCTCCAATAATTCGGCGCACGATATCTGTGCCGATCTCTGGGAGCATGGCGCCGACGTCACCATGGTCCAGCGGTCCTCCACTCACATTGCCCGCAGTGAATCCCTCATGGATCTTGCGCTTGGCGATCTGTACTCGGAGAAGGCGCTGGCCAACGGCGTCACCACCGAAAAAGCCGATCTGCTGTTTGCCTCGTTGCCATACCGGATTCTGCCCGAAGCCCAGATCCCCGTCTATGCGGAGATGGCAGAGCGGGACGCGGAGTTCTACTCCCAGCTGGAGGCCGCCGGTTTCGACCTGGACTTCGGCGTGGACGGCTCCGGTCTTTTCCTCAAGTACCTGAGGCGTGGCTCCGGCTACTACATCGACGTCGGCGCCTCGCAGCTGATCATCGACGGCCGGGTCAAGCTCGCCAACGGCGAGGTCGGCAAAATTACCGGCAACGCCGTGGTGCTGGCCAACGGAACGGAGCTGGACGCCGACGTCATCATTTACGCGACCGGCTATGGGTCGATGAACGGCTGGCTGTCGGACCTGGTCTCACCCGAGGTGGCCGACGCCGTCGGCAAATGCTGGGGTTATGGATCGGACACTCCCAAAGATCCGGGTCCATGGGAGGGAGAACTGCGCAATATGTGGAAGCCCACGAACGTGGAAAGGCTTTGGATTCACGGGGGCAATCTGCACCAGAGCCGCCACTACTCCAACTATCTGGCGCTGCAGCTCAAGGCCAGGATGGAAGGGCTGCCGACTCCGGTCTTCGAGGCTCAGCCGACGCACCACACGCGCTGATAACGACCCAGATCAGGCCACGGCTGTACCGACATGGCCCAGCCGTGGCCCAACCCAAAGGATTCCAACAACATGACTGTTCGAAACAAAGTAGCCCTTGTCACCGGCGCCGGCCAAGGGATCGGCCGGGGTATTGCGCTGAGATTGGCCCGGGACGGATTCCACGTTGCCGTGGCGGATCTTGATTCTCAGCAGGAGAAGGGCGAGGCCGTTGTTTCCGAAATTGAAGCCATCGGGGGCCGGGCGGTATTCATCGCCGCCGACGTCGGGCGGCGGGCAGATGTTGTGGGCGCAGTCGAGACGGCCTCACAGCAGCTCGGCGGCTTTGACGTGATCGTCAACAACGCGGGCATCGCCCAGGTCCGGCCGGTGCTGGAGATCACGGAGGCGGATCTGGAGCAAGTCTTCCGGATTAATCTAAACTCCGTGATCTGGGGCATCCAGGCGGCTGCTGCAAAGTTCGATGAACTTCAACACGCCGGCAGGATCATCTCAGCCGCTTCGATTGCCGCGGTGAAGGGCTTTCCGATTCTCGGAGCGTACTCGGCATCCAAGTTCGCGGTCCGGGGCATCACCCAGGCCGCGGCGCAGGAGCTGGCGCCGAAGGGCATCACCGTAAATGCGTATGCGCCGGGCATTGTAGGAACGGGAATGTGGGAGTTGATCGACCGGGAACTGAGTAAGATCAACGGTAAACCGGCCGGTCAGAACCTGAGTGAGAACGTCAAAGCCATCGCCCTGGGCCGCATCGAGACGCCCGACGACGTCGCGAAGGTAGTCTCCTTCTTTGCCGGCCCGGATTCGGACTATGTCACCGGACAAACGCTGCTCGTTGACGGCGGCATCCTGTATAGCTGAGCCGCACGAATCAGACATCAATACGAAGGCGGAAGAGAACATGAAAGCAGCACGATTCCATGCCCGCAATGACCTCCGGATCGAAGACATCCCTGAGCCGGAGCTGCGTCCGGGAGCGGTAAAGATCGCCGTGGCCTGGTGCGGCATCTGCGGCACGGACCTCCATGAATTCCTGGAAGGACCCATTTTCACCCCGCCGCCCGGCCACCCCCACGGGCTTTCACACGAGGCCGCCCCGGTCACCCTGGGACATGAGTTCTCCGGCACCGTCGAGGAAGTGGGCGAGGGCGTTACCGGGCTCGCCATCGGAGACAGCGTCGTGGTGGAGCCATACCTGGTCTGCAATGAGTGCGGTCCCTGCCTCAGCGGTCACTACAACCTGTGCACCAAGCTAGGCTTCATCGGCTTGGCGGGCGGCGGCGGCGGCCTGAGCGAGAAGATCGTGGTCGACGCCCGCTGGGTCCACCCCGTCGGCGACATCCCGCTGGACGAAGCCGCCCTCATCGAGCCCCTCGCGGTGGCCTATCACGCCGTCGGCCGGAGCGACGTCAAGGCTGGCGACGTCGCCGTCGTGGGCGGTGCGGGTCCTATCGGCCTGCTGACCGCGGCAGTCCTCAAGGGCCTGGGTGTCACCACGATCGTCACCGAACTGTCAGCCGCCCGGAAAGACAAAGCGGTTTCCTCAGGAGTCGCTGATCATGTTCTGGACCCTAGCTCCGATGACGTCAAGGCGCGCGTGCTGGAACTGACTGCGGGGGCTGGGGCAGATGCCGCCTTTGAATGTGCCGGTGTGAATGCCGTGCTGGACACGATGCTGGACGTCGTGAAGCCGGCCGGCGTCGTAGTCAATGTTTCCATTTGGGGACATCCGGCCACCGTCGACATGCAAAAAGTGGTCCTGAAGGAAATCGACCTGCGCGGCACCATCGCCTACTGCGGCGATCATGCGGCCGCAATCAAACTCGTCCAGGAGGGAAAGGTCGATCTGAAACCCTTCATCACGGGAAGAATCGCCCTGGATGATCTCGTGGATAAGGGTTTTGACACGCTCATCAACCACAACGACACCGCAGTGAAGATCATCGTCCACCCCTAGTGATCCGAGTCTCATCTGGAATAGTTGCAGGCGCCGTGCAGTTGCCGCCAGTGAACCCAATCCATGGTGAAAGGAACTGCGCATGCTGTTTTCCCCGATGACACTCGGCGAGCTGGAACTGCCCAACCGACTCGTGATGGCGCCGCTCACCCGCGTCCGCTCCGGCAAGGAAGGCGTCCCCGGACCCCTCGTTGCCGAGCACTACCGCCAACGCGCCTCGCTGGGACTGATCGTCAGCGAGGGCACGTACCCCAGCCGCGCTGGCCAGGGATTCCCCGGCCAGCCCGGCCTGGTAACCGAGGAACAGCTCAAGGGCTGGGCCAACGTTACCTCCGCCGTGCACTCCGAGGGCGGGAGGATTTTCGCCCAGGTCATGCACGCCGGCCGCGTCACGCATAAAGACACGAACGGTGGCTTTGAGGTTGTCGCACCGAGCGCCATCGCGATCGACGGCGAGACCCGCACCTACGAGGGCAAGAAGTCATTCCCGGTTCCGCACGCCCTGTTGACCACTGAGCTGCCGGGCATCGTCCAGGAGTTCGTCACGGCCTCCCGCAACGCTATCGGCGCAGGGTTCGACGGCGTCGAGCTGCACTCCGCCAACGGCTACCTGCTGCACGAATTCCTTGCCCCGTCCGCAAACCAGCGTGACGACATCTACGGCGGCTCACCGGAAAACCGTGCACGCTTCGTCATTGAGGTGACCCAGGCAGTGGTGGACGCTATCGGCGCAGACCGTGTCGGCATCCGCATCTCCCCGGAGCACAACGTCCAGGGAGCCATCGAGCTGGACGCTGCAGACATCCACGAGACGTACGGCCGTCTGGTGGATGCCTTGGCTCCCCTGAAGCTCGCCTACCTGAGCGTCCTGCACAAGGAACCCACGAGCGACACGGTCCAAGACCTGCGGGCCCGCTTCAACGGTACGTTCCTGCTGAACACCGGCTTCGGTGTCATCACGACGCGCGAAGAGGCCACGGCGCTGGTCGCGGACGGCCACGCTGACGCCGTCGTCGTCGGACGCCCCGCCATCGCCAACCCCGACCTCGTGCGCCGCTGGCGCGAGGGACTCCCGGTCAACGATCCGGACCCGTCGACGTTCTACTCTGAGGGCGCCAAGGGCTACACCGACTACCCGGCTTACCAGAACTAGGTCTGGCCGGCACCACCCCCGCGGCTGGACATGTCCAGCCGCAACCGCGAACAGTGAGCAGAAGGCCATCCTGCTCACTGTTCGCGGTTAAGAATGGGCATGTCCCGCGGACGCTGGATTCAGGATTGGGCATGTCCCGCGGACGCTGGTCCGGAGGGCTCCCGCCGCGAGCAGTCCTATAGGATCTGAACATGCATCTAGCTTCTCCCGGCAGCCGCCCCGTAGGCCGTCCCATAAGCCGCCAGGTCCTCGCCGACCATGTCTATGAGGAACTCCTGGCGTCGCTCATGGACGGGCGGCTCGAACCCGGGGCCGTGGTGAGCATCGACGGAACCGCCAGGGAGCTCGATGTTTCGCCCACGCCGGTGCGCGAAGCGCTTGCCCGGCTCGAACACACCGGTATGGTCCGCCGCGTGGCACTCAAGGGCTACCGGGTCGCACCGGTCTTCACCAGGGATGACTTCGCTGAGCTAATGGAGGCGCGCCTGGCCATTGAGCCAGTCAATGCCCGCCTCGCGTGCGGACGGCTGACGCCCGAACACCTCGCCGAGTTGGCGCAGGCAGTTGCTGACCTGAAGAAGGCGCCGAGGGGACCCTCATTCGCGGAGTACCGCGACTATCTTGAGGCCGATGAGAGGTTCCACCGGCTGATTGCGGAACAGACCGGAAACCAGTTCATGGTCGCCGCATATGCTGCCCTTGGCGGACAGGTTCAGCGCTTCCGCCTCTTCGGGGGAGTGGGCATCACCGACGCCGAGCATGCGATCGCCGAGCACCAGTCCGTCCTGGATGCCTTTGCCTCGGGCGATCCAGAGAAAGCGGCACTTGCCATGGCCGATCACGTGCGCAAGGTGCGTGGCCGCGCCATCGCCGACGCCCCGGAAGGCTGAATTCCGCATATCCCGCATGACCCCCCTTCACACCATCCGGTCCTCCCTATAGGATCTTTGATTGTCGCCAGCAATCCCGGATGTGATCTTGACAACATCCTCTCGATAGTAAATCCTATAGGAAACAGGATTCATTGAAGGAGTAACCCCCATGGCCTACACAGCCGAGAATTGGCCCATCACCGCCGCGCTACTTCAGTTCCCGGGCGTCGATGCCAACGGGCAACAGATGACCGATGCCGCCGCGCCTGCCTGGGCCGAGGTGCTGCAGGAGGTCAAGGATGCCGGCTTCGCCAACGCGGACCTCACGGACAGCTGGGTCCGTCCCGGCGACCTAAGCTCTCCGCGGCTGGCCGAGTTCAAGCAAACTGCGCACGACGTCGGCATCGGCATCCCGGTCATCTCGGCCATCCGCCGCAGCGTCATCGAGACAAGGAACTGGGAGGCCAACCTGGCCTACAGCCACCGGACCATCGACGCGGCCGCCGAACTCGGCTGCGAAGTGGTCTCCTTCGGACTGCACCAGGCGCTCACGTCCGAGCAGCGCAAACAGCTCTGGTTCTGGACCGTCGAAGGACACAAAGACCCGGTGGGTGACAAGGAGACTTGGGGCAAGGCCGTCACCCGGCTCCGCGAACTCGGCCGGCACGCAGCGGAGGCCGGGATCCTCCTCTCACTCGAAATGTATGAAGACACCTACCTGGGCACCGCGGATTCTTCCGTCCAGCTGGTCCAGGACATCGGGCTGGACAACGTTGGCCTCAACCCCGACCTCGGCAACCTGATCCGGCTGCACCGCCCGATCGAGGACTGGCGCGAGATGGTGGCCAAGACCCTCCCATATTCCAACTACTGGCACATGAAGAACTACATCAGGGATGAGGACATGGCCCGGGACAGCTTCGTCGCCATGCCCGCACCAATGGAAAGCGGCCTGATCAACTACCGCGAGGCCTTCCGAATTGCCCTGTCGGTCGGCTTCCAGGGCATCCTCTGCACCGAGCACTACGGCGGCGACGGACTCAGCGTCACGGCCAGCAACCAGGACTACCTCCGCCGCCGGATCCTGCCGAAGACGGCCGGCTACACCCTCGGCCAGAGCCAGGTGGCCCAGGGCCGGCAGCAGCCGGCGACGGCGGAACTCGCCAGCGTCTGAGCCCGCCGGCGTCTGATTCAGTCCGGCACGACTTCTCCAACACGGATTCAATGAGGAACCATGACCCAGATCTTCGACAACCCCGCTGACTTTGCGGACGAGGCGTTGGACGGCTTCGTGGCAGCCAACCGCGGGTACGTTGCCCGCGTGA
This sequence comes from Pseudarthrobacter woesei, assembly GCF_055412745.1. Lineage (NCBI taxonomy): Bacteria > Bacillati > Actinomycetota > Actinomycetes > Micrococcales > Micrococcaceae > Pseudarthrobacter > Pseudarthrobacter woesei. Next base: position 172,788 of record NZ_JBVAYU010000004.1, read on the forward strand.
ACGGCGGCGTCGTCCGTTCCACCGAGGTCCCCGCCGGGCAGGTGGCCCTTGTCATCGGCGGCGGCTCCGGCCACTACCCTGCCTTCGCCGGACTGGTCGGGCCCGGGCTGGCCACAGCGTCGGCCTGCGGCAACATGTTCGCATCCCCCGCTGCCGGGCAGGTCTACCGGGTGGCCAAGGCCGCCAACGCCGGGGGCGGCGTGCTCCTGAGCTACGGAAACTACGCCGGCGACGTCCTCCACTTCGGCCAGGCCCAGCTGCGCCTGAACGCGGAAGGCATCGAGACCCGCACCGTCCTCGTCACCGACGACATCGCCAGCGCCCCCCTTGACCAGATCGACAAACGGCGGGGGATTGCCGGCGACCTGACCGTCTTCAAGATCGCCGGCGCCGCCGCCGAGGCCGGGCTGAGCCTGGACGACGTCGAACGGCTGGCCATCCGGACCAACTACCGCACCCGTTCGCTCGGCGTGGCCTTCGATGGCTGCACCCTCCCCGGCGCCACCGAACCTCTCTTCCACGTCCCCGCAGGCCAGATGTCCCTGGGCCTGGGCATCCACGGCGAACCGGGAATCTCCGAACACCCGATGCCCACCGCCTCGGAACTCGCCGAACTGCTCGTCACCAAACTGATGGCAGACAAGCCGCACGACGCCGGCAGCCGCGTTGTGGCGATTGTCAACGGGCTCGGCACGGTCAAGTACGACGAACTGTTCCTGCTCTTCGGCAAGGTCGAGAAACTCCTCCTCGCGGCCGGCCTCACCGTGGTGGAACCGGAATGCGGCGAGCTGGTCACGAGCCTGGACATGTCCGGACTCTCCCTGACCCTGTTCTGGCTCGACGACGAACTTGAGCAGTTCTGGGCGGCTCCGGCAGACGCCCCGGCCTTCCGCAAGGGCAATGTGGTGCGGCGCGCCCCGCGCCGGCCGGCCGCTGCCGATGCCGAAGTCGCGACCGACGTCGAACACCCCACCGCCGCCGCCGCGGACCTCGGACGGCTGGCAGCCGAGATGCTCGGCCAGGTGCGGGACGTCGTGGTCGACCATGAAGTCGAACTGGGCCGGCTGGACGCGATTGCCGGCGACGGCGACCACGGCATCGGCATGCGCCGCGGCGTGGAAGCAGCGGTCGCCGCGGCCGAGCAAGAAGCCGCGAACGACGGCGGCGCTTCGGCTGCCCGGGTCCTCACCGCCGCGGGGGAGGCCTGGAGCGAACGCGCAGGCGGCACCTCCGGAGCGCTGTGGGGCTCCGCCGTCATTGCCGCCGGACTGGCACTGGGGAACCGTGACAGCTACGGCGGCGGGGATGCAGCCGCCGCGGTCACCGCCTTCGTTGACGCCATCACAGAACTGGGCAAGGCCGATCCGGGGGACAAGACCATGGTGGATGCCCTGCTGCCTTTTCGGGACGCCTTCCTTGCCGCGTTCGGCGGCGGCGCTTCGGTGGCGGACTCGCTCGCCGTGGCTTCGGCCGCCGCCCGGACCGCGGCCGACGGGACAGCGGGCATGCGTCCGCTTAAGGGCCGTGCCCGGCCGCTCGCCGAAAAGAGCCTGGGACACGCCGATCCCGGTGCGGTGTCCTTCGCGCTGATCGCAGCAAGGATTTCCGCCCACATTGATTCCCGGTCCGCTAACCCCGCACTGGCCAAGCAAGGAGCACAAGCATGAGTACAACAACAGGCTGGCGCGTCGTCATCGGTAACGACGAAGCCGGCGTCGAATACAAGAACGCACTCAAGGCGCTGCTCGAGGCGGATCCTCGCGTGGCCTCGGTTCGGGACGTCGGGGTCGGCGCGAACGACTTCACGGCTTACCCCCACGTGGCCGTTGAGGCCGCCCGGAAGGTGGCCGACGGCGACGCGGACCGGGCCCTGCTGATCTGCGGCACAGGCCTTGGCGTAGCCATCGCGGCCAACAAGGTCCCCGGCATCCGCGCCGTCACCGCCCACGACAGCTACTCCGTGGAACGCTCGGTCCTCAGCAACAACGCCCAGGTGCTCACGCTCGGGCAGCGCGTCATTGGCCTGGAACTCGCCAAGAAACTCGTCGTCGAATGGCTCGGCCACCGCTTCGACGAAAACTCATCCTCCGCCGCCAAGGTGGACGCCATCGGCTCATACGAGCCCGAATACACGAAGGCAGTCAGACCATGACCGACAACGCAAGCAGCGAGGCTGCACGCCCAACCGAGGCCGCGGCCGCCATCAACGCCGCCCGCAGGATCGCCGTCGTCGGGTCCGGCTACATGGGCGGCGGGATTGCCCAGGTCCTGGCGCTCGGCGGGGCACGGGTTGCCCTGGCCGATGTGTCCGCCCAAGTGGCGCAGAAGAACTACGAACGGCTGCTGGCCGAATCCGACGAGTTCGTTGCCGCCGGGCTGTTCCCGGAAGGCTCCACCGCCATCCTGAAGCAGAACCTCTGGGCGGCCAAGGACATTGAGGAGGCCGTGGCCGACGCCGACTTCATCGAAGAGGCCGTGCCCGAAGTCATCGCCATCAAGCACCAGACGCTGGCCCGCATCAGCGCCGCCGCCCGCCCGGACGCCATCATCGGGTCCAATACCTCCACCATTTCCATCGCGGAACTGTCCGGGCCCGTCACCAACCCCGGGCGGTTCCTCGGCGTGCACTTCTCCAACCCGTCCCCCTTCATCCCCGGCGTGGAGATCATCCCCCACGCCGGTACCTCGGCCGCCACTGTCGGCGCAGTCCGGGAACTCGTCCACGCCGCCGGCAAGCAGACTGCGGTCGTCAAGGACGTCACCGGTTTTGTGCTCAACCGGCTCCAGTACGCGCTGTTCCACGAGGCCGCCCAGCTGGTGGAGCAGGAGATCGCGACGGCGGAGGACATCGACACCCTGGTCCGCACCACGTTCGGTTTCCGGCTGCCGTTCTTCGGACCGTTCGCCATTGCCGATATGGCGGGGCTCGACGTCTACAACTTCTGCTACAAGTCGCTCCAGACCGAATTTCCGGAGCGGTTTGCGACGCCGAAGATCCTCAGCGACCTGGTCGATGCCGGAAGGCTGGGCACCAAGACCGGGGCAGGCTTCCTCAACGTCCCGGCAGAGCGCACCCCCGAGCTGATCGCGTACCGGAACAAGGCGTATGTGGCCATGCAGCAGCTCATCGACGAGCTCGGCCCCGCCCCCATCAACTGATCATCCCTTCTTTCACCGTCACACCTACAGGAGCAATCCCATGAGCATTTTCCCCGCAGAACGCACGGCAATCGTCACCGGCGCCGTCTCGGAACGCGGCATCGGCCGCGCCACCGCCAACTACCTGGCCGCGCAGGGCTGGAATGTCGGCATCATCGACCTCGACGACGCCCTGTGCAAGGCCGCGGCCAAGGAACTGGCAGCGGAGCACGGCGTCAAGGCCCACGGCGCCGGGGCCAACATCGCCGACGAAGCGTCCGTCCGCGCCGCCATCGACGCGATCGAGGCCGAACTGCCGCAGATCGTCGCCCTCGCCAACGTCGCCGGCGTCAGCTCGCCGGTTCCGTACCTGGAACTCGACGCGGCGGAATGGGACCGGGTGCTCAGCATCAACCTCAACGGTGTCCACTACGCCACCCGCCGGGCCGCCGAGTCCATGGTCAAGAACCGGATCGGCCGGATCGTCAACATCTCCTCCGTCTCAGCCCAGCGCGGCGGCGGCACCTACTCCAAGACGCCGTACTCGGTGGCGAAGGCGGGCGTGATCGGGCTGACCCGCTCCACAGCCCGCGAACTCGGCGAATACGACATCACCGTAAACGCGATCTCACCGGGCCCCATCGACACCGACATCATGGGCGGCACGCTGAGCCAGGAACGCAAGGACGACCTCACCAAAGACCTCGTCGTCAACCGCGTGGGATCCACCCGGGACATCGCGGCCGCCATCGCCTTCCTCATCAGCGAGGACGCCGGCTACATCTCCGGCCAGACGCTGAATGTGGATGGCGGACTTTACATGCACTAGGGAAGAAGCATCATGGCACAACCCAACAAGACCGCCGCCACCGGATTCGCAGCCTGGCGCAGGGGACGGAAAATCTACCTCGCCGTCGGAATCCTGGCCTGCCTGGCCGGCGTGATGATCATCGCCTTTTCCCGCTAGAGAACTGTGCTGCGCTGTTCCACCCACCGGATCGGCCCGCTGTCCACCCACCTGATTCACGCACCTGATTCACTCACCTGATCTACTCAACGAGGAGTTTTGATGTCCGTAGCAACAACGTCCACCAGGGACCTCCTGGAGACGCCGGTTCTGAAATCGGCCATCTCCAAGGCATCCCGCCGGCTCATGCCCATGCTGGTCATCCTCTATGTGGTTGCCTTCCTGGACCGCACCAATGTGGGCTTCGCCGAAGCCGCGCTGGGCGTGGACAAGGGCATCACCGCCGGCGCCTACGCACTGGGCGCCGGGATCTTCTTCATCGGCTACGCCCTGTTCGAAATCCCCAGCAACCTGCTCCTGACCAAATTCGGGGCGAAGGTGTGGCTGGCCCGTATCGCAATCACCTGGGGCATCGTCTCCGCCTGCTTCGCGTTCGTCCAGGGCGAGACGTCGTTCATCATCCTGCGCTTCCTGCTCGGCGTCACCGAGGCCGGCCTGTTCCCGGGCGTCATCATGTTCCTCGCCGCGTGGTTCCCCAACAAGGTGCGCGTCAAGATGTTTGCCATCTTCTACCTCGCGCAGCCGTTCTCCCAGATGATGGGCGCACCCCTGTCAGGCTGGCTGATCAACATCGGTGACCAGGTGCCCGGTGTCCAGGGCTGGCAGGTCATGTTCTTCGTCGAAGGCATGCTGGCGGTTGTCGCCGGTATTGCCGCGTTCTTCTTCCTGATCAACAGCCCGCAGGACGCGAAGTTCCTGACCAAGGATGAAAAGAAGGCACTCCTGGACGTCATGGCGCTGGAGGACACCCTCAAGGAAGAATCCGGCCCGCGCGGCGTGCTCGCGGCCATGAAGAACGGCAAGGTCTGGTACTTCACCATCATCTACTTCTGCCTCCAGATCGCCGTTTACGGAGTGACGTTCTACCTGCCGCAGCAGGTGGCCCAACTGACCGGCCAAAAGGTCGGCTTCGCGGTGGGCATGATGGCAGCCATCCCGTGGTTCTTCGGCATCTTCGCCTGTTACTTCATCGGCAGGGCCGCCAACACCGTGATCCGCCGCCGGGTCTGGGGCACCGGCCTGTTCATCTCCACCGGCCTCTGCATTTTCGGCTCCGCCTGGGCCGGAGCGAACCACATTCCGGCCCTGGGCATCATCTTCATCACCCTGGCCGTCTGCAGCTTCCTCTCCATCGGCCCCATCGCCTGGTCCTACCCGACGGCGTTCCTCACCGGCACCGCTGCAGCCGCGGGCATAGGCCTGATCAACTCGCTCGGCAACCTGGGCGGCTTCGTGGCGCCGATCCTGCGGACCTCGGTCAACCAGATGACGGCGTCGGACACCGGAACCATGGGCGTCTACGCCCTGGGGGTGCTCCCGTTCCTCGCCGCGGCGATGATATTCTACACCAAGAAGTTCAAAAACAAGGCCGACGAACTGTTGGAGCAGTAAGCAGCTTTTCATCGCATCCGCTCATTCAGCAGAAAGCACCAGCAATGCAGCACAGTCACCACCGCCAGACCGCCCACGCCACGTTCCTGGTGGGAGCAAGCACCAAGATGTACCTGGGCTACCGGGACAGTCTGGACTGGCTGGAGCTGCTGCGCCACGAAGTGGAAACCCGTCCGGCCCTCGCGGCCGGGCGGGTTGTCCCGTTTGTCATCCCCTCGTTTCCGGTCCTGCCGGCGGCGGCCGCGCTGCTGGCGGGCTCACCGCTGGTTCTTGGTGCGCAGAACTGCGGCTGGGCGGAGGGCTCCTGGACCGGGGAAGTGGCGCCGTCGATGCTGGCGGAACTTGGCGTCAGCCTGGTGGAAATCGGGCATGCCGAGCGCCGGCGGCACTTCGGCGAAGACGATGCCATGATTGCGCGCAAGATCCGCGCCGCGGACGCCGCCGCGCTGACACCGCTGCTGTGTGTGGGGGAGCCCGACCGCGGCCCGGCCGCGGACGCTGCCGACTTTGTCTACCGCCAGATCGAGGCGGCCGTGGACGGCGATTGGGAGCTGGCCGGCCGGCTCGTCATAGCCTACGAACCGGTCTGGGCTATCGGTGCCGCGGAGCCCGCCGACGCTGTGTACGTGTCCGACGTCGTCCGGCACCTCCGGGGGAGCCTCACCGCATCCGGGCTCAAGAGCCTTCCGGTCATCTACGGCGGCTCGGCCAAGCCGGGCCTACTGCCGACGCTCGACGGCGTCTCCGGCCTGTTCCTGGGCCGCTTTGCGCACGACCCGGCGAACTTCGGCCGGGTACTGGATGAGGCGCTCCTGCTTGCCGAGGGCTTCCCGGCGAGGTACTCCGCAACCGCCTAGGGCACTCACCGGGGGCATGTCCAGCCGCGAAGACCGTCACGGGGGGACATGTCCAGCCGCGGCCACGAACAGTGGGCAGATTGCCATTGTGCCCGCTGTTCGTGTCGAAGAATGGGCATGTCCCGCGGGCGGGGAAGCGAAGAATGGGCATGTCCCGTGGGCGGGGAAGCGAAGAATGGGCATGTCCCGCGGGCGGGGAAGCGAAGAATGGGCATGTCCCGCGGGCCGGCCAGCGATGCTCAGGAACCCACGGACCGCCGGCACAGGCCGATGAAACCGCCCAGTTGCTCCAGGCCCTCGGGGTGCGTGGGGAGATAGTTGGTCAGTTCGGGCGCGCGGACTACGACGGCGCGCCACTGCCCGCGGGAGACCGCGACGTTGATCCGGTTGCGTGAGAGCAGGAACTCCATCCCACGCGGAGCCTCCGCCACTGCAGAACAGGCCATGGACACAACTACCACCGCGGCTTCCTGGCCCTGGAACTTGTCCACGGTCCCAACCCGGACGTCAACCAAACCCGCTGCGGCCAGGGCCTCGCGGATCACGTTGACCTGGGCGTTGTAGGCGGCCACCACGAGGATGTCCGCGGCCTCGAGCGGCCGCGCCGGCTGTTCGCTGTGCCATTGCAGCCCCAGATGACGCCGCACTTGCCGGACGACTTCCGCGGCTTCTTCGGGCGAGGACGTGATGTTGCCCGTGTGTTTGACCATCACGGTTTCAATTCCGGCAGGAGCACCATCCAGCCGCCGGAGCCCCGCGGCCGGCGCCGAGCGCAGCTGCCCTTCGTAGGAGAGCTCGGACACGGCACGGCACAACTCGGAGGTCATCCGCCAGGAGTCGGCCAGAAAGTACCCGAGTTCCGGCGGCAGAGTCGCATGGCCGGCGGAAAGCCAGCCAAGGGCCGACTCATTCACGGGCTCGGGATGCGAGCCCTGACTGACCTGCGGCAGCTGCTGGGGATCACCGAGCAGCAGCAGGCGGCTGCTGGCCTGCGCCACCGCCAGGGTGTTGGCCAAGGAGAACTGGCCGGCCTCGTCGATCACCAGCAGGTCCAGCGACCCAGCAGGAACGTTGGCCCCGGTCATGGTCCACGCCGTGCCGCCGATGAGGGCGCCGCCGGGAGAGCCGAGCAGCCGGACGACATCCTGGCCGGTCCGTTGATCCCACGGGAGCGCCTCCCCGTGTTTCACGTCTTTGGCAACGACGGCAGGGTCCACACCGGCCTTGGTTACGGCGGTCTTCAGCAGGTTTTCGACGACGGCGTGGGACTGGCCGACGACGCCCACCTTCCAGCCGCGGGCCACGAGCCGGGCGATGACGTGGGAACCCACGTGCGTCTTTCCGGTTCCCGGCGGACCCTGGACGGCGACGTAGGAGCGCTCCAGGGCCCCAACGGCGTCGGCGATGGCGTCGATGTAGCGGTCCGCGCCCCCGCCGGGCGTGGGCAACGGCAGCCCTGTTGAAAGCCGCGGCGGCACCCTGCGGACAAGATCCATGGCCGGATGGCGCGGGAACGCGTCGCCGCGTGCGCTTCCGTCCGCGTCCCCTCCAACCCTGAACGCCGTCCGCAAGCCGGCGGCGACGCGGTCGGCGAGTGTTTCCAGGGCCTCCTCGAGACTCTTGGTCTGGATCGGCTGGTCTTCGGTCAGCGCGACGGGCAGCTGGGAGTATGCCGCGATGTTCTTGCGGAGCTTGTCCCGGATGATGACGGTGTCCTTTCCGTCCTCGTGGCCGAGCTCCAGGATCTCGGTCCCGAACCAGCCGTTGCGGCCGGTCCCCCCGATGCCCGTGCCCTCGAGCCCGGCCGGGAGCGGCGGCTCGTACATGCGGAACCATGTGCTGCCCTCCCGCAGGTCCGAGCCCGGGCTGACTGTGCCGATCAGCTTTACCCGGCGCTCCGGAAGTTTTGCGCCGTCCTTCCACCAGTCCTCCAGCACCAACGCGTCCTCGACGAGGAAGACGTTGCGGTCTTGCTGATGATGCGTATCGGGACCGTTCTCGCAGCGGTCAAAGTGAGCCCACCAGAACGCCTTCCGCTCGCGCCGGTGGTAACTCACCGCCGCCGCCAGCATCGCCACGGCCTTCCGGTCATCCTCGGACAAGCCGACGCCGGATCCGCACAGCTCGGCCAATTCCAGTTCCGCCGGTGTCAGGGCCGTGTCTGCCACAGGTTCGGCGGCCTGGGACTTGGAAGCAGGACGCCCGCCCTGGCCCCCCGGCCTGCTGCCGCGCTCCTGCGCCAGGCCCAGGAGCCAGTTTCGGAGCTCCAGCGTGGAGAGGCAGTCGTATTCGTTGTAGTCGGAGATCCCGGCGAGGATCTGCGCGGCCTCGTCGGGCCGCCCGTCGTCGCGCGCATCGCAGAAGTGGGCGTAGGCGACGACGGACGCCCCGGCGTCTTTCACGTCCCCGGAGCGCAGGTTTGTCCCCATGTAGAGCGGTTCGAGCTTTTTGATGCTGTAGGAATTTTCGGAGATCCGGATGCTGTTCCGGACGGTCTGGTATAGGTCCACGAGGAGACCGTCGCGCAGCCACTGGTCCACGGTGTCCTCGCCGGCAACGTGCAGCACGGAGAGCTTGCGGAGCGCCGTCTTCTCATACGCGGCATAGTGGTAGACGTGCATGTCCGGGTAGTCCTGCCGGCGTTTCTCCACGTAGGCCAGGAAGTCCAGGAAAGCCTGTTTCTCCGCTTCCCTGCTGTGGGCCCAGAACGGTTTGAACACCCCGGCCGCACCGGGTTCGGCAGGCGCCTCGATAACTCCGAAGAGGTACTCCAGTCCCCAGACCCCGGTGGAGCTTTCCTGCCACAACGGGTCGCCCTCGAAGTCGAAAAAGATGTCGCCCTCGCTGCACGGTGGGAGCTCGGCCAGCGTGTTGTCCGGGATGACCGCGAAGCGGAGGGAATGTTCCTCGCCGTCCTTGATATAGCGGACTTCCCCGTCGGCTCCGCACGCTCCGCTTTGCATCCGGGCCTGGGACTGTAGCCGCAGCAGCGAAGGGTTCGCGGCGGGAAGTTCGGCCTGCGCCAGTTCGGCCACGGTGAAGATGCCCTGCTGATGGAGGGCCTTGCGCTGCGCGGAGGTCATCCGGGCCACGAGAAGCACATCGTCGGTGGCCTTGACCATTTCCTGGCAATAGTCGCAGCGGCCGCAGGCGGTGATGCCGGGAGCTCCCCATTGCACGGTGCCGGGCTGCGCCATGTGCGCCGCGGTCAAGGCAAGGAAGCGGTCCCGCCGTTCGCCGAAGACCGGCAGGATCTCCGAGAGCTTGTGGTGGCTGCGGACGTAGTCGAAGCCGCCGCCCGGCAGCGGAACGGTGGCGCCAAGGACGAGGGTCACAGCCGGAGCCGGGGTGATCCCCGCCCTAAGGAGCTGATCCCCGTAGGCAGCAAGCTGGAGCAGCGCGGTCACCTTCGCATGGCGTGCGAGCTTGGTGTCGAATACGGCGTAGCTTCCGTCGGCCTGCCGCACCAGGAAGTCCGAGCGCCCGTGGAACTGCCCGTCAAAAAAGGCCGCCTGGAACACGACGTCGGCGCCCGAATGCAAGGCTTCGATGGACTCCTCATGCTTCGCCAGCAGAGTGGCGCGGTCCATGCTTTTGGCCGGGACAACGTCGTACACGCCGTGTCCGGCGGCGGCATCCCACACCCCGAACTCCGCGAGGAAGGCGTCCAGGACCCTGTGTTCGTGGACGTCGCCCAGCCTGGCCGCGTGCGCAAGCATCTCGTCGGCCTCGAAGGCAGCCTTGGGGGAGCGGCCCAGCTTCTCGTCGAGCTTCCGAAGGAGCTGGAACTCGCAACCGGCTGCCACTATCAGGTCGCTCGCGGAGAAGACCAGGTCCTGTGCGGACTCCGGCGCTACCGGTTCAAGAAAAAACACTGTGCCCCCGATATTGATGCTCTGCCAATTTGTGGCTCTGCTGGTTCAGCGGCTCTGCTGTCTCTAGAGACTCTGCTGTTTGTAGAGACTCTGCTGTTTTGGACACTTGCCGTCAGCGCAGCCTGGCCGTCTGTTCTTCAAGCTATCAAAGCCCACTGACAATCCGGCGGGAATCTGGGGGTGCAGCATGCTGGTTCCTGTCGGAGGCCCGGCGTAGAGTCTGAAGACAATGACCGAACAACAGCCCTTCGAGTTGGTCCAGCGCTTCCCGCATTTCGAGTTGCGCCGCTATCCCACGCACGTGGTGGCCGAGGTACAGGTCAACGCGACGTTTGACCGTGCCGGCAACGCCGCCTTCCGCCACCTCTTCAACTACATCAGCGGCAACAACACCGCCCGGCAATCGGTGGCGATGACCGCGCCGGTGGTCCAGGGTTTCGGCCCTCCCCAGAAGCTGGCCATGACCGCCCCGGTTCTCCAACGCGGATCCTTCACTGAGGGCGACGACGCAGCCGACTTTGTGGTCGCCTTTGTGCTGCCGGCGGGAATGACAGCGGAGACGGCCCCGGTCCCGACGAATCCGGACGTCAAGATCCAGACCGTACCCGGCTCCCTCACCGCCGCCCTTATCTTCTCCGGTGGCGGATCGAAGAGCGCCTTTGAGAAACGGAATCAGGGACTGCAGGCAGCGCTGAAAGTGGCCGGCCTGTCCGCCGTCGGACTCCCGAGGTTCGCCCGTTTTGATCCGCCATTCAAGCCGTGGTTTCTCCGCCGCAACGAAGTCATCCAGGATGTCGGGGAGCCCCAGCCCGCTCCAGGCGCCACAGGGCAAGGACCCGGATAGGGCAAAATGGCAGGGTGACCCAACTCCCGCAGCGCCCCACCCCGTCAGCCTCCACCCAGGCCCCGCAGACCCTGCGGACCGAGACCCCACGGACCCAGGCGCCCCAGACCCCGAGGACCCGGTCTCCGCACACCCAGGAGTCCGGCATTGCCGCCCAGATCGCCGCCGAACTTGGTGTGCTGGCCTGGCAGGTGAAGGCCGCAGTGGACCTGCTCGACGCCGGGTCCACCGTTCCCTTCATCGCCCGCTACCGCAAGGAGGCCACCGGGACGCTGGATGACACCCAGCTTCGGGAGCTGGAGGAGCGGCTGCGGTACCTGCGTGAGCTGGAGGACCGGCGTCGGACCATCCTGGAAGCGATCGCCGCGCAGGGTGCGCTGACCCCGGAACTGCAGGCCGCCGTCGTCGGGGCCGACACGAAGTCGCGGCTGGAAGACATTTACCTGCCGTTCAAGACCAAGCGTCGCACCAAAGCGCAGATCGCCCGCGAGGCCGGGCTGGAACCGCTCGCCGATACCCTGCTGACGCGCCCCGAACTGCACCCCGAGCGCGAAGCGGCCAAGTATCTCAACGCCGAACACTCCATCGGGGACGCCGCCGCGGCGCTCGCCGGTGCCCGCTCCATCCTGGTGGAACGGGTGGCGCAGGACGCCGACCTGGCCGCGACGCTGCGGGAGCGGCTGTGGACGCAGGGCAGGATGGTGTCCCGCGTCAAGAAGGGCAGGGACGTCGAGGGCCAGAAGTTCAAGGACTACTTCGAGTTCTCCCAGCAGCCCTCCGGGATGCCCTCGCACCGCGTCCTGGCGTTGCTGCGCGGCGAGAAGGACGGCGTGCTGGAGCTGGACCTCGCCGAGGCGGAACCGCACGACGACGCCGCCCTCACCGCCGCCCGCGGCCGTTACGAAGCCGCCGTGGCCAGGTTCCTCGGGGTGGCCGACCGCGGCCGTCCCGCCGACGCCTGGCTGCTGCAGACTGCCCAGTCGGCCTGGCGCTCGCGGGTACTGGCCCGGCTGACCGCGGATCTCCGGAGCCGGATGTTCGCCGCCGCGGAAGACGAGGCCGTGCGCGTGTTCGCGGCCAATCTGCGCGACGTGCTGCTGGCGGCCCCGGCCGGCAACCGCGCCACCCTGGGCCTGGACCCGGGACTGCGCACCGGCGTGAAGGTCGCGGTGGTGGACGGCACCGGCAAGGTCGTCGCCACGGACACCATCTACCCGCACGCCCCGGCCCGGAAATGGGACGAGGCGCTGCGGACCCTCGTGGGCCTGGCCAGGAAGCACCGCGTCGAGCTCGTGGCGATCGGCAACGGCACCGCGTCGCGGGAGACGGACAAGCTCGCAGCGGAGCTGCTGAAGCAGCTCTCCGCGGACTCCGACACGGCGAAGCAGGGAGCCAAACCGCAGAAGGTGGTGGTGTCCGAGGCCGGCGCCTCGGTGTATTCGGCCTCGGCGCTGGCCTCGGCCGAGCTGCCCGGCATGGACGTGTCCCTGCGCGGCGCGGTCTCGATCGCGCGGCGCTTGCAGGACCCGCTCGCGGAGCTGGTGAAGATCGAGCCAAAATCGATCGGCGTCGGGCAGTACCAGCACGACGTCACCGCCGCCAAGCTGGACCGCAGCCTCGATGCCGTCGTCGAGGACTGCGTGAATGCCGTGGGCGTGGACGTCAACACCGCCTCGCCCGCCTTGTTGAGCCGGGTGGCCGGCGTCGGTCCGCTGCTGAGCGAGAACATCGTTGCGTACCGCAACGAGCACGGGACCTTCAACAAGCGCAGCGAGCTGAAGAAGGTCCCGCGGCTCGGCGCCAAGGCGTTCGAGCAGTGCGCCGGCTTCCTGCGGATCACCGGGGGAGCGGAGCCGCTGGATGCCTCCAGTGTGCACCCGGAGGCGTACCCCGTGGCGCGGAAGATCCGGGCCGCCGCGAAGGCTGGCCAGGAGGGCGGAAGCCTCGCGGCGCTCAACCCGCAGGACTTTGTCGACGGCTCCTTTGGCCTGCCCACGGTGCAGGACATCATTTCCGAGCTGGAGAAACCAGGCCGGGACCCGCGTCCGGCCTTCGCCGCGGCGGCGTTCTCCGAGGGCATCGAGAAGATCTCCGACCTCAGGCCCGGCATGATCTTGGAGGGAACGGTGACCAATGTGGCGGCGTTCGGCGCGTTCGTCGACGTCGGCGTGCACCAGGACGGGCTGGTGCACGTATCCGCGCTGGCCAACCGCTTCGTCTCCGACCCCCGTGAGGTGGTCAAGTCCGGGCAGGTGGTCCGGGTCAAGGTGCTGGAGGCGGATCCGGAGCGGAAACGCATTTCCCTGACGCTGAGGCTCGACGACGAACCGGCCCCCGCCGGGGGCGGCGCGGCTGGTGGGCGTACCGCCTCCGGTGGAGCTGCGGTGCGGGCGGATCGTCCGCGGCAGGCGGCGCCGCAGTCACCGTCCCAGCAGGCGCCGTCGAAGCCGCCGTCCGGGAAACCGGGACCTGAGCGGCGGACACCCGACAGGCCACCGCAGAAGTCGACACCTGCGCCGGCGCCGGCCGATACAGCAATGGCCGAGGCGCTCCGGAGGGCCGGACTCGGAAAGTAGGTCGTGAAAAGTAGGCCGCGGAAGGAAATGTCACCGCTCACCGCGGATTTCCTACCGCTCGGCGCATAAATAGTACGTTTGCTGATGATCTGCACCATGATTGCCGGAGGCACGGCCCCGCTGCGGGCCTTTCGCCTCTATGCCGCTGGGACACCGACGTCAACACGCAAGGGAAGCAACTATGGGCTGGCTGGACCGTGAACGAACCATCGCACCACCGGGATTCAACCGGTGGCTGGTGCCTCCCGCGGCGCTCGCCGTGCATCTGTGCATCGGCCAGGCCTACGCCACGAGTGTCTACAAGACGGCGCTGGTGAAGCACTTCGGGGCCAGCCTGACCGAAATCGGCGTGATCTTCTCCATCGCGATCGTGATGCTGGGCCTCTCCGCCGCCATCATGGGCACCTGGGTGGACAAGAACGGCCCGCGCAAGGCGATGTTCACCTCGGCCGTATTCTGGGCCAGCGGCTTCCTGATCGGCTCGCTTGGCATCTTCAGCGGCCAGCTCTGGCTCGTGTACCTCGGCTACGGCTTCGTCGGCGGGATCGGCCTGGGCATCGGCTACATCTCCCCGGTTTCCACCCTGATCAAATGGTTCCCCGACCGTCCCGGACTCGCCACGGGCATGGCCATCATGGGCTTCGGCGGCGGCGCCCTGATCGCCAGCCCGGTCTCCACGGCGCTGCTGAAAATGTACGATCCCAACTCCGGCGCCAAGGGCTGGGTGGCCAGCGGCGACTCGGTGGGCAAGCTGTTCCTGACCCTCGCCCTCGTCTATCTGGCCTACATGATGTTCGGCGCCTTCACCATCAAGGTGCCCGCCGAGGGCTGGAAGCCCTCCGGTTTCGACCCGGCCAAGGTCAAGGCCTCGAAACTCGTCACCACGGACAACGTGTCCGCCAAGAATGCCGTCAAGACCAGGCAGTTCTGGCTTGTCTGGATCGCCTTGTTCTGCAATGTCACAGCCGGAATCGGGATCCTGGAACAGGCCGCGCCGATGATCCAGGACTTCTTCCGCCAGTCCGACGGCGTATCGCTGGTCAGTGCCGCCGTCGCCTCCGGATTCGTCGGGTTGCTCTCTATTGGCAATATGTCGGGCCGCTTCGCCTGGTCCGCGACCTCGGACATCACCGGCCGCAAGAAGATCTACATGATGTACCTCGGCGTGGGGGCAGTGCTCTACACCGTGCTGGCGCTGGCCGGGTCCACCACCACGGCGCTCTACGTGATCCTGGCCTTCATCATCATTTCCTTCTACGGCGGCGGTTTCGCGACCGTCCCGGCCTACCTGCGCGACCTCTTCGGCACCTTCCAGGTCGGGGCCATCCACGGCCGCCTCCTGACGGCCTGGTCCGCGGCGGGCATCGCCGGACCGCTGATCGTCAATGCGTTCCTTGACGCGCAGGGCAAGCCGGGCCAGTTGACCGCCGCGTCCTACCAGCCCGCGCTGCTGACCATGGTGGGGCTGCTGGTGATAGGTTTCGTGGCGAACCTGCTGGTCAAGCCCGTGGATGCGCGCTTCCACGAACCACGCCCGGACCGTGTCCAGTCCGAAGAACCCGCCATGGAGGCTTGAGATGAGTGCTGCACAGACGTCGGTGAAACCGTCCACCGGGAAACTGGCGATCGCCTGGGCCCTCGTCGGCGTGCCGCTGGGGTACGGCGTGTACGAGACCCTGACCCGCGTGGCGGCCCTGTTTGGCTGACACCGCGGCAACAGGTGCAACGTCGGTTCCCCCGGGTTCCGCGGCAACCGGTCTACCGCTGGCGGACACAGTTCCCGCCAACCCGGCCGTCTTCACCTGCCCCGAGCAGTTCACCACCCGGCCGACGCTGCAGGGCACCTTCGGGATGAGCGCGTCCACGCACTGGCTTGCGACGGCGGCAGCGCAGGCAGTGCTGGAACGCGGCGGGAACGCGTTCGACGCGGCCACGGCGGGAGCGTTCGTGCTGCACGTCGTGGAGCCGCACCTGAACGGCCCGGGTGGGGACATGACCGGCGTCTTCGTCACCGCGGCCGCGCCCGGCACACCCATGGTCCTGATGGGCCAGGGGCCCGCCCCGGCCGGAGCCACCGTGGAGCACTACCTCGCCGAGGGGCTGGACCTCGTTCCCGGCTCGGGGGCGCTGGCCGCGGCGGTGCCTGCCGCCGTCGACGCCTGGCTCCTGCTCCTGCGCGACCACGGAACCTGGGAACTGGGCGAGGTTCTGGACTTTGCTATCGGCTATGCGCGGGACGGGCACCCGATGCTGGGGCGGGTCGGGACGACGATCGCTGCCGTCTCCGCGTTGTTCCAGGCGCACTGGCCCACCTCGGCCGAACTGTGGATGCCCGGCGGGCGGATTCCGGCTGAAGGGGAGCTGGTGAAGAATCCGGCCTACGCCCGGACGCTGCAGCGACTGGTCGACGCCGGGGCTGCCGGGTCGGTTGAGTCGTCGGGGCCGGTTGAGCCGTCGGGGCCGGTTGAGCCGTCGGGGAGCCGCTCCCCAGGGCACTCCCGCCGACACTTCCGCGAGCACTCCCGCCAGGCCGGGATCGACGCCGCTCGGCGCGAGTGGCGCGCGGGCTTCGTTGCCAGGGCCATGGTGGACTCGGCCCGGACCCCGCACCGGCATTCCTCCGGCACGGATCATCGCGGTGTCCTTGCGCTGGAGGATCTCGCGGGGTTCGAAGCCGGCTACGAACCGGCGGCCACGGTCGAGTTCCGGGGGCACACGATCGCCAAGACGGGGCCGTGGGGCCAAGGTCCGGCGCTGCTTCAGGCGCTCGCCCTTCTCGAAGGGTTCGATAACCGATACCTCGACCCGTCCACCGAACTCGGGGCGCATACCATCCTGGAGGTCCAGAAGCTCGCGCTCGCCGACCGGGAAGCCTACTACGGTGACACCGACGTTCCGTTGGAATATCTTTTGTCCGAGGTGTACTGCGCAGGCCGCCGATCGCTGATCGGGGAGCGGGCCTCACACGAATTCCGGCCAGGCCGGGTGCCGGGGCGCGAGCCGTATTTGCCGCCCCTGCGCACCCACTACACGCCGCCGGCGCACGCGGGGGCAGGCACCGACGGGACGGGGTCCGCCGGACTCGGTGTGGGGGAGCCCACCGTAGCGCCGAGCGGGGAGACCCGCGGCGACACCTGCCATATTGACGTCGTGGACCGCTGGGGCAACATGGTCTCGGCCACGCCGTCCGGCGGCTGGCTGCAGTCCTCGCCGGCCATCCCGGAGCTGGGCTTCTGCCTGGGCACCCGGCTGCAGATGACCTGGCTGGAACCCGGCACACCCTCCACGTTGACACCGGGCCAGCGGCCGCGCACGACGCTGACGCCCACCCTCGTGCTCCGCGACGGCCACGCCGTGACCGCGCTGGGCTCACCTGGCGGCGACCAACAGGATCAGTGGCAACTGCCGTATCTGCTGCGCACCATCGTGGGCGGTTACTCACCGCAGCAGGCGATCGACGCCCCCACGTTCCACACGACGTCGATCCCGGGTTCGTTCTGGCCGCGCACCTGGGAGCCGGGCGGCGCCGTCGTCGAGGACCGTCTGGGCGGGGACGTGATCGCAGGGCTCGAGCGCCGCGGGCATATCGTCACCAGGACGGGCGGCTGGACGCTGGGGCGGCTGTCCGCCGTCGTCCGTGACCCGAAGACGGGAGTCCTTCAGTCGGCAGCGAATCCGCGCGGCGCGCAGGGGTATGCCGCCGGGCGTTAGCCACGCCTGATGGGCGCCGACGATCTCGTAGAGGGCTGGATCCCGAAGCGGCGCCGAACACCCTGGTGCCCTAGGAGGGGTCCTTTCGCGAACTCGCATTAGCCTGGGGTGCGGAGCCGGTCCATGAAGCGGAGCGACGCCGCGGCGATTTGCTGCTGAGCGAGCTCGCGGGAGATGCCGGGTTCGCCGTCGCCGGGCTGCTCGCCGTAGTCCCCGAAGAACGCGTGCACTCCGCCCTCCACCACCACATATTCGGTCGAGGCCGGGAGCCGGGTCTTCGAGGAGGCGATCTTGTCCGGAGTGCTGAAGCCGTCGTGGGACCCGGAGACCGAGAGAACCGACACGCCGTCGGCGGCCGCCATATTGTCCGCTGGGTACGAGGCAAACAGCAGGAGCCCGGCAACGTCGTCGTTTGCTTTCGCAAAGGACGACGCGCTCACTCCGCCGAGTGAATGGCCGCCGACCGCCCAGGACGTGATTTCCGGGTGGCGGTCCATAACCCCACGGGCCTGGCTTGGGTCCAGCAGGGACAGGCCCAGCGGTTCTTTCAGGATGACCACCAGATAGCCTGCGTTCGCGAGCGGACCGAGGACGTCCCGGTAGGCATGCGCGTCGACCCTCGCACCGGGGTAGAACACGAGGCCAGCGCCGGCTTTGCCCTCCGGGGCGAGGGCGATCGAGGTGGCGTCCTCGGTGGTGGTCCCGATGCTCCGGCCGCCGGTACCGGGCGGCTGGTACGCGAAGGGGCTCAGCCAGGCCATGGCCGCGACGAGGCCCAGAGCCAGCAGCCGGCCCGTGAAGCCGCGCAAAAGAAGCGAGCGCGACACCGCGCGGAGGCGATTCCATCGTTTGAGCAGGATCAAAGCCCAGAGCGTACCGAGAGCAACGGTGGCCAGCAGCAGCGAGGGGAGGGCAGGGTGGCCGGCCAGCACCGCGCTGTTGTCCAGGAGCATCCACAGCGGCACCACGATCAATGCCGCGGCCACGATTGCCCCGCTCCAGTTCAGGGCCGCTGACTTCTTCGCTCCGCCGGAGACTTTCGACCCGCTTGGTTTCGCCGGGGCCGGGGCCGGGGCCAGGGCTGGAGCAGGGGCTGTTGCCGCGGAGCCAGGGCGCTGGGGTGCTGGCGGTTTCTGCGGGTTCACCGGAGTGTCCTTCACAGTTCGATGTTATCTCCATGATCGAGATAACCGGGCTTCGGTTCAGCGACCCCGTTCAGCGCGCTCGGTTCAGCGCTTTGAGCACCGTACGGGTGCGAGGGACTTCGGGCTGGACCGTGCTCACTCGGACGTGTCGAGATCTGCGGGCCGGAAGTAGTGGTTGCGTCGGGGTCTTTGCCGCGGGTCCAGGTGCGGGGGCGGGATGAACCAGGGGATTCCGGTGCGGATCTGGATGGTCCATTGTTCCTTGTGGATGATGTGGTGGTGGTGGGAGCAGAGCATGGTGCCGTTGTCTGTGCTGGTGGTGCCGCCGCGGGACCAGTAGCTGATGTGGTGGGCTTCGCACCAGGGGGCCGGGATAGTGCAGCCGGGGAAGGCGCAGCCCTGATCGCGGGCGGTGATGGCTTTGCGGATGTGTGGCGGGAAGATCCTTGAGGCCCGGCCGATGTCCAGGATCCGGCCGTCACCGCCGAGCAGGACCGGGATGATGTCCGCGTCGCAGGCGATCCTGCGGGCGGTGGAGGCGGTGACGGGTCCGGTGAACAGCAGGGTTCCGGTGTGTGCCGCCGGCCGCCCGGGGGAGGTGGGACCGTAGGAGGCTGTTCGGGAAGGAGTTTCGCGCTCGGCCGTCGCGAGCCGGGCCAGCAGATCCCGGTAATCGATGGTGACCATGACCTGCGGGCGGAGTCCGCCGGCGGCGGGCAGTGAACCCGAGGCGAGGGCGACTTTGCAGGCGCCGACGAGGCCGTCGAGGAGCTTCTGCGCCCGCGAGCGGAGGTCCAGGCGCGCCGCGCCGGGGTCGTCTTCCGGGGTGCCTGCGGCGGCTGAAACGCCGGCGGACACCCAGGCATCCGTGGCAGTTGACAGGCCGGCAGCGCCCGAAACGCTCGCTGATACCGCGGCGGGGCCGTCCCCAGCGGCCGCGGAGCCCGCACCCGCTGTGGAGCCCGCACCCGCTGCGGAACCCGCACCCGCTGCGGAACCCGAACCGGCCGCAGGTCCGGCTGCCTGCGTGCCGCCGGTGCGGGGGTTCGTGGCGGTGTTCATGACGGTGAGGAGGTGTTCGAATTGTTCGGCGGTCGCGAAAATCTCGACATGGTGGAGGCCATGGCGGGTTTTACGGATGAAGGCGCCCTGGATCTGGCGCAGGAGTTCTTCCGAGGGTTCGGCGCCGTCCTGGTCCATGGCATCGGTCCAGCTCCGTGCCACGCGGACCAGGAAGTCCGGGTCGTTCTCGGCGGCGGTGAGCGTCAGGGCGTGTTCCATCCGGGCCGCGGCTCCGGCATCGCAGATGTGCCGGACATGGTCCAGGGCGATGGCGATGATGGTCCCGGCCCGGGACGCGACCTCTCCGGAGGCGACGGCGGCGCCGAGTTCCTGGTGCGCGGGAGGGAGTTGCCGGCCGGCGATTCCCTGCCGCGGCAGGAGGCTCTCTGCGAGCGAGAGCCGGCGGCGTGCCTCGGACGCGCTGATCCGCAGCCGCGCCCGAAGGAACTCGGTGGTGTTCCGGTAGCCGTCGTCCGCGGCAATCGCATCGGCATCCGCATCCACATCCACCGCTGTGGCCGCAGCCGCAACTGCGGCCGCGCCGTCCTGCCAGCCTGCGCCAGCGCCGGGGGTGTCGCGCCAGCCGGTGGTCCACGAGGCGATGCCCTTCGAGGCCGCGGCCGCGGACTGCTTCCTGGTCCGGTCCACGGCGGCGGCCGCCACGAGCTGCAGATACTCCACTGTCCGTGAGAGCTCTTCCACCCGGCCGGCGAAGTCCGAGGCAGCCCGGTATCCCCACAACGCCGCGTCCCGTGCCGCCGACGCGCTCACTCCCCGGAGCAACGCGAGCGCGCTGTCCACGCCAGGCTGTTCGTCCCGGGCTGCGCCCGGAACCCCGGCCCGGGCTGGGCCCGGATCCGTGTCCTGGAAAGGAATGAATTCCCCGACGGTTTCCATAACTCCACTCTACGAAGGGGGTCCGACGATAAGGGCCACACCATGCTCGACGGGCACCTCCGGCGCCAGATTGCCCGCCGTCACGCGGAATGAGGACGCGCGTTTCAGGTCACGCGGAACGAGCACCAGCGGTTCAGTGCCCGCCGCCCAGGACCCGCGGCCGGCCAAACTGCGTGCGTATTCCGGGTGAGAACAGCACCGATTCGGGGGGCCCTGCCACACTGATGCCCGTTGCAGCGATGAGCCGGTCCTCCAAGACGGTCACGCGCGCCTGGTACAGCGGCCACGCGCTGTGCGTGTTCGGAACGTAGAGGGTCTTGCCGCGGAAGCGGGTATGCAGTCCGAACCGGGCGGTGAGGTGGACGGACAGCGGATCGGTTGCTTCGTCGTCGAACTCCGGGGACACCGCGAAATCGCTCCGGGCACCTCCCCGAAAACGACGCACCGAATACCCGGTAGACGGGTCCGCCGGGTTTGCTGCACGGAACCTCGCCCGCGACCACACATAAGGAATCCCGGCCGCCCGCGCAGCCAGCACCACAGCCAAGCGCGAGGCATCCAGGCTGAGGAAAACCACACCCCGGGTGCCGTCCGGCTCCCGGGAGTAGAGGCGCACATTGATCTCGTTGAAACTCCCGAAGTATGGAATCCCGGGCCCGTGGCCAAGGCCGGCGCCCTGCATGCGGAAACCGATCAGCCCCACCCAGGCGGATCCGTCGAAGTCGTCCGGGACCACACCCGGAGGCATGAACGGGGCAGCCACGGCCTGAGGGATACGCCAGTGCAGAAAGACGGCATCCGTCCACCGCTGATCCATGATGATCGGAGCCGGCAGCTCGGGGGCACGTGGCCAGGGATCGGGACCCATCAGTGGGGACCCATTAGTTCAGGGCCCGGATTCCCTCGGGCAGCGTCCCGCCCGCCAACAACGCCTCCGTGGCGTCGGCCAAGGCCGTCAGCGCCACCCTCTGCGTCCACGGGCCGTACGAAATGCGGGCGACACCAAGTTCCTGGAGCCTGGTCGGGGCCAGGGAACCGGGCACATTAATCACGGAAATCTTGTTCCAGCCGATCCCGTCCACCAGTGCGGTAACTGTGGCCTCGTCCAGCAGGCCCGGCACAAACACCGTCGTCGCACCCACGTCGAGGAAGGCACGGCCGCGCTCAATGGCATCGGCCAGTACGGCGGCGGGATCCCTGTCCTTGCCCTTCAGGAAGGCGTCGGTGCGGGCGTTGAGAACGAAGTCGATGCCCTCGGCCTCGGCTGCCCGCACCACGGAGCTCATCTGCGCCACGGCATCGCCGAGGGAGCGCATCTGGTCCTCGATGTTGGCGCCGACGACGCCGACTCCAATCGCCTTGCGCACAGTCTCGCCGGGGTTCCCGTAGCCCGATTCGAGGTCGGCGCTGACCGGGAGTGACGTCGCGGCGGCAATCAGCCGGACGGCGTCGATCATGTCTTCCAGCGGGATATTCTCGCCGTCCGCATAGCCTAGCGATGCGGCGATGGAGTGGCTGGCTGTGGCCAGCGCACGGGTGCCCGGAATATCAGCGACCACCTTCGTGGAAATCGCGTCCCAGACATTGATTACCTGCACGATTTCGGGGTCCTGGTGGAGCCGGAGCAGCTCCGTGGCTTTGAGGGCAAGTGAAGAAGCGTTATCAGTCATTTCCCGAGCCTAACGGGAGCCCGCGACACCCGGAAGGGTTTTCAGCCCGTAGAAGACGCGGTGGAGGAACCTTCGGGTTGCTGCTGCCAGGGCCATCGGCCGGTAATTTCGAGTTCGAGGGAGAAGCTCAGGAACGTCCGGATGAGGACGATGATGGCCAGCACACCCACGCTTTCGTAGGTGGGTGCGACGGCGACGGTCCGGATGATGTCGGCTGCCACGAGCAGTTCCAGCCCGAGCAAGATGGAGCGGCCCAGCAGTTGCCGGTAGGAGCGGTAGACGGAGAGCGGTTGGGAACCGGGGGCCTGGCCCCGTGGCTGGAATCCGCGCATTGCCATCGGGATGGACACAACGGCGCCGATCACCATGATGGCCACGCCAGCCATATCCATGTACCGGCCGGCGGCTTCAATAATCTCCTGAAGTTCCATGGCTCCCCTCACTGAAAGCTGGGTGGTGACTGGACCGGGCAGACCCTAGGGGTACCGTACGCCTACGCCGGCGAGAATGTCCCGGTAGCCCTCCCGGAAGCTCGGGTAGGTGAACTCGAATCCGGTGCCGCGCAGCAGGGCGTTGCTGCAGCGCTTGTTGCCCCCGCGCATCGGCCCACGCGCCTGCGACGGCTCGCCGCCGGTGGTGCCGCCGGTCCGCGTGCCACTGTCAGCCATGCGCGACGGCGGCTGCGGGAGTCCCAGCTCGGCGGCCAGGAAGCGCAGCACCTCGCCGAGCTCGGCCGGTTCATTGTCCACCCCCAAGTACAAGGGGCCAGGCGTCCCGGACATGGTGCACAGCCGGACAATCGCGGCCGCGGCGTCGTCGCGGTGGATACGGTTGGTGAAGCGCGATTCCGCCGGGATCACGGCGGCACCGCTGCGCACCTGGTCGATCAGCCGGGTCCGCCCGGGACCGTAGATCCCGCCAAGCCGCAGCACCACCGGCGCAATCCCGGTGCCGTGCAGGCGGCTAGCCAGGAGTTCTTCCGCCTCGCGGATGATGCGGCCCGAGAATCCGGCGGGTTCCGGCGTCGTGCCCTCGTCAATCCAGCCGCCGTCGGCGTCGCCGTACACCGCGGTGGAGGAGACAAACAGCACGCGCCGGACGGGCGCGGGGGAGGACAGCACGGCGTCCAGCACGTTCGCCAGTCCCTCCACATAGGCGGCCCGGTAGGCGGACTCGGTGGGGGAATCCGCCGCAATGGCGACGACGACGGCGGTGGTGTCCGACGGGACCGGCGGCAGTTCGCCGGAGCTCAGGTCAGCCGCGGCGCCTTCGATGGCAGCCGGAAGTTTCGCCGGTGACCGCCGCCAGCCCACCACGCGGTGGCCGGCGGCGGCAAAGCGCAGCCCGGCCTCGGTGCCCAGATCGCCGCAACCGGCCAGAAGTACAGTCATGACGGCAAGTCTGCCAGCTTTCGGGCTGGGCTCCGGCCGACCTTGAGGAATTCTTGAAGTGATCTTGTTTTCCGCCGAGGGCCTGCCTTGAAAGGAGCCGGGCATGGTTGTTCTTGTCAGCCTTTGGGGGCCGGCTACAACAATCACCTAGCCCGGTGCTCATGGCCCGGCTCTACGAACGGAACTCTGATGGGTCTCAGCCTCAAGTCCACGTCCAGCAAGGTCCTTGCCTCCGCAGCACTCCTCGCCGCAGCTGCCGGCGTGGCCGGCATGGGCACCTACGGTGGCTTCACCGCTAGCACCTCGGCCTCGAGTGCGGTCAATTCCGCAACCGTGAACTTGGTCGGTGGTGCCAGCGACCGACTCAATGTGGCGGCGACGGGCGCCATTCCGGGCGATACTATGCAGCGCGCGGTCACCTTGTTCAATAATGGCGACCAGAACCTGACCGGGCTTACTCTCACCACTTCCGCCACGACGTCGTCCGTCCTGGACACGGACGCCACCAACGGCCTTCAGCTCCAAATTGACAGCTGCCCTGTTGCCTGGACTGAAGCCGGCGCGTCCCCCTCCTTCACCTACACGTGTTCATCAGGTGCTCCCACCACGGTGCTGTCCCTGCGCCGAGTGGTCGGGGTCTACGCACTGCCGAACACCCTCAGGTCCCTGACTGCAGGCAGCACCGACTTCCTGCGCGTCACGATGTCTGTTCCGGTGGCAGCGGACAACACCTTCCAGGGCAAGAACAGCTCCATCAAGTTCAGCTTCGACGCAGCATTCCGTGGAGCAACCAGCAAGTAAGCTCCTCCCCAACCTGGGACCCGGCCTGAACGCGGCCGGGTCCCTTCCATTCCAGCAGTGTCCACGCCGGCAGGAGGAACATCCGTGAGCGCCATGAATCTGTTGGGGGCCCGCCCAACTACGGCAGACAGTAACGCGCCGGCACCGCACGGGCGGCGCCGGGCTGAGTCCGTCCTCCCTCGGGCCGGGAGGCCAGCCGCTCAGGCCGTTGCCGCCGTCGGACGGGCTGTCTTGACGGTCTGCCTGGTGATTGCTGCCCTGCTGTTCCTCTTCCTGGCCGTGGGACCACGGTTCCTGAACTATCAGACGTCCACCATGCTCACCGGGAGCATGGCGCCGGGGATCAACCCGGGCGATGTTGTGGTCAGTGTGCGGACTCCGGTGTCCGAACTTAGCGTTGGCGACGTCATCACCTACAGCATTCCGGTTGATGATCATCGGATTGAAACCCACCGGGTAACCGGCATCAACCGCGACCCGGCAGGCCTGGCCTCCGTCACCACCAAGGGCGACGCCAACCCCGGGCCGGACCCGTGGACGGCTGTCCTGTCCGAGGACTACGTGTACACCACAGCGGGCGTTGTCCCGTACCTCGGCGACGGCATCCGGATGCTCCGCCAGCCTCTCATTCAGTCCGTCCTCCTGTACGGGGCGCCCGCCCTGCTCGTCGTCGTGCTGCTGACATCGATCTGGAAGAAGCCTGCCAAGCAGGCCATGCCGGATGATGCGGCGGCACCGGAAGTGAACCGTCCATGAACTACGGCGACGGCCTGATTCTTGACACCCGGCGGATCGACCGCCTCGCCGTCGAGCTGGATTCGCGATCCTGTGCCGTTGGATTCGTCTCCCGATTCATCGAACGCCTGCCCTACCGGCTGTCAGGTGTCCACCGAAGCCTGCTTGAAGGCAAGAGCGAGGGCGCCCTGGTGGGGATCCTGAGCGTGGCAACATCGGCAGCCATGGCCGGAGCGATTCAGCTCGAGGGACGCAGCCGGGCGGTGGAGCGGTGCATCCGCGCCGGCGACCTCGAGGCGGCCCTGGCTGCTGCCGGGGACCTCGACTCAAGTGCGGCGGTCTTCGCCCAGCACCTGAGCGCACTCCTGGATTCCTCCAAGCCCGGGCTCGACGTGCCCTGGACACACCCCGAGTCTTAGCCGGCGATGCCTGTTGCCGCCGGCGGGGCGCCGTTGAGCGCCATTGCGGGCAGCAGAATCGTGACGGTGGTTCCGCCGCCGGGGGCCGCTCCGATCTCCAGCCGTCCGCCGTGGGCCTGCGCGATCCGGACGCACGTTGCCAGCCCCAACCCGAAACCGGGCGGATCGTCGGCGCCGTGCAGCCGGACGAGAGGCTCGGTGACGTGGCTCCGCTCCTCTGCCGGAATGCCCTTGCCGTTGTCCGCCACATGAACGGCAACCCCATCGGCGATGTCCTCGGCCGTGACCAGGATCCTCAGCGGAATGTCAGGGCGACGGTAGGCCACGGCGTTCTGGATGAGGTTCTGAAGGAGAGTGCGCAGCTGCCCGGCGTCACCTCGCAGGACGAAATCTGAAACCTTGATTTCCGCTCCGGCCTCCTTGATGCCGGAGGCCAGATCCTCTTGAACTTCGCGGACCAGCCCGGCGAGGGACACCCGTTGGGGGTGAAGCGCGCCGCCGATGCGGGAAAAGGACAGGATATCGTCCACCATGGCCAGCATCCGGCGGGATGTCCTGCCGATGATGCGGAAGTCTTCCGCGTCCGTTGGGTTTCTCAGTTCACCGAGTTCGGTGAAGCCGATGACGCTGGTCAGCGGATTGCGCAGATCGTGGCTGATGCGTCCGGCGAACGCTTCCAGGAGCGCGTTGCTGCGCCGGGCCTCTGCCAGGCTGCGGACAAGCATACGGGCATGGTGCTGGAGCTCGAACACCTCCACCACCTGCGATGCGATGATTTCAAGGGCCGCCGTCTGGTCCGGAGAGAGCGCGGCGGGAGCGGGCGAAAAAACACAGAGCGAACCAAGCACGAACCCCTCGGCCGTCGTGAGCGGGACCGAAGCATAGAACCTGACGGCGGCAAGCTGCCCCGTGACAAAGGGGTGATCCCGGAACAGCGGGTCCAGGGACGCGTCCGGTACCACGGTCGTCTCGCCTCGGAGGAAGACCCTGGCGCACATCGAATCGTCACGGGAACACATTCCGGCGTCGATCCCGACAGCCGCAATGTGGTGCTGCTTGTCCGCGGTGATGATGTTGACGACGCCGAACGGGATGCCCGTAGTGGCGGTGGCCAGGGCCAGCAGCTTCTGGAGTTGACCGAGTGTATCGGGCGCCCCGGCTCCCGTCGTGGCTGCGAGGGGTTCGAGGTGCGGTAGTCCGTACTCCGTGAGCAGGGAATCCCGGGTCACCTCGGCCTGATCTTCCGCCGCACCGGCTGCCGCGCCGGCTGCCGAGCCGGCCGCCGCCGTGTGAGCTGCCGCATAGCGGGCCGGCGATGC
Organism: Pseudarthrobacter woesei; assembly: GCF_055412745.1. NCBI lineage: Bacteria > Bacillati > Actinomycetota > Actinomycetes > Micrococcales > Micrococcaceae > Pseudarthrobacter > Pseudarthrobacter woesei. Next base: position 199,647 of record NZ_JBVAYU010000004.1, read on the forward strand.
CGCGGCCAGCTAAGCCACCTCTTCCGCCGGCGCCATCCGGTAGCCAACGCCGCGGACAGTGCGGATGAACCGCGACTCCCGGCCCTGGTCGCCGAGCTTCCTGCGCAGGTTGCCGATATGCACTTCTACCAGGTGCTCATCCATGGCCCATTCGGTGCCCCACACCTTGGTCAGCAGGGCTTTTCGCGTCCACACCCGCCGCGGCGCGCCGGTCAACGCTTCCAGAAGATCGAATTCCGTGCGCGTCAGCACCAGTTCGACGTCGTCGAGTGACGCAATCCGGCCGTCGACCTCGACCACCAGCGGCCCGTGCCTGAGGATGTGAGTGTCTTCGGTCGGGTTGCGGTCAAGTCCCGGCGCGACGGCGACGGTGACGTCGCTCGCCCGGCGTTGCGGTGGCAGGTGCGTCCCCGAGGGGTTCCCGGCCGGCGCGACGTCGGCGGCGACGTCGCTGGCCCGGCGCCGGGGAGCCAGATCCGTTTCGGAAGCGGAGGTGCCGGCCGTGACCGGACGGAAGTCCGCGGCCCGGCGAAGCGGTGTAGGGCGTTGCGGGGTGGGGCGGTGGCGGCGCAGCACCGCGGTCACACGCGCCTGGACCGTGCGGGGGCTGAAAGGCTTGCTGATGAAGTCGTCCGCGCCGGTTTCCAAGCCGATCAGTTCGTCAATCTCGTCCACCCGGGCAGTGATCATGATGACGTAGGCATCGGAAAACTTGCGCAGCCGCCGGCACACTTCCACGCCATCCAAATCAGGAAGGTTCAGGTCGAGGGTCACGATGTCCGGCCGGTGCTCGGCAATGCGGAGCAGCGCCTCAGCCCCGGAGGCGGCCTCGGCTACCGCGAATCCCTGCATCTCCAGCGTGCGGCGAAGCAGCAGGCGAATGTCGCCGTCATCGTCTACGACGACAGCGCGGAGTTGACCCGGCGAATCAGACATAACCCCAGCTTCTCAGATGAAGAGACTTTCACGTCACACCCACCCCATGTGTCACAGCCGTTTCAGGCTAACACGGGTTGTTCTTGAGCAAATGTTGAACTTGAACCCGGTTTCGAATTGAAGCTGGACTGTCAGGGTTGGACCTAGGAAACCACTCCCGACAGAAAGTGCAACCAGTGACCGTCGCCCAGCACAGCACAGCTTCGGCAGCCCCGCGGGTCTCGCCCGTATGGCTGGTGCGGCTGCGCGGTCTGCTGGTTGTGCCGGTGGCCGTTGCCTTGGTGCTTTGTGCACCCGGGCTTGCCAATGCGACGTTCACGGCCCGGACCACTGCTTCCCTGAGCGTTGGAACGTATTCTATCCCCGCACCGGCGACGGCGACGGGCACCGGTACCTGCAATAACAGCCCACGCAGCATCACGATCAGCATCACCAGCTTTGCCCCCGTCAGCCGGGCCACGTCGTACCTTGCGACCGTGACGGCGCCCGATGGCACCGCCACCAGCAAGGCGGTTTCCGTCAGCGGATTCAGCTTCACCAAAACTTCCACCAAGGCAGGAACTTACACGCTGGTGATCAAGGCCCAGTTGGGCAGCTGGACCGGGGCGGCCTATCAGAAGACCTACAACTGCTGAATGGACCTACGCCGGCCGGCGGCCGCCGTCGAACGCAGGCCGGCGGCCGCAGGCCGGCTACCTGGCGGGAATCGGGAAGAAGACCCGGGGGTCCTGCAGCAGCGCCGGGTAGTCGAAGGCCGAGCGGTCAAGGATTTCGTCCACCTGGAAGTTGCGCGCGAAGCGGCCGTCTACGGTGATCGGCCGGCCCAGGACCTTGCCCACCGCGAAGGAAGTGCCGCCGGCGATCGGGACGGCCACGATTGAGTTGCCGGGCAGGGTATTGAACGCCTCTTCCTGCTGCTGGCGCTTCCGCGTCGGCTTCTTGACCAGTTGCTTGGGCGGAAGCTTGCGCTGCTTCGCCGGGCGCCGGGCACCGGAATCGGCGTAGACGAACTGGTACTCGTCGTCGTCGGCGGCGGTCTTCGCACGACCCACAAGGGGCAGGCTGACGGTGTCCAGCTTCGCGGGGTCGGTGTCGCCGAGCGGAAGGCGGAGGATCCACATGCGCTCGCCGGCGGGATCCTCCGGCGCCAGGTCGAGCTTCGGCTCAGGCCAGACGTATTCGAGATCCGGGTCAGTACCAGGGAACAACGGGGTGTAGAAGCGGGAGTCCTTGCTGATCAGCCGCGAGCGGTGGCTGAGGTGCAGCTCAGGGTTGCCCAGCCACGGCGGCATGGGAATTTTGGCCGCATAGTCCGGGTGCGCGGCCTGGGGCGCGAACTCCATGATCTTCTCGCGCGTGGTGTCCTCGCCGCCGCGGGCCGTCCACTCGTCCACCATCGTGAGGCCGTAGAGCGTCAACGCAGGAACGTACCCCATCCACATCCGGATGGCCGGGTGCGACTGCCAGCCGTACTCCGGGATTACCAGCGCGCGGAGGATCTGCAGCGCTTCAACGCGCTGCTTGCCGAGCCGCTCGCGGTCCAAAACCGCGGCGCTCTGCTGGAAATCGGGGAAGGGGAGAAAAGTCTGCATCTGTCCAGTTTGGGGCCACGGAGCCAATGCGCCAATTGGAGGGGGCTCCGGGTGAGCGTGTTCACATATCGGAACGGGACAGACAGCTATCAGCTTCGGCGCGTAAACTAGCACAAAATACCCCTGCCGCCCGGAAGACACGCCCATGTCGAATGAAGCAGTAACTACAGTTGCGGCGCCGTTTGCGCCCAAGTACGGAAAAATGCTGAGCCCGGAAGCCAACGGCATCCTGGTGCTGGAAGAATTTACGATCGATCCTTCGGCAGCGCGCAGGGAGCAACACGGTTTCCGCCTGGCCCTGGCAACCTTCGCCCTCACCATGCGGCGTATCCTCGCGTTCCGCCTCTTCATCGCCGTCGTCGCGATCGCCAACCTGCCCCTGTTCCTGCTCTCCAGCGGCTGGGAGATCTACGCCATCTCGCTGACGCTCGTGGTGGCGGTCCACGCGGCGGTGTCCTGGCTGAACCGCCAGGAGCCGAAGATCCGCCAGCGGCGGATGCTGGAACTGCATCTCCACCGGGAGCAGAGCGCCAACTACCGCAAGGTCCGCGACGCCGTGAAGTACGTCATCGACGCCCCGGGCCGGATGAACGAAAACCTCTACCTCGAGCTCCTCGCCGCCAAGCGGGTCGCCCTGCACCTTGCCATGGGCACCGTGGCCTTGTTGGACACGAGCGACGACGCCGCCTGGAAGGTTCGGATCGTCCGCGAAATTCCGCGGGCCGTCTGAGCGAGCTTCACCAACAGCACCTTCACCAAGAGTCGGTCACCCAAGGGACAAACCACGACGCCGGAGCGTACCCGCAAGGGTTCGCTCCGGCGTCGTGGTTTAACCAGTTAGCCGTTAGGCAGGCAGCTGCAGCACCTGGCCGGGGAACACCAGATGTGGGTTGCTGATGGTCGCGGTGTTGGCGTCGGCGAGCACTTGCCAGCCTCCGGGGACGTTGAGCTCCCCGGCGATCTTGCTCAGGGTGTCGCCGCCCTGGATTGTGTACGTCTGGCCACTGAGGGTGACCGCCGCAACGTGGCGCGGTGCCGGGGCGGCTGCCGTGGGGGCGGCGCTCCGGGCCGGCACCTTGGCCGGCACCTTGGCCGCCGGGGCAGGAACCGCAGCGGGCGGCTGCACCGTGGATGCGCTCGGCGGAGCTACTGCGGCTCCGGTCAAGCGGCCGCCGGTCAAGCCGAGCTTTGCGGCGCAGGCAGGCCATGCTCCCCAGCCCTGGCCGGCCTGCACCTTTTCGGCGACGGCGATCTGCTGCTCGCGGCTGGCGTTTGCCGCAGACCCTGTTCCGCCGTGGGCCGCCCACGTGCCCGGGCTGAATTGCAACCCGCCCGCGTACCCGTTTCCTGTGTTGATGGCCCAATTTCCGCCGCTTTCGCACTGGGCGAGGGAATCCCAGACGGACGTGGCGGTGGTGGTGGGGACAGCTGCGTTGGCGGCCGTGGCGGACAGTGCGACTCCGGCGATCGAGACGGCCGCAAGTGTGATGCCGCGGCGCGCGGCTGTGCGATAGCTTGAATTTTTCATGGCGACAGATGCTCCTGAGGGCCACCAGCGCTCGGTCCGTCCCCGGACGTTGTCGCGCCACTGCCCGCCCCTGACAATAGAGGTCGTGTTCGGTGGCTGCCGGTCGGGCAGTATCTGGTGGTGGCAGCACCGGGCATACATTGCCCGGATCTCGGGCATGGAACCTAGGTTAAGGCAGGCCCCCGCCGTTATCAAGACGTGATTTTTGGGGGATTTTCCGGTCCGGTTCAGTCCCGGAGAACCGCCGCCAGATACGGCGCCGTCCGGCTCCGCTTGGAACGCGCGACGGCGGCGGGCGTCCCGGCGGCGATGATCCTGCCGCCGGCGTCGCCCCCAGCCGGGCCGAGATCGATCACCCAGTCCGCCGCTGCCACGACGTCCATCTCGTGTTCCACAACGATCACCGTGTTGCCGGCGTCGACGAGGCGGTGCAGCTGGGCCATGAGGAGCTCGACGTCGGCCGGGTGCAGTCCCGTGGTGGGTTCGTCCAGCAGATAGAGCGAGTGGCCACGCTGGGCGCGCTGCAGTTCGGTGGCGAGCTTGATCCGCTGCGCTTCGCCGCCGGAGAGCTCGGTGGCGGGCTGGCCCAGGCGGAGGTAGCCCAGACCCACCTCGCGCAGGGTCTGCAGGCTGCGCGCGGCGGACGGGACCCCGGCCAGGAACTCGGCGGCGGCGTTGACCGTCATGCCCAGGACCTCCGCCACATTCTTGCCGCGGTAGGCGACCTCGAGGGTTTCCGGGTTGTAGCGCGAGCCGTGGCACTCGGGGCAGGGGCCGTAACTGCCGGGCAGGAACAGCAGTTCGACGGCCACGAAGCCCTCACCCTGGCAGGTTTCGCAGCGCCCGCCGGCCACGTTGAAGGAGAAGCGTCCGGCGCCGAAGCCCCGGGACCTGGCCTCGTCCGTGGCCGCAAATTCCTTGCGGACCGCGTCAAAGAGGCCGGTGTAGGTGGCGAGGTTGGAGCGCGGGGTGCGGCCGATCGGCTTCTGGTCCACCTTCACGAGGCGGTCGATGTGGTCCAGGCCGGACACGGGTCCCACCGTCAACGGCTCGCTGGGTTCGTTGAGCTCCGGCTCATCGCCGGTGGAGGTGTCCGGCATAGTGGATCCGGCTTCCGGGTGCAGCCTGCCACCCACCACCTCGGCCAGGACCTGGCTGACCAGGGTCGACTTGCCGGAACCGGAGACACCCGTGACGGCCGTCAGCACACCGAGCGGGAAGTTCGCGTCCAGCCCGCGCAGGTTGTGCCGGCTGATGTCGCGCAGCTCCAGCCAGCCCGCCGCTTCCCGCCGGTCGCCGTCCGCCGGAGCGGAGGGACGGCCGTCGTCGTCATTCTTCTTCCCGGAACTGCCGGAGCCGTCAGGGAACAGGAACGGCCGGGTCACGGACGCCTCCACCCCGGCGAGGCCGGCCACCGGGCCGCTGTAGAGCACCTCGCCGCCGCCTTCACCGGCGCGCGGGCCAACGTCCACGATCCAGTCGGCGCGGCGCACCACGTCCATGTTGTGCTCCACCACGAACACCGAATTGCCGGAGGACTTGAGCTGGTCCAGGACCGCGAGGAGGGGCTCGGCGTCGGCGGGGTGCAGGCCGGCGGAGGGCTCATCCAGCACGTAGATCACGCCGAACAGGCCGGAGCGGAGCTGCGTGGCGATCCGGAGGCGCTGCATTTCGCCGGGGGAGAGCGTGGGCGTGGCGCGGCCCAGGGCGAGGTAGCCCAGGCCGAGGTCAACCAGTACCATGACCCGCTGCAGGAGGTCGCGGGTGATGGCCACGGCCACCTCGTTGCTTTCGCCGGAGGTCTGCTTGCGTGAGGCCGTCCCGGCGGCCTTCAGCTCGGTGGTGGGGCGGATGATCCCGGCGAGTTCGGTCATCGGCACGGCGTTGAGCTCGGCGATGGTCCGGCCCGCGAAGGTTACCGCGAGGGCGGCAGGGGTCAGTCCGCTGCCGCCGCAGCGCGGGCACGGGCCGGTTTCCATAAAGCGCAGCACCCGGTCGCGCATGGTGGTGCTCTTGGAATCGGCGAGGGTGTGCAGCACGTAGCTCTTGGCGCTCCAGAAACGGCCCTTGTACGGTTTGGCCACGCGGTCGCGCTGGGGCGTCACCTCCACCACGGGCTGTTCCTCGGTGAACAGGATCCAGTCGCGGTGCTTCCTGGGCAGCTTGCGCCACGGCGTGTCGACGTCGTAGCCCAGGTGGGTGAGGATGTCGCGCAGGTTTTTGCCCTGCCAGGCGCCGGGCCAGGCCGCGATGGCGCCGTCGCGGACGCTGAGCGAGGTGTCCGGGACCAGGGAGGATTCCGTGACGGTGTGCGCGATGCCCAGGCCATGGCAGACCGGGCAGGCGCCGGCGGCGGTGTTGGGGGAGAAGGCGTCCGAGTCGAGCTGGCCGGCGCCGTCGGGGTAGCTGCCGGCGCGGGAGAAGAGCATGCGCAGGGAGTTGGAGAGCGTGGTGACCGTGCCGACGGTGGACCGCGAGCTGGGTGTGCCGCGGCGCTGCTGGAGCGCGACGGCGGGCGGCAGCCCGGTGATCATTTCCACCTTGGGGTTGTGTCCCTGTTGGATGAGCCGGCGGGCGTAGGGCGCCACGGATTCGAAGTAGCGGCGCTGCGCCTCGGCGTAGATAGTTCCGAACGCCAACGAGGACTTGCCCGAACCCGAGACACCGGTGAACGCGACGATGGCGTCGCGGGGGACGTCGACGTCCACGTTCCGCAGGTTGTTCTCCCGCGCGCCGCGCACGCGGACAAAGCCGTCGGTGGGGTGGTCGGCTGTCAACCCCAGGGGCGGGCCGGGCAGATCGGAAGCATGCTGTTCATTTCGCATTGATTCGACTCTATCGGTCTCCGCCGCGCGCGGGCATATCCTTACCGAATGAAAACTTACGACGGCGGCGCCGAAGCCGAGGACACCGCACCGGACAGCTCAGAGCCGGCCCAGGCCGCGGCACCGGACTTCGCGGAGGTCCCGGAGGAGGTGCACGGCCCGCTGCCGGTTGCCGAGCTGCACCTGCACATCGAGGGAACGCTGGAACCGGACCTGATCTTCGCTCTCGCCGAGCGGAACGGGATCCAACTGCCGTATGCGGACTTGGACGAGCTGCGCTCGCGGTACGAGTTCACGGACCTGCAGTCGTTCCTGGACCTGTACTACGCCAACATGGCCGTGCTGCGGACCGAGCAGGACTTCGCCGACATGACCCGGGCCTACCTGGCCCGGGCCGCGCTCGCCGGGGTCCGGCACGCAGAGATCATGCTGGATCCGCAGGCGCACCTGTCCCGCGGCGTGTCGCTGGAGACCTGCGTCAACGGCGTGGCGTCGGTACTGGCGGGCTCCCGCGAGGAGTTCGGGATTTCAACCCTGCTGATCGCCGCCTTCCTGCGGGATCTGCCCGAGGACTCTGCGCTGGAGGTGCTGGACCAGCTGCTGGCGATGAACGCGCCGATCGCCGGCATCGGCCTCGACTCGGCCGAGGTGGGCAACCCGCCGGCCAAGTTCCAGCGGCTGTTCGCCCGGGCCAAGGAGGCAGGCCTGCACCGGATCGCGCACGCCGGCGAGGAGGGCCCGCCGTCGTACATCATCGATGCCCTGGACATCCTGGAGGTCGAGCGGATCGACCACGGCATCCGCTGTATGGAGGACCCCGAGCTGGTGGAACGGCTGGTGCAGGAGCTTATGCCGCTGACAGTGTGCCCGCTGTCCAACGTCCGGCTCCGGGCCGTGGATAGCCTCGCGGAACATCCGCTGGCGGCAATGCTCGCAGCGGGCCTGAACGTCAGCGTGAATTCGGACGATCCGGCGTATTTCGGCGGGTACGTGGATGACAACTTCGCGCAGCTGAAGTCGGTGATCGGGCTGTCCGAGTTCGACTGCGTGCGGATGGCGGCGAACTCCATCCGTTCCTCTTTCGCGAGCGATGAACGCAAAACGGAGCTGCTGGCCGAGCTGGCCGAGTCCGGGCACTAACAGCACCAAACAACGCGGGGTCACTTACGGCCCATCCCGAGCCCCGGGATGGGCCGTAAGTGACCCCGCGTTGTTTTCTACTGGCGGGTAGGGGGTCTTGTTGGCCTCGTGCCCGCCCGGCTGGGGTGTAATAGTGGGTCACGACACACAAAGTTAACCGTTTCTACTCGCGAAAACGCACCCATCCTTGGCAAGATGCAGGTGGATCAATTGCTGCTAGAGGAGACCCATGGGCGCGAACACTGCGGAAAACACCAACCTTCGGCTGAAGGCCGTGCTGGATGTTCTGGCAGAGGGGGTATGGACGGGCGAGAAACTGAACGCCGGAGCGGTGCTGGGCGAGGCCATCACACGCGTTCCGCTCAACGAGTTCGAGCGTGAGCTGCTCAGCGGTGGAATTCCCCGCGGACACAAGACGCTGACCACTGCCACGGCGAAGCTTGTCAAGGCCGGCTGGCTCGTCAAGGGCCGTTCCGGCTGGACTATCACCGACGACGGCCAGCGCGCCACGGTCGTGTTCGCTGACCCTGCCGCTTTCTCCGCAGCGCTCGACGCCGGAACTCCCGTCCCGGCCGACACCCCGCTGCCGTCTGCCCCAGCCCAGAAGCCGGCGCCGAAGGCTGCGAAAGTTACAGGGAAGGGCGCCGGGAAGGTAGCCGGCGCGGCTGCCAAGCTGGTCGAAGAGGCCGTTGCCCCGGTCGCCAAGGTTGTCCGTAAGCGGACGGCCGCAGTTAAGGCCACCGCCAAGGCTCCTGCTAGTGCTTCGGCTGAAGCTCCTACAGCTGCGGCTCGCGCCACCGAAGCGGCCACCAGCGTCCAGACCATCGACCAGCCGGAGGCGGTCGCCGTCGTCGGTGACTTCAACGTCCTGCTGGGCGCGCCCGCCAACTGGGCGCCGCAGTACGACGAGGTCCAGATGGAACTGGATCTCGTTGACCAGCTCTGGAAGCTCACGGCTGAGCTCCCTGCCGGTGTCTATAGCTTCAAGATCGCCCTCAACCGCTCCTGGGATGAGAACTACGGCGCGTTCGGAGCCTTCGACGGCGCCAATCACGAAGTGCGCCACGGCGGCGGCCAGCTGGTCATCCACTACAACCACGTCACCCGCGACATCGTCCTGCCGTAGCTCGCTCGCGACACGCATTCTTCCTGCCGACGCGCAAAAGACCCTTCGACACCCGGATTCGGGTGTCGAAGGGTCTTTTGCGCGTCGCGGGCGACTTTGCGCGTCGTGAACCTGCGACGCGTGCCGAGGCCGGGCGCCTAGAACCGCATGGGATCCGGCCGCGGCGGGACCGGCCCCGGATCGGGGATCGGCAACGGGCCGGGCGTGGGGAACGGCCCCGGCGTCGGCGCAGGCCCCGGCTCCGGAATCGGCGATGGCGGCCGGACCGGTCCGGGTTCCGGCGGGAAAGGGTCCCCGGGCTCCGGTTCCGGAGTCGTGGGGCCGGGCTCCGGCGGAAACGGGTCGGGTTCGTGGGGTGGTGGAATGGTCATGCCGAGCTCCCTCGCTTGTTGTCGATCCGGCTGGTAGGTCAGGCCTGGCTGCTCCGGTGCGCGCGTTGTTCCGGTTGGTGGCCCAAGTGTCATTTTCCGACGTCGACTGCGCGGATGTCCAAAGTTGGGTGCACAGATCATTTTCCTCAGCAGGGGAACACGCGAATTTCACGTGAAGCGCCAGCATGGGCGCATCAAGGTCAGCCGGCAGGTGCCGGCGCACTTCCGGCCCGGCGGAGGGGGCAACTGTCCACCGGCGAGGATATGGGCTCCAGCGGCAAGGAATATGACCGCAGCAGCGACCACCATGGTGCGCAGGAACCAGAACGGCGCACGCTGTCGTGTCATGGTGCGCCGCTCCTCCCGGGTGAGTGCCCGTTGACCACGGTAGCTCCCTCGGGAGATGTGCAGTGGTCTACGGTTGCTACTTTGCGGCGTCGGTCAGTTTCTGGCGGAAGTCTGCCTCGGTGCTAAGCGTCAGCTTTTTGCCGTTGAGGAAAAATGTCGGGGTTCCGGTCACGCCAAGCGCCTTCCCATCGGCGACGTCCGTGCGGATCCGGTCAATGGTCTGCTCATCCGCCACAGCGGCGTCATACTTGCCCAGGTCCAGTCCCAGCTCCTGCGCGAAGGTCCTGAACAGCGGCGCCTGCGAATCCTGCTGTTCGCCCCATTGGGTCTGGGTCTCGAACATTTTGGCATACATCTGCTCGTACTTGCCTTGTTGCGCGGCAGATTCCACGGCCAGGGCCGCCGTGCCGGAGTTCCGGTGTCCCGGCAGGGGGAAGTAACGGTTCACGAAGGTGATCCGGTCACCGTACTCCTTCTTGAGTTCCTCCACGAGGGGCTGCGCTGCACGGCAGGACTCGCATTCGAAGTCCAGGAACTCGACGAGCTGGGCTTTCTCCGTGACCGGTGAAGTAACCCGGTGGCTGTCCTCGCGGACCAGTTGCGAGTCGGCGGCCGGCTGCGGGGATGGCGCTGCCGGCCTGCTGGCGGTTGACACCCCGTAGCCGATCGCGCCAGCGGCGACGACAAACCCCAGCAGGATCCAGATAACAAGGCGTGCCTTCTTAGCGGGGTCTCTCGGGGCGGGGGCGGGTTTCATGGTGGTCTGTGTCATCAGTGCGGAATGCTTTCCTGGTCGCGGTGGGCGGCGGGTTCGATTTGGAAGGTGGAATGTTCGACGCTGACGTCGAAGTGTTCGGCCACGCAGCGCTGCAGTTCGGCGAGGATGGTGGCGGCGTGGCCGTCCGTCATGCAGCTGTCCTCGACGGTGACGTGGGCCGAGAGGACCGGTGTCCCCGAGGCAACAAGGGAGGCGTGCAGGTCATGGACGTCGATCACGTGCGGCAAGGCCAGGATGTGTTCGCGGACCTTGCCCATGTCCAGGCCGGCAGGTGCATTTTCCATCAGCACGTTCACGGTATCGCGTAGCAGCTTGAGCGTGCGGGGGATGATCAGGACGCCGATGAACAGGGAAACGACGGCGTCAGCCTGGACCCAGCCGGTCACGGCGATGATGATCGCCGCGACGATCACGGCCACTGACCCCAGCGCATCGTTGAGCACTTCGAGGAACGCGGCCTTCATGTTGAAGTTGTGGTTCCGGCCGGACGCGAGGACGATGAGGCCGATAACATTGCCGGCGAGACCGATGATGCCGAACCAGAGCATCGTGTCCCCGCCGACCTCCGGAGGCTCGAAGAGCCGGCGGATTCCCTCGATGATGACGAAGCCGCCGACGCCGAGCAGCAGGGCTGCCTGGCCCGCTGCGGCAACGATTTCGGCCCGCTTATATCCCCACGTCCGTTTCAGCGTGGCCGGTTTCAGCGCCAGCGACGCGGCGATGAGCGCGATGAGCAGCCCGGTGGAATCTGTGAACATGTGGCCGGCGTCGGCCAGGAGCGCGAGGCTGCCGGCGAGGATCGAGCCGATGATTTCCGCGATCATGACCGTGAACGTGATGGCGAAGACGATGATCAGTTTGCCGCGGTTACCGGGTCCGGAAGCACCGACAGCGCCATGGTGGTGGTCATGACCGCTCATGCGCGTGTCTCCAAGTTGTCGGGTTCGATGGGCCGGTGACAGGTCACGATTGAGGGCCGAAGGCACGTACCGCGGTGAGCAACGACTCGGCGGAAGGAATTCCGGCGATACCGGTCCCGGTGCGGTAGATGCGGCAGCTCAGGGCCGGTGCGGATTCCGCAGGAAACAGGTCACGTCCTTCCGCGATGAACGAGGGGGAGCCGTGGAACTGGAGTTCCGTGGCCTCGTCTTCGGAGGTTACCTCACGGAGGGTCAGGTGTTCGGCGTCCATCCCTCCTGCCGCCAGGATGGCACGGAATAGTTCCAGGGCCGGGCCGCTGTTCGGGCAGCCCGGAATGGTGCGCAGTTCGAAGTCCATGACTCAGGCGTCCCTGCGGCCCAAACCCGGGCCCACGGTGACTGCCTGAGGTTCGGGGCCGGAAGCACACCCCTCACAACAGACGGACGACTCGCCCACCTCGGGGTCCTTCGCCGCGGCCGAAGATGAGTCGTGGACAACCGTGCCGCCGTCGTGGTCTACAGCCGGGGCGGAACAGCAGCGGTCCGGTTCGGCGCCGGTTGCTGCCGCTGCGGACGGGACTGCACTGTGGGGAACGGTGCAGCAGACGTCGCCCTTCCAGGCGTTGATGCCTTCGCGGATGGCGATGACGGCGATGACCAGGGCGGCGCCGGCGTCGGCCCACCACCAGCCCAGGGTGCTGTTCAGCACGAGCCCGGCGAGCAGCACCGCGGAGAGGTAGGTGCAGAGCAGGGTCTGTTTGGAGTCGGCCACCGCCGTCCGGGAGCCGAGTTCGCGGCCGGCGCGGCGCTGCAGCCAGGACAGCCCGGGCATGATGGCCAGGCTCAGGGCCGCGATCACGATGCCCGGCGTGGAATGCCGTGCCTCGCCGCCGCCGGCCAGGGACGTCACGGAGTCAAGGGTGACGAAGGCGGCGAGGGCGAAGAAGGAGATGGCGATGATCCGCAGGGTCAGGTGCTCGCGCCGTTCGGGGTCCTTGGCGGCAAACTGCCAGGACAGGGCGACGGCGGACGCCACCTCGATCACGGAGTCCAGGCCGAAGCCGATCAGCGCCGACGAGTCGGCCGCGCCGCCGGCCCAGAGTGCGGCTATGGCTTCGATGACGTTGTAGCTGATGGTTGCGGCGGCCAAGATCCGGATACGCCTGCTGAGCACGGCGCGGCGGTCTGTTGCGGGCGCCAGATCGAGCGCCGTCATGCCAGGCACGTCCCGTCGGGGGCGCAGCAGGCCGGGTCCACGGCCAGGACGACGCCGATCAGGTCCCGGATCGCGTGGCCCAGCCGGGCGTCGGCGAGCTCGTACCGGTTCCGCCGGCCGTCGGGGACGGCAACCACCAGCCCGCAGCCACGCAGGCATGTCAGGTGGTTGGACATGCTCTGCCGTGAAACTCCGAGGGAATCGGCGAGGTCCGACGGGTGGGCGGGCGCGTCAGCGAGGGCCAGGAGTATCCGGGCCCTGGTCGGATCGGACACGGCGAAGCCGAACCGGGCCAGCACCGGGGCGTGCGTGAGGGTTTCCATGATTCCAAAGTACATGCAGGGGTGTACTCAATCAATTGCGTGCTGGTTTGATGCGCTCCACGGCCCCGGGCCCGGATGAGCGGCCCGGTGTTGGTGTTAGGGCCGGCGCCAGGCTAGCGCCGGCCGTTCGGGGTGGTTGAACGGGTTCCGGGGAGACCGGTGCGGGAATGATGGGCTAGTCTTTTGTGTGCATACGTAAGCACTTGTTGAGTTTTCGCGTCGACCCGAGGAGTCCCGTTGATTGAAGTCCTGCGTGTTCCTGCCTACCGGAAGCTCTTTTCGGCGCAGATCGTGGCCCTGCTCGGCACCGGTCTTCTCACGGTGGCGCTGGGCCTGCTGGCCTTTGACCTCGCAGGCGGTCAGGCCGGGGCCGTTCTCGGCACAGCGCTGACGATCAAAATGCTGGCCTATGTCTTCATTGCACCCCTGATGGCGGCCCTGGTGGAGCGGCTGCCTAAAAAGGCCGTGCTGGTCGGCGCGGATCTGATCCGGGCGGGCATCGCGCTCATGCTGCCGATGGTGGACCAAGCGTGGCAGATCTATGTGTTGGTCTTCGTGCTGCAGAGCGCCTCGGCTACCTTTACTCCGGCCTTCCAGGCCCTGATCCCGGCCGTGTTGCCCGATGAGCGGCACTACACGAGGGCCCTGTCACTCTCCCGCCTGGCCTACGACCTGGAATCCCTGGCCAGCCCGGCCCTGGCGGCGGCGCTGCTGACGGTGCTGTCCTTCCACGAGTTGTTCCTGGGAACCGTGGCCGGGTTCCTGTTCTCAGCGGCACTGGTCGTCACCACCAGGCTGCCGGCTGCGCATGCTGCACCGCTGGAGGGGAGTCTGTGGCACCGCACCACCCTGGGCGCCCGGATATTTGCCGGGACCCCGGAATTGCGGGGGCTCATGGCACTGAACCTCGCCGTGGCGGCCGCCACGGCATTGGTGCTGGTCAACACCGTGGTCTACGCCCGGGAACTCTTCGGCGGGTCCAACGCCGACGTCGCCATCGCCCTGGCCTGTTTCGGCGCCGGATCCATGGTCATCGCCCTCGCCGTCCCCAGGATTCTGGACAGCGCACCGGATCGCGGCTTCATGGCGGCCGGGGCGGTGCTGCTCTCCCTCGGTCTGGCCGGGACGTATGTGCTGCTCGCCGTGTCCGGGCCCTGGCCTGTGCTGCTGGGCCTGTGGGTTGTCCTGGGCGCCGGAACATCGATGATTAACACACCTGCTGCCCGGCTGCTGCGCCGCGCCGCGACGGACAGCACCCGGTCCTACATCTTCACCGCCCAGTTCTCCCTCTCCCACGCCTGCTTCATCATCACCTACCCCGTCGCCGGGTGGATCGGAGCCGCTGCCGGCCAGCCCGCCGCGGCCGCCATCCTCGCGGCGGTGGCTACAATCAGTACCGTGGCGGCCCTGAGACTCTGGCCCGCAACATCCAGGACTGGCTCCGCGCCGGCAACCACGAAAGGGTGATCGGGTGGACAGCATCCAACGCACCAACGCACCCAGCCTGCACCACCCCGTTGCTCCCGACGCCCGGCGTCTCGACACCGCCACCGCCACGTTCCGGATGCTTTCGGACCCCACCCGCCTGCATATCCTCTGGCTCCTGACCCAGGAATCCTCCGATGTGACGTCCCTGGTGCAGCGGACCGGGGCATCCCGGACCTCCGTCAGCCAGCACCTGGCCAAGCTGCGCTTCAGCGGACTGGTCACCACCCAAAAAGAGAGCCGCCGCGTCGTTTATAGCATCACCGACGGACACCTCACCCGCCTCATCGTGGAAGGCCTGAACCACGCGGACCACAAAGTCACCGGCGAACCCGCCCACGACTGACCAGGTGCGGATGCGGCCGGCGTGCGCGTCCGGCTGCAGGGTCACCGGCAGGCCCGGTGTCCTTGGGAGCGCCAGCCCGGGCCACTGCGGGCCTAGGCCTGGACCAGCAGCCCTGTCACAAACATCACTGCCAGTCCCAGGATGATGCCAAGGGTGGTGAGCGCGGTGAAGGTCTTCCCCTGCCGGTCCTTCAGCAGGGGGAGGAGTTTAACTGCTACTTGGGCCACCGCTCCGGCGCCGACGCCCAACAGGAACGCCGAAAGAGCGGGCTGGAAGACAGTGGCTCCGACGAGGGCACCGGCGACGGCGGGAGCCCCGGCGATGAGCCCGAGCAGCGCCAGCCGTCCGAGCCCGGGCGGTTCCTTGGCGAGCGGGGTGACGATGGCCAGGCCCTCGGTGGTGTTGTGGATGGCGAAGCCGACAATCAGTGAGGCCCCCAGGGCCAGGGAGCCCACCGCGTAGGCGGAGCCGATGGCGAGTCCCTCGCCGAGGTTGTGGAGCCCGATGCCGATGGCGATCAGCAGGGCGAGGCGCCGAGGGGGCAGAGCCTCCGGCCGGCCGGCGTCGCCAACGTTCTGGTGCCGGCGCATCCAGGCGTCCGTTCCTTCGAGGACCAGGTAGGCGGTCAGGGCGCCGAGGAATACCACGATGGTCCCGCCGAAGGCGCCGTTGTTGGCCACGAGCTCCACGGCTTCCAGCGTCGCGTCGAGGGCCAGGAAGGCGAGCAGCCCAACGGTGACTCCCAGCAGGACCCGGACCCACGCTGCGGAGGAGCGGCGCACGAACGGCATCCATAGCATCCCCAGGGCTACCGGGATCACTCCGACATAGACGCCGAGCAGTGTCATGAGTCCGAAGAATTGGCTGCCGCGTTCCGGACTCGGGGCCGCCGCTGCGATCTCAGCGAGGATTTTGCCCCCCGTGGTGGTCACGAGGGCAATCTCGTAGGGGTCGCCGTCGACCCAGTTGTAGGCGACGGCGAGGGTGGAGGATTCCAGCGGTGCCATGGTTTCGCGCGTTTGCGTAAACATGGCGTAGTAGTCAGAGACGTTGACCTGGGCGATCGCCACCGGATCCGGCCCCTCATTGCGGACGGTGATGGAGATCTGGCCGGGCGTCAGCCGGATGTCCTCGACGGCGATCTCCTCCTTGGGCGGAATGCCTTCGGACAGTTTGGAGAGTCCCGGCGCGTTCAGGAGTGAAAACAGGCCCAGCACGATCGCGATCAGGACCAGCGGCCCGAAACCGAGCAGCCAGCGGGGGGCCGGTGGCCGCCCCCGCCCCGGCGCGGGTTCCGCCGTCGTGGGCGTGGCCGTTGTGGTGTCTTTGACCGTCATGATGCGCCCACCTCGAAGAAGCCCATCCAGCCCAGCTCGGCGAACTCGGTCTTGTGGGCGTGGAACATGTACTTGCCCGGGTGGGGGAAGCGGAGTTCCACGATGCCGCGCTGGCCCTGGACCTGGGAGATGGTGTCCGTGTACTCGCTGGGCGTCAGCATGGTCCCGGTGGGGTAGTAGTGGAAGAAGTTGCCGTGCACGTGGAACGAGTTGATCGGGTCGTATTCGAGGACATTGATCAGATGGATGCGCACCAGTTCGTGCTGCTTGACCTTGACAGGGAAGTCCATGAAGTGGAACGGGAGGCCGTTGACGGAGTAGAACTCATTGTCATCCCCGCCGTCGGTGTTGTAGCCGTTCATGACCATCACCATCTCGTCGTCGGCTTTTGGCCGGCCCTCCTTGGGCTCGATGATGAAGCCGCCGTAGAGGCCTTTCGCGATGTGCGGGGCCAGCGGCGACTGGTGGCAGTGGTACAGGTGCGTGCCGAACGGTGTGGCATCGAATTCATAGGTGAAGCTCTGCCCCGGGGCAATGGACCCCGCGCCGATCCCCGGCGTGCCGTCCATGGTGGCCCGGTGGATGCCGTGGAAGTGGATCGTGTGCGGGTGTGCTCCGGCGTTCGTGAAGTGGATGCGCAGCTCGTCGCCCTCCCGCGCCCACAGCGTCGGGCCCGGGATGCGGCCGTTGTAGCTCCACCCCTTGAAGATGATGCCGGGGGCGATCTCGAAGTCCTTGTCCACCGCCACGATGTCCCATTCGCGCAGTGTCCGGCCGTCCGGCAGCGTGCTGGTCTTTCCGCGGTCGAAGTCGCGCAGGATGGCGGTGGGGTCGATGCCGGCACGCTCCGGCAGAACGGACCCGCCCGCGAAGCCGGCGTGGCCGGCGTGGTTGGTCATCGCCGTGGGACTGGTCCCGGGGGTCCCGCCGCCCGGTTGTCCGCCCGCCGCCGTGTCGGGGCCCGACGGCGTGGCGTACTGGCCGCCGTTCCCTGCCGCGCCGTGCTGGTCATGACCGCCGGATGCCTGGGGCAGAAGCGCGGAAAAAGCCGGGACGGCGGCGAAAGCGGCAGCCCCCGACAGCATGGACCGCCTGCTCGGTAACTGCTCCGAGAGATTTTTCGGCATGCCAATTCCCATCGATTCATCGAGCAAACAATATTGTTCGCTTAGCCTAACATTCTGCTCCGGCTTGCTACCATGGGTGGCATGCCGGTCTCGGATTTGTCCCCCTCAGCCCAGGACTACCTCAAGCTCATCTGGTCAGCCACGGAGTGGTCCGCAACCCCAATGACCGTCGGTGCGATGGCCGAGCGTCTGGGCGTCAGGCCTTCCACCGTGTCGGACGGGGTCAAGAAGCTGGTCAAGCAGGGCCTCGTGACCCACGCACCGTACGGGAGTATCGGGCTGACTGATGCGGGACGGAACGACGCCGTCGCGATGGTCCGCCGGCACCGGCTCCTGGAAACATTCCTGGTCCAGATGCTGGGCTACGGCTGGGACGAGGTCCACGACGAGGCCGAGGTACTCGAACATGCCGTCTCCGACAAGCTGATCGAGCGCATTGATCAGAAACTCGGGCATCCGACGCGGGATCCACACGGCGATCCGATACCAACTGCCGATGGCCGGCCACATCTGCCGGCCGCAACGCGGCTCACCGCCGCGGTCATTGGCCGGGCTGTCGCCATTACCCGCATTTCTGATGCGGATCCGGACATGCTGCGGTACTTCACCGAACTTGGACTCGCGCCGGATACACGGCTTTCCGTCCGGGAACACCGTCCGTACGCGGACGTCACCACGATCCGCCTCCAGGGGCGTGACCGGGACATCGATCTTGGTGCGTCGGCGTCCGGAGCCATCTGGGTGGTAGCGGTCTAGTCTGCACCCCGGTGTGTCTCAGCCCGAGGTAGCGGTTCTGCGGCCGCTAGTTCTGCGAGGCGATGGTCTTGTCCCGGTCCTCAAACACGTCCTCGCCGGGGCCGGCGAATGCCCGCGAGCGTTCCACGGCCTCGATCGAGCCGGTGAACAGCTGGGAATCCTGCGGATCCGCGTGGTGCCGGGGCTGCTCATCGGCGGCGGAGACCTTGCCGGGGCGCTTGGCCGCCGAACCGGAGGCAGGGGACTCTGCCGCGGCGGACGGCAGCGATTCGAGCCGGACGTGGGGGAGCGCCGTCGGGTGGTCCAGCTGCAGGAACAGCACGAGTTCCTCGCGGATCAGGCAGCGAAGGTCAAAGAGCGAGGCGCTGTCCGCGGCGCTGACCAGGATGCGGACCCGGACGAAGCCCGCCGTCGCGTCGGTGATCTGGAGGATGCCCACGCGCTCGTCCCAGAGCCCGGTTCCGGCGAGGACCTTCTTCAGCTCGGTGCGCATCTGGTCGACAGGGGCGCGCCAGTCGAGGTCGAATTCCACGGTGCCCATAACCTCGGACTGCCGCCGGGTCCAGTTCTCGAACGGCGTGGTAGTGAAGTACGTGGAGGGCAGGATCAGCCGGCGGTCGTCCCAGATGTGGACCACCACGTAGGTCAGGGTGATCTCCTCGATCCGGCCCCACTCCTTCTGCACCACCACGACGTCGTCCACCCGGATTGCGTCCGTGAAAGCGAGCTGGATGCCGGCGAAAACGTTGACCAGCGAGGTCTGCGCCGCGAGGCCGGCCACGATCGAGATCACGCCGGCGGAGGCCAGCAGTCCGGCGCCGAGGGCCTGGATCGCGGGGAAGGTCAGCATCATGCTGCCGAGGGCAACCACCGAGATCACTGCGACGGCGATCCGCCGGGCGAGGATTACCTGGGTGCGGAGCCGCCGGGCACGGCGGTTATCCGCCACATCCACCCGGTAGCGGTCCAGGACCATGGCCTCGATGATCAGCAGCACGGCAATGGCCAGCCAGGCCAGGGACGCGATGAGGGCAATCAGCAGGACATGGTCCACGTTGCGGCGCCATTGGACGTCCTCGGTGGTCATCGCCAACGCAATCCGGACACCGATAAGACAGAGCGCCAAGCGCAGCGGAAGCCGGGCCACCCTCGACGTCTCCCGCAACTCGGTCTGCTTGTGGTTGAGCCGGAGCACAATCCGGCGCAGCAGCCAGGACAGGACGAGCCCGGCGGCCACGGCGAGTGCCATGGCCAGGAACGGGATGGCTGGGATCAGGAACTCTTGCTTGCCTTAAGCTCTAGCAAGCTTCCGCGGGCAACTGAAATCCGTGCGGTGTCAACGTGGCTGGCGTCACGGCATGGTTCCCGCGGCAGGGATGGAATACCGGGATCTCCGGACAATGACTACGTCGCTTCGGCCGTCGGAGAGGCCGGCGGAGAGGCCGCCGGTGAAAAACCCGGCGCCTCGTCAAGGTTGGCCAGGATCGCCAGCGCGTCCCTCGCCCAATCGATCGTGGCCCGGGCGGAATGCTCGCCGGCCGCGATGGTGATCCGCGCATACGGGGTGTTCCCGCCCAGCTCGCCCCCCGCCAACTCGGACCGGGCCTCGTTCATGGCGGCAAGCTGCCGTTCGGCCACGGCTCGCGCCCCGAGCACCAGCTGGCGGCACGCCTCCGGACCAAGCTGGTGCCCGAAGAAGAGGCGCAGGAGCACGCCGTTTCGAGGCTTGCCCTGCTGGGGCGGTTCGGCCAGCAATGCACGGAGCCGGGCAGAGCCGGCGGCCGTGATGCCGTAGCGCGGGGACCGGTCGCCGGCACCATCCTGGCGCTCCACCAGCCCTTCGCGCCGAAGTTCCCCCAGCGCCGGATAGATCTGCCCGAAACTCTCGCTCCAAAAGTGCCCCAGGGTGTTCTTGAATTCTTCCCGGAGTGCGTAGCCCGACATGGGCATGATGCTGAGCGCGCCAAGAACAGCGGTCTGGGTCTGGTCCGAGCGTGCCATCGGTGCTCCTTCGTGAAACGGCTGGTGCGAATCTGCTGGCCAGGGCGGGCTGGCGGGGCTAATGTATCTAGCAGATAGTGTATATCTGGAAGATAGAAATGGAAGCTGTGATCGCGACTCAGGAGGATCTGTGATGGATCGAAAGGATTTGCTCGCCCGGGAGCCTGCGAGCCGTGCCGGGAAGGCGGCGGCCGTGCTCCTCCTCGGAGTGGCCGGCTTTCAAGGGGCTCTCGCCCTGGGGGCGCCGTGGGGTGCGGCTGCCTACGGCGGAGCGCATCCCGGTGTCCTTCCCGATTCCTTCCGAAGTGGTAGCGCAGCAGCGTCAGGGGTGTACATAATGCTTGCAGCAGCAGCCGGAACCTCGTTGGCGGCGCCCGCCCTGCGCCGGCGGGTGATGTCCGGGACGGCTGGACTGATGGCCGTCGGGGCAGCGGCGAATCTCGCGTCGCCGTCGTTGGTTGAACGAATGATCTGGACGCCGGTGACAGCAGGGCTGGGCGTCCTTCTCTGGAAGGCAGCCAAGCACGACGCGCGGCCGTGAGGCTTTCGTTCTGGCACTAGGCATTGAAAGGGCTGCCATGAGGATCAATCGTCGTCGCAGGGACGCTTCCTCAACGGACTCCGCTGAGGATTCCGCCGCCAGAGCCGCCGCCAAACCCGCTGCCGGAGGCCGTCCGAGGAAGCGCCGGAGAGTACTAAGGGCCCTCGCGACGGCGGCCCTGATCGCCGTCGGGGTGGGGATGGTCTCGACGGCGGCCAACCTGTTCCTTGAGCGGCAGGAGCGGGCCAGCATCACCCCCTACGGCGAAAGAATCGCGATCACCGGCGGATCGGTCAACGTG
Source organism: Pseudarthrobacter woesei (assembly GCF_055412745.1). NCBI lineage: Bacteria > Bacillati > Actinomycetota > Actinomycetes > Micrococcales > Micrococcaceae > Pseudarthrobacter > Pseudarthrobacter woesei. Next base: position 220,644 of record NZ_JBVAYU010000004.1, read on the forward strand.
TACCGCAACGGCCATGCGGGCCAGTCGATTGTGCTCGTCAGCGGCCTGGGCACGGCTGCCCCCGCGCTGGACTTTGCCCCGCTGATCCGGGAGTTGGGCGACTTCAACGTCACCGTTGTGGAGGGATTCGGCTACGGCTACAGCGACCTGAGCGCCAGCGAGCGGACCAACAAGAACATCAACTCCGAGCTCCACGAGGTGCTCGGAAAGATCAATGTCACCCGGCCGTACGTCCTGGCCGGGCATTCGATCGCCGGTTTCTACATGCTGGACTACACAAACCGGTACCCCGCGGACGTGTCGGCCGTGATCGGGATCGACCTCACCGTGCCGGCGGCCAAGAGCGGACCCGTTGAGGTGCAATCCGGTGGCGTCGGCCTGGCGCGGATCCTGTCCGTCACGGGCGTGGTCCGGAACATCCTCGCGGTCGCGCCGGGACTGGCGGAACCGGACGGCGACGCGTTTACCGCGGAGGAACGCGAACGCATGCGGCTGATGATGAGCTGGAATTTCGGCAACGCGGCCGTTGCCGATGAGACGGCGAGGATCGGGAACAACGCCTCGGACCTCCGGGGAGTCAGCTATCCCGATGTACTGCCCGTGCTGACGTTCGTCGCCGGGGCCGGATCGCCGGAGGAGGCCACGAAAACGGAGACGCTGAAGAACCTGCTGAAGAACGTCAAACGCCACGAGATCATCCCCCTCGCCGCCGGCCACTACCTGCACTGGACCCAGGCGAAACGCATGGCGGAGGAGATCAGGAAGTTCCTCGCAAGCCTGCAGACAGCCCAGTAGGCACCCCCGAAAACTCGGGGCACCGGCGTAACTCAGGGGGCCGGCGTCGGCGTCGTATCCGCGGCGGCGGGCCGCGATCCTGCCCGCAGCGCGGTGCGGATGTTGACCTTCGAGGTGTAGGAAATCGAGCCGTACTGGAAGAGCCTGACGGCGAGGCGGAGCATAATCGCGGCGCCGACGAAGAGGATGACGATCACGATTCCCGCCTCGAACAGGTTCAGTGAGCCGAAGCCGTTGCGCAGCAGTGCCGTCACGGGGGAGGAGAACGGGAAGTATGTGAAGATCTGCACGATGATCGCGTGCGGGTCCGAGATCACCAGGGCCACGGCGTAGAACGGCACGAAGATCAGCGCCATCATCACGCCCATGAAGTTTCCGGCTTCCTTGGCGGTGGGCATCACGGCGCCGATTGCCACAAGCGTGGTGGTGAACAGAGCGAAGCCGCCGACGAGGATCAGGAAGCCGATGCTCATCCGGAGCGGGTCGAACGTCAGCGGGGGCAGGTCCAGGGCGGAGAGGCTCAGTTCATCGGGGAAGAAGACCCGGCCGATCACGATCGGGGAGATGAAGACGATCATCTGCACGAGGCCGATCGCGAAGATGGCGATCACTTTGCCCGCGATCAGGGTGGTGGGCTTCAGCGTGGTCAGAATCATTTCAGTGACACGGTTTTCCTTCTCCTCCAGGGTGGAATTGAGCATCTGGCCGGCGAGGAGCACGATCAGCCCGTAGAAGGTGACCAGGAAGATCAGCGGCGGGATCACGGTGCCCAGGCCGCCGGATTCCTGGCTGCCGTCGTACGTGACAGTCTCGATCTGCGCCTTGCCGGCGGCGAGGGTGGAGAGTTGCGGGGAGCCGACTTTCTGTTCGACGGCGCCGGTCAGCATGGCCTGCGCGACGGCGGCGTACTTGCCGTTCTCGAAGATCCCCTGGTCGTGTCCATAGACGCGCACGGCCGTGGTTTCGGGATTCGCGGGAAAGTCGAAGTAGGCGTCCACAGCCCTTGACTGCACCGCCCGGATCCCGGCATCCGGGGAGTCCGCCGTGCGTGCGCCGAAGACGGCGGCGACCTCGGCGTTGATCAGCCCGGAGGCGTCAGTATAGGAGATGGTGAACTGGGCGTTCTTCTGGGCCTCGGCCGCGGTGTCCGTGGTGGAGTTGCTCAGGAAGATCAGCCCGAACACGATCGCGATCATAACGGGGACGGCCAGGGTACCGATCCAGAACCGCCGCTTGGTCACGGTGCGGATGAACTCGAAGCCGATGACCGTGCCGAGATTGCGCTGCGCCATGGCTACGCGCCGTCCCGTGCGAGGGCGGGCGCCGTACCGGCGGGTCCCCCCGAAGCGGATCCGTCCGAAGCGGGTCCGTCCGAAGCGGGTCCGCCGCCGGCGGACCCAGGCGCGGAGTCCGACGCCGACGTCGAGGGCTTGTTCTGGTCGCCGTAGACCCGGATGAAGATGTCCTCGAGCGAAACCTTGGTGGTGGTGAAGCTGCGGACGGTCACGCCGGCGTCGATCAGGTCCTTCAGGATGCTGGCCTCATCGCTGGAGTCGGTGACGGAAAGTTCCGCGTAGTAGGTCTCCTGGAGCATCACCGCGTAGTGCGGCGACGGCGGGATGGTGCCGCTGTGTTTGATCCGGATGATCCGGCCGCCGTACTTGTTCTGCACCTCGTCGATGGTGCCGTAGGCCTCGGCGGTACCGTCCTTGAGCAGGATGACGCGGTCGCAGAGCCGTTCCACCTCTTCCATCTGGTGGGTCACCATGACCACCGTGGCGCCGGCCTGTTTCTGCTCGGCAATGATGTCCATCAGCAGGCGCCGGTTGACCGGGTCGAAGCCCTTGGTCGGCTCGTCCAGGATCAGCAGTTCGGGGTTGTTCATGATGGTGACGCCGAGCTGGACCTTTTGCTGCTGCCCGCTGGAGAGCTTGTCCAGCAACAGTCCGGACTTGTCCGCCAGGGCCACCCGGTCCAGGTATTCGAGCGACCATTGCCTGGCGACGCGCCGGTCCATCCCCTTGAGCCGGCCGAAGTAGGTCATGATGTCGAGGACCTTTTCCTTCTTGTAGAGCCCGCGCTCTTCGGGGAGGTAGCCCAGCCGGTCGCCGTGCTCGGGCTTGAAGTCCCGGCCGTTGATGTGCAGGATTCCGGCGGTGGGTTCGTAGATGCCGAGCAGGGCGCGGATGGTCGTCGTCTTCCCGGAGCCGTTGCTGCCCAGGAAGCCGAACGTCTCGCCGGCGTGCACGTCGAAGGACAGGTCGCGGACCACCGTGGTGTCGCCGAAGTCCATGCGGAAGCCGCTGATGTGGACCCGCGCTTCGTCCATGACTGCTCCCGACTATGCCGTCCCGTGCGGCCGTCTTCTCGATGCCCCGCCTAAACGGCGGGGAAGTGCCGGTGCCGGCGGTGTGCCGGCGTCGGCAGGCCTTTGCGGGTCCGGCCAATCCCGCCCCAGACGTTGGAGCGGGCCTCCTTGATCAGGCCGGTGCCGGCGCACTCGCGCACTTCCATGATGCCCTCCGCGGCTGCCCGTTTGTCGTCATAGGCCTTGGAAATGGCCAGTACGCTTCCGTCCGCTCCGAGCAGGCGGAACCGGACGTTCGCCTCAGCGTCCGTGAAGATTTCGAATTGTCCTGCCATCGTTGTGTCCTTTCGGGCAGTAGCGCCGCCGGAGGCGGTTGGGGCACGTCCTTGTGCGATGCCGTTTGCTCGACAAGTCCCCGTAATGCTCCTGACCAGCCTGACTGCTGGGACCGGCGGGTAGTAAGGGGCAAAAGTCCCCTTGTCCGATTCCCGCCACCCCTGGTGGCGTCGCCCGCCTCCGGCGCTACATTGGGAACATGGCTGAGTTTCCAGCGAGGGATTCCGGGGAATGGGTTCGGCTGACGGCGACGGTGGACGGTGTGGTGCAGGCCGTCGGGTTCCGCTACTGGACGGTGCGCAAGGCCGAGGAATTGGGGCTGACGGGCACGGTGAGGAATAACGACGGCGGTTCGGTGGGCATCGTGGCGGAGGGACCTCAGATGGCGGTACTTGAGCTCCGGCGCTGGCTGCGATCGCCGGAGGCACCGGGCCGGGTGGAGAACGTGGACGAGTCGATCTCCCGGGCGACGGGGGCGTTCAGCAACTTCAGGGTGGTGTATTGAGCGAGTCGCCGGCGGGTGGCGGTACATTTCCCTCCTCGGCTATTGATCGGGACACTCGATCGGGACGAACGGCACTCGGCAGCGAAGGCGATTGTGGGTACGGTGGCCTCATGCAGAAGATATCGATCGAGGCCCTGGCCCGTCAGCAAATAGCGGCTGCCCTCGCGGCGGGAAGCGGCAGGGCCGCGGACACAGTGTTTGGCGGGCACGAGAAAGTCCTCCGCCAGACTGTCATGGCGTTCAAAGCCGGCACGCAGCTGAGCGAGCACCAGAACCCGGGCGAAGCCACCGTGTTTGTGCTGCGGGGCTGTGTCCGGCTAAAAGCCGGCAAGGAATCCTGGCAGGGGAAAGCCGGCGACCTCCTGATCGTGCCCGACGGGCTGCATAGCCTGGAGGCGGAAGAGGACTCGGCCATCCTGATGACGGTCGCGAAGCTCAACAGCTAAGAGCCAGGTGTGGCTCCGCCGGCACCCAAGTGGAAAACTGATCCTGTGGAAAGCCTCGCGGGGAACAAAGTATGGGCGGACTACAATGCAGCCCAGGCGACCCGTCCCGTGCGCTCCCTCTGCCTCGACGCCATGGCACTCGCCGGCCCGGGAACCGGACGGCTCGCCATCGACTTGGGCTGCGGCGCCGGGAAGGAAACGCTGGCCCTGCTGGAGAATGGCTGGCGCGTGTATGCTGTGGACTCGCTACCGGACACCAGGGAGCGGCTCCTGCGGATCGCTCCGGCGGACACGGACGGCCGGCTCAGCATCGAGGTGCGGGCGTTCCAGGACCTGCGAGCACTCCCGCCGGCGGACCTCATCTTCGCCGGCTATTCGCTGCCCTTTATCCGCCCAGAGCACTTCGAAGGCTTCTGGCGGATGCTGCTCACCTCGCTCCTTCCCGCCGGCATCATCGCCGTGAACCTCTTCGGCGACCGGGATTCCTGGGCGGACATTACGGAATGGAACTTCCACACGGACGTGGAGGCACGGCAACTCTTCGACGGCCTGGAGATCCTGAAGTTCGAGGTATGCGACGACGACGGGCAGTCGTTCCGGGGGCCCAAGCACTGGCACATCTTCGACGTCATTGCCCGCCGGTCCTGACCGCATGTCCGACTGCGGGTGGACGCGGCCGGGCGCTGGCAGCTGGCGGGAGAGTACATTTTCGGGTGCTTGGCCGGTCGCTGGCGGCCCTCGGGAGCGCTCCTTCCCGGTTGCCTGCCGCCCGGCCGCCTGCCGCCCCGCGCAAAGCCTGGATTCCCGGGCGCGTTTGGCTCCGGGCGCCGAAGTAACTGGGCAGGACCGTCACGGCACGCCCGCCGCCCGGCCCGGTCAGGCGTTGGCCCGGTCAGGCGTTGGGTGGGTCCGGCGGCGGGGAGCCAGGCTGCTCCGCCGGGAGGACATGCCCAGTCCCCGCGCCCGGGACCGGACATAACCGGAGTATGTCCACCCGCCGGCCCCGGCGCGGGACATGTCCCGTCCGGTGGGCATTTCCGGGCGCTTGGCCGGGCGCAGGCAGCGGGCGGGAGAGTACATTTTCGGGTGCTTGGCCGGTCGCTGGCGGCCCTCGGGAGCGCTCCTTCCCGGTTGCCTGCCGCCCGGCCGCCTGCCGCCCCGCGCAAAGCCTGGATTCCCGGGCGCGTTTGGCTCCGGGCGCCGAAGTAACTGGGCAGGACCGTCACGGCACGCCCGCCGCCCGGCCCGGTCAGGCGTTGGCCCGGTCAGGCGTTGGGTGGGTCCGGCGGCGGGGAGCCAGGCGGCGCGTGGGTCCGGCGGCGGGAACCCGGGCTGCTCCGCCGGGAGGACATGCCCAGTCCTCCCGGCAGGGACTGGGCATAACCGGACTATGTCCACCCGCCGGCCCCGGCGCGGGGCATGTCCCTGGGCCCGGGCATCCCACCGCCTCGGACCTGGACCACCGGCGAACCAACGACACTGCCAACCGCGGCCAGCCGCGCCTTAACCCGCCGGATTAAATCAGCAGGCTCCTAGCGCTGTTCCTCCCGCTGGAGGGCCTGGTCGTGCTCGGTGTGGGCACGGTGCAGCAGATCCATGAACTCGGTTTCATCGTGGATGAGTCGCTTGTACTTCTCCGGCAGCTTCCGCAGCTGTTCTTCTTCACCGACCATCTTGGTGAAGATCCTGTCCCGCTCCACGATGTCGGTTTCGTAGTTGAGGTCCAGGTAATCGGTGGCGTGCCGCTTGGCACCGGAGACGGCGTTCTTGGCCTTGCCCTTGGGACTGAAGATGGAAGCCAGGACAGTGACGGTGAGGACTCCAAGGATCACCAGGAGCGAGGCGCCGGTGCTGATCTCAAGGACCTTGACGTGTTCGCCGTCGTTGATGAACGGCAGGGTGTTCTCGTGGAGGGCGTGCAGGACCAGTTTTACCCCGATGAATCCGAGGACGGCGGCGAGGCCGTAGGAGAGGTAGATCAGCCGGTCCAACAGGCCGTCGATCAGGAAGAACAGCTGCCGCAGGCCCATCAGCGAGAACGCCGTGGCGGTGAAGACGACAAAAACGTTCTGGGTCAGGCCGAAGATCGCCGGTATCGAATCGAGCGCAAACAGGATGTCTGTCCCGCCGATGGCCAGCATCACCAGGAGCATCGGGGTGAGGACACGTTTGCCGTTTTCGATCGTGAAGAGCTTGTCGCCGTCGTAGTGTGAGGAGGCGGGGAGGAACTTCTTGGCCAGGCGGACGATCAGCCCGTCGGAGTCGTCGTCGTGCGAATCCGGCCGGAGCAGGTTACCGGCCGTGAGCAGCAGGATGAGGCCGAAGATGTAGAAGACCCAGGAGAAGCTGTTGATCAGGGCGGCGCCGAGGAAGATGAACGCGGTCCGGGCGATCAGCGAGAACACGATCCCGAACAGCAGCACCTTCTGTTGATCGGCGCGGGGAACCCGGAAGCTGGCCATGATGATGAGGAAGACAAAGAGATTGTCGACAGAGAGGGCCTTCTCCGTGACATAGCCGGCGAAGTACTCCGTTCCCATCTCGACGCCGCCGAAGACCAGGACGCCGAGCCCGAAGAGCAGAGCGATGCTGACGTAGATGGACGACCAGATCGCCGATTCCTTCAGGCTGGGTGTGTGCGCCTTCCGCACGTGGAAGAAGAAGTCGAAGGCCAGCAGGCCCGCGATTCCGGCGATCGTCAGGGCCCAAACCAGGGTTGAAACTTGCATGCTCTCTCTTTCACTTACGGCCGGCGGCACGAGCTGAGGGTGGCGGGCTAGGGGCCAGGAACCTCACGTTCTGCCTGTCTTAGGAACCAGCTTATCCGGGGCGGCCGGCTGCTCTGTCGCGTTGCTCGCCCGGGGAGGTGACGACGACGGCGCCCGGACCGGCGTCGTTGTCCAGCCTGAACGTTAGCCCTTGGGCTGGTAGGCCTTCGGCAGCTCCAGGCCCCGCTGCGCCATGAGGGTGCGCAGGCGGGTGGGGTAGTCGGTGATGATGCCGTCAACGCCGAGGCCGATCATGTTCTCCATGTCAGCCTGGGCGTTCACGGTCCACGGGAAGACGCCCAGATTCCGGTCGTGCGCCTCGGTGATCATGGCCGGGGTGACGGATCTGAAGGCGGGGGAGATGGCGTTGTAGCCCTGTGCCGCGGCGGCCTGGGCCAGCGAACCGTTGTAGTCGTCGATGTCGATCCCGCCGAGGTCCGGGCTCTTGCCGGGCTGGCCAGCCTGGGTCCAGGCATCGCCTTCGGACAGCGCCACCAGGACCAGAGAGGGGTCGATTTCCTTGGTCAGGTTCAGCGAGGACCAGTCGAAGGACTGGACTGTGGTGCGGTCCTTCATGCCGGAAGCCTGAATCTCGGCCACCACCGCGCGGGTCAGGGCCACCATGCCGTCGCCGCCGGACTTGCCGGTTTCCACCTTGGTTTCGACGTTGAATCGGACCTTGTCCGCCTTGTACGCGCGGGCCAGCTGGTAGACATCCTTGAGCTCGGCCATCCGGTTGCCCGTGATGACCTGCTGCCCGGGGTAGTTGGGCAGCTGCATGAAGCCGCAGTCAAGGGTCTTCAGCTGTGCCAGTGCGAGGTCCGCGACGCGGTCTCCCACATAGGGGAACTGGATGTCGCCCGCGGTGGCTGGGGCGGTGTCGATGCACTTGTCCGGCTGGATGAAGTCGTCATGCCAGACGACGATCTTGCCGTCCGCGCTCAGGTGCGTATCCAGTTCGAGCGTGGTGACGCCGAGCTTGAGGGAGTTGCCGAACGCGGCCAGGGACTCCTCAGTCCATTCGCCGCGCCCGCCGCGGTGCGCCTGCAGGTCCAGGCCTTTACTGGCGCCCGGCGTGCTGGCGTTCGACGTCGTCTGGGTACGGGACGCTGCCGGCGTCGCCGACGCCGGGGACGGGGCCGCGACGGCGAATCCCGCTGCCGCGGCAGTGAGAACGACGGCGGTCGCGGCGGTCAGGATGGTGCGCATACGAGGGATCCTCCTGGATAGCGGGTGCCGGCAATGCGCCGGCAACCCGTCCACGATAGGGGGTCCGCGTGACGTTTCGGAGGAGCCCTGATGGCTTGGAGGTTAACGCCCGGAATGGGATTGGACCAGCAGGGCGGTACTACACGGAGGTGCTGGAGGCCGGTATCCCAGCACCGGGAAGAGCGTCGAATTCGAGGCCACGGACATCGTCCCCGGCGAGAACGGCAAAGTCGCCGAACTCTGGGGCGCCACCGACACCCTGCATCTCATGCGGCGCATAACAGCCGATTCTCCCTGATGCGCCGGATCCTCACCGAGCGGACGGGATCGTACTTCCACGAGAACGTGCAGGTTCCCAAGGCCCTCGGCATCCAGCGCCGGCCCTGGACTCCTGAACCGGAGCCGCACGTCGACACCTTGGAGCCGCTGGCACTGGAGCGCTCAGGCAGTATGCCCGGGGGGCTGTCCCTGGGCGAGGGCCTTGACCCATTCGGGGGTCACCTTGCCCAGCCGCCGGTCCGTGACTTCGCGGAGCTGGGCTGCCGCGATCTGCAGGGCGCGGTCGTCGTCGTCGAAGGCTTCTTCCGGTTCGACTTTCGGGGGCGCGGCGTGGGCGCCGTGCTTGTCCGGGTGGGTTGCCGCGCTCATCGGTCCTCCTCCAGATTCGCCGGGTTGGTGGTCTTCGCCATTGTTGCGGGGCGTACGGGCCTGTGCTGCCTGGCCGAGAGGCTTTTCCGATGCGGCTTCCAGGACGGCGAGCTCTCCGTCGCCGGCCAATTCGCTTTCACCCAGGACTTTGAGGACTTTCAGCCCGAGGGTGCCGCGCTTCCTGTCCCCGGAGTGGACGGCGTCCAGGGCCCACTGGGTCCGCTTCCACCATTCGGCGCGGTTGTCCGCTTCAGCTTTCTGCTGCAGGGTCCGCCATCCGATGAACCCGGCGATGATGGCACCCAGGAGCACCGCCAGCGGCCCCAGAGCGGCAAGAATCTGCCACCACTCGGCGGGGCCGGTGTACACGAAGACCTCGATCGGTGTCGGAGACGGAGTCGGTGGCATGCGACCAGCCTAAGCCGCAGCCCGGACGGTCGCGGGCACCCATTCGACAAAGATGGCCGGTACGAGACCGTCATCCCGGCCATCTTTGGCGAATCGTTGGCAGGTGGCCGCCCCGACTGCCACCATGTCCCGAAGATTCTGCCGGCCCGCAACCACGAAACGCCGCCGCTGAGCATGCTCAGTGGCGGGGTTGCTGCATACGTGCTCACTCCCCGGGCGCCGACGTTCCCGCCCAGTTGCTCGGTTGCGGAACCAGTTTCGTCGCCAGGGAACCGCAGGATTCCGCGGGAGCCGGCGGGCGCGAGTGGAAGCAACTGGGCAGGAGCGTCGCGCCGGAGCCCGTCGCGCCGGAGCCGTCGCCTCGCCGTCAAATCTCGCCGTCAAAGTAGTACTCCCGCAGGGCGTCGGACCGGGAGGGGTTCTTGAGCTTCTCCATCGCCGCGACCTCGATCTGGCGGATGCGTTCGCGGGTCATGCCGCAAACTTCCGCTGCCGCAGCCAGGGCCACGCCCTCACCGCCTGTTATGCCGAAGCGCATCGCGATGACCCCTGACTCCCGTTCCTCGAGCGTGTCGAGTACGGCATGTACCCGTTCCTTCAGCTGTTCATGGAAGAGCGAATCAACCGCGTCGGGCTCGGCAGAGATCCACAGCTGTTCGGCCAGGGCCTCGGTTCCGCCTTTGCCGTCGGGCACTTGGCTGTCCAGCGAACAGATCGGCTTGTCCAAGGTCAGCAGATACTCAACCTTCCCGATCGAATTGTCCGTCAGCCGGGCAAGATCTTCATTACTGCACACGGTCCCTGTCATTGCGGCCGTCCGTTGCGCCGACCGGAGTTTCTGCACCTGCGCGGCGACATCTACCGGCAGCCGGATGAGACGGGCCTGGTCAGCCAGCGCCTTGAGGATGGCGTTCCGGATGTACATCGTGGCGTGGGTGGAGAATCGGAATCCCTTGGTGAAGTCGAACTTGCGGACGGCCCTGTGTAGTCCCAGGTTTCCCTCCTGGATCAAATCCAGAAAGTCGAGGCCCAGGTGGGTGTAGTGCTTGGCGATCGACACTACGAGCCGGAGGTTGGCGTGGAACAGCACATCGGCGGCGCGTTTGCCCAGCAGGACGATGGTCCGGAGCTCGCCCATGTCCTGACTATGCCGCGATCTTCCGTCCGCCAGGAGCTGTTCCGCGTAAAGCCCTGCCTCGATTTCTTGTGCCAGTTCCACTTCCTGCCCGGCTGTGAGCAAGTCGTAGTGGCGCAGCCGGCGCAGGTAGTCCGGGACGGCGTCGTCGGTGACCCGCTGGCTATCTGCCAGTAATTCCGGCCGGTCAGGGTCATCCGGCGCGAATGATTCAGGGACCGCGGCAGCAACTCCAGGCGGGGACGGCGTCCTGCCGATTGCCTCGTGGATCAGGTCAGCCATGTCATCCCCTGCCGGACGGTTCAAGCTCGTGAACGCAGACTACGCGGCCGGTGTGACAATCTTCGGGCGGCAGCCAGGTGTGGCATTTCAGGGGCAGGCGCGACGACCTGGTGCATTTCATCCTCGCCAGCTGGCCGCGGCCGCAAACATCATGCAGTTGGTGTCCGGAACCCCGGGTGGGACAGACTGTTGCCGTGAGCAACTCTCCCCGGACGGGCCTGGCCGTCGCCGGACTCAGCCTGGGCACGGCCCTGAACCCGCTGAACTCCTCGATGATCGCCGTCGCCCTGGTGGTGCTGCGCGCGGATTTCGGGCTCGACGTCGCCACCGTCACCTGGGTGATCACCTCCTTCTACCTCACGTCCGCGGCCGGCCAGCCGCTGATGGGCCGGCTGGCGGACCGCTTCGGTCCGCGGCGGCTCTTTATGCTCGGCATGGCCGTGGTGGCCGTGACCTGCGCGCTGGCCCCGTTCGCGCCGAACTTCGCGGTGCTCTGCGTGGCCCGCGCCTTTATGGCCCTCGGCACGGCGACTGCCTACCCGAGTGCCGTCGTGATGGTCGGGGCGCTGGCGAAGCGGGCCAACGTGAAGTCCACCCGGCCGCTGGGGCGGATCCAGATGGCCAACACGTCGGCGGCCGCCGTCGGGCCGGTGGTGGGCGGACTGCTGGTGGGCTTCGTCGGCTGGCAGGCCCTGTTCCTGATCAACGTCCCGTTGTCGCTCGTGGCAATCCTCCTGGTCCGGCGGTTCGCGCCGGCCGACGAGGACAGTGAACGCGGCCGGGCGTCGGAGCTGCTGCGGGACTCGGACATTCCGGGCGTCCTGGCCTTCGTCGGCTCCATGGTCCTGGTGATGATGGCGCTGCTGAACGTGCTGCCGGACTACCGCTGGTGGCTGCTCGGCGCGGGCACGTTGCTGGCTGCGCTGTTTGCCTGGCGCGAGTTGCGGTTTGCCACGCCGTTCCTGGACCTGCGCCTGCTGGGGCGCAACCGCCCGCTCCTGCTGGTCTACCTGGGCTTCGCCGTTTTCAGCGGTGTGTACTACTTCGCCTTCTTCGGGCTGCCGCAGCTGCTGCAGGAAGCCGGGGGCTACAGTCCCGGCGTCGTGGGGGTGCTGATGCTGCCGCTGGCAGCAATGTCGGTGGTGGTCACGCCGGTCGCGGTCCGCGCGATCGACCGGTTCGGCGTGAAGCGCGTGCTGATTGCCGGCGTCGTACTACTTGTGGTGGCATCGGGCATGATGTGGCTGCTGACTGCGTCGTTTGCTATCCCGCTGGTGCTGGCGCTGACCGCGCTGCTGGGGGTGCCGTACGGGGTGGTCAGCATCGCCTCGAGCCAGGGCATGTATGTCTCCACCCGGCCGGAGGAGCGCGGGGTGGCCGCCGGGATCTACCAGACCTGCCGGTATGTCGGGGCGATTGCGGCCACCGTGCTGATCGGCATCTTCTACGGCACCGGCGTGAACCAGGCCAACTGGGGGCTCATGGTGCTGGTAATGCTGGGACTGGGCGCGGTGGTGTTTGTGGTGTCGCTGCTGTGGCGGGAGAAGCGGTAGGTCAGGGATCTGGACCCGGGCCACGATAAGGAGTTGCGCCACTGGTTATGCGTCGGACCCCGCCTCGATCGCCTCCAGATCACGGGTGGCGTAGCGGTGGTGCTCCCACTCCTCATCGAGAATTGTGTGCAGGCAGGACAGGACAGTCTCCGGTTGCCCGGGGCCCCAGGGGTTCTTGCGGGCCGCAGACAGCTCGTCCTGGGTGACAGTGGCCAGGAAACCGCGCACCATGGCTCCCCGGCCGGCCCGTACCTGGAGCACTTCGGAAAACGACGGTGCGTCCGTCGCGAACACCGACATATCGTAACCGTCGGTCCCGTACTCTACGTTTGGCTGACCTATGGGGTGATAAGGCTGTTCGATCTCCAGGACCGCCTTGCGAAGCCACGTGTCGGTGGCCATGACCAAATGACGCAGTGTCTGGGTGAAGGACCACTCGCCATCCACCGAGATATCGACCGTGCCGGCCGGCATCGCCGCGACCCGCTCGAGCGTCGCCCGCCACGTCCGTTCAAGCATGGCCCAGGCGGCACGGAGGCCGTCCGGATCTCCGGCACGCCTTTCGGCGCGGCCGGGAAAGCGGCGGTTGAGTTCGGCCTCGACAAAGGGGATCACATTCACGCCGTTGACGCGCAAGACGTTCCCGCCATCGAACAGCCACGGCGCATCGATGTCTGCCCCGGCCACGTCCACCCCGCGCATCACGGCGCCAGACAGGTCTGACCGGACGAACCGGGCGCCCCGCAGGTTCACATCAACGAATTCTGCTCCACGGAGGTCATCGGACTGACTGAAAGCTGCCATGACAGCAACTTTCCCACGGCTGCGTCCACCCCTGCTGGAAGACGCGACAAAGCCTGTCTCCGTTCCCGTTGCGCTATCACTTATGGGTCACTGAGCGCTGAAGACAGCTAAGGATGATAGCGCAACTGCTGTTCCCGTGGAGAACTTGGTACGGACCGGCGCCGGCCCGCGACCGTCCGCTATGCGAGCGGGAGGATCATGGGCTCGTTGCGGGCGGCCGAAACACGAAAAACGTTTCTTCCGGGGAGATGGCAGACAAGGAAATCCTTGCGTGAGCCGTCCCGGCTGGGTGGGTGGGTTATTGGTAGCTTGCTAAAAAGTGAGAGGCATCGGTGCACTGTCCTAGACCAGGATGTCTAGGACACCCCGCACGATAGTTGCGGCAGAGCCAAGGTAGGCGAGAACTATCAGTAGTAGTTGGGCGGTCCTCGCGGGGACGTACTTGGCAGTGATGTCGCCCAGAACCAGTCCCGCGAGGCACGCGATGGCTACAGCCAGCCACATGCCCCACGGGAGGATGGGGAAGGTATCGGGAGCCGTAATCGCCTTGGTAACCAAAGAGAAGCATCCAATGGTGAAGAAGTAGGGCTGCATCGTGGCTGCGAACGAACGATGGTTCCAGCCGGTGGCGATGGAGTACATGCTCACCGCTGGCCCGCCCACGCCCGCTGCCGTATTCATGAATCCACTCAGTCCTCCGGCCGTCCAGAGGTAGCGGCGGCGGGCCGGCAGCTTCGCCGACTTCAGTGCCAGCAGGACGGTCAGCCCGACAGCCAGCAGGACGCCGATCGAAATTTCCAGGACGGCCGGCGGTATCAGCCTGATCAGGAACGCCGCCGGGATGATCCCGAGGAGCGCCGCCGCGGCCAATGCTGCGTACCGGCGCCAGTCGATGTCCCGGACCACCCGGAAGATGATGGCGCCTGCTGTCACGGCTCCGCAGAGGTTGACCAGCACCACTCCTTCCACTGGTCCGAGGAGCAGGACCAGGAACGGAGCGGCCACCAGGGCGAAACCCATTCCCGTGATGCGCTGCATCCCAGCGCCCATGACGACGGCGGCCAGCACCAGTCCGGTGGTCAGCACTTATGGCCTCCAGGCCACGTATTGGACCTCCTCGAACTCGGCGATGCCCAGGTCTGATCCCTCCCGGCCGAGGCCGGATTGCTTGACTCCGCCCATCGGCGCGAATGCCACGGACGGCAGGGGATCATTGACCCCTACGATGCCTGCTTCCAGCCGTTCCGGGACGTTCCAGGCACGCTTGGGATCGGTGCTCCAGACATAGGCTGCGAGTCCCATCTCGGTGGCATTGGCTTTTCGGATGGCGTCCTCGTCCGAGGTGAACGTGACAACACCGGCTGCCGGGCCGAAGACCTCCTCGGTGACCAGAGCGGCGTCGTCCGGGACGTCCATCAGGAGCACCGGGGCCATGAATGCCCCGCCGCCGGGAACTTCCGTCCGCTGGGTGATCGGCCGGGCGCCGCGTTCGACGGCGTCGTCCACCAGGGCCTGCACGGCGGACACCCGCTCGGCGTCGATCATCGGACCAAGATCCGGAACGGCGGAACCGTCGTCGGGAACGCCGTGCCCGATGGACATCGCGTCGAACCGTGCCCCAAGCTTCGCCGCGAATTCCTCGGCGATGCTCTCGTGGACCAGGAAGCGGTTGGCTGCAACACAGGATTGCCCGGTGTTGCGGAGCCGTCCAAGAACGGCGCCGTCCACCGCCGCGTCCAGGTCGGCATCTTCGAACACAATGTATGGTGCGTTGCCGCCCAGTTCCAGCAGGGGGCGGACCACACGCTCGGACGCCATGGCCATGATCTGCCGTCCCACGCCGGTGGAACCCGTGAAACTGACGGCCCTCACCGCCGGGTGGCGGATCAGGGCAGCGGTGATGTCCCGGGAGGGACCATGGACGAGGTTCACGACGCCGGCGGGGAACCCGGCGTCGTGCAGGACCTCGAACAACCCTGTCGCCGCGAGCGGCGCCTTTTCGGAGACCCGTCCCACCACGGTGCAGCCGGCGGCCAGCATGGCGGCGAGCTTGCGGGCCTGGATGGACACCGGGAAGTTCCACGGTGTGAGGCTCAGTGCCACACCGATGGGCTTGCTGGTGCTCAGGTGTCGGCGCCCCGGGTGCTCGGGCGGGCTGACGGTTCCGGTGGAGCGGCGGACTTCCTCGGCGAACCAGCGGAAGTATTCGACCGAGAAGTCCACTTCGCCCTGGGCTTCGGGGAGCCGTTTGCCCGCTTCCAGGGCCAGGGTGTGGGCCAGTTCATCGCGCCGTTCGGCGAGCAGATCTGCTGCGTTGCGGAGCAGGTCGGCGCGGTTGCGTACGGTGGACCGGGACCACGACTCGAACGCGTCGGCAGCGGCGTCGGCTGCTTTTGTGGCATCGTCCGCCGTTCCCCAGGCCACCTCACCGATGGTGATTCCGTTTCCGGGATCGATAATGTCCTTTGCACTGTCGGCGGAATGCCAGGTCCCGTTCACCAGGTGTCGGGCTGATTTCAGGTTCACGATTGTGTTCTCTCTTCTTGGGCTAGTGGATTTCCAGCACGGCGGGGCGGGGTCGTCCACCCACGGCCAGGGTGGGCCAGGCGTCGTCGGTGGTGAGGATCCGGGGACCGTCGGCGGTGACCAGCACGGTGTCCTCGACCTTGAACCCTGCACCTGAGGGGTTCCAGCCCAGCGCCATGCCTTCGGCCAGTTCAAGGTTGGTGCGCGGGTTGGCGATCAGTTCACGCGGGTTGAAGCCGGTGAGGCCGCCCTGGTGGTGCCGGCGCCACTCCCCAGGATCGAAGCCGTTCTCGCCGTAGGCGGCTGCCCCGAGGGCGAAAACCTCACTGAGGACGGCGCCCGGTGTGCTGTTGTCAAGGAAGGCCTGTTCCACCCGCAGTAGCGAGTGGTACGTGGCGGCTTCGGCCTCCAGCGGTGAAAAGGAGACCATCCTGGTGACTGATCCCACCATGCCGCCCCGCCGTCCGCAGCAGGCAACCATCACGCGGTCCTGCACCGGCTTCGCCGTGGCAAGGGGGTGGCGGTGGGCGCCGATCCGTTCGTCGGAGCCCACGAACAGGGCCACGGCCTCGATGCCTTCGTCGAGCAGCGCTGCGGCCAGTTGGCCGGCAATGTGCTGCTCGGATTCGCCTGGCCTGATGGCGGCCACGACCCGTCCGGTGATGCGGGCGAGGTCGGCGCACAGCCCGGTGAGGGTGTGCTGCTGGCCGGGGGTGAGGATCCGGCGGATGGCGGCAAGTGGTGCCTGTGCGTCTATGCTGCCAGCGCCCATTCCGTTGGGCTGGTCCGTCAGGACACCGGGGCCCGCGGGCAGCCGGGTGGACCGGTCCTCGGTCCAGTCCACGACGTCGAATTCCACCGTGCGGCCAGCGAACTCGGTGTCCCGCAGCCGTGGAGCCTCGATGGCATTCGTGACGATCCGCACCTCTTCGGCGGCCTGCGGTCCGGCAAGGCCGGAGACCACGACGTCGAAGCAGGCCGTGTTCAACGTCTGCGGCACGTGCCACCTGGCTCCCGTGAACCATGAAAGATTCAGCGGGTCCCGCAGCACCACGGTGTGGGCACCGTGTTCCACGGAAAGCCGGCGGAGGGAGGCGAGTTGGTCTTCCCAGCTGCCCGGGAGGCTTGCTGCGCTCATCCCTTGCTTGCCCCGGCGGTGATCCCGGCAACGAAGTAGCGCTGCAGGAAGACATACGCCACCACCACGGGCAGGGACGCCATGATGACACCGGCAAACAGCAGCGGATAGTTGGTCTGGAACTCGCCCTGGAAGCTGAGCAGTGCCAGCGGCAGGGTCCGGTTGCCCGGGGACTGGATGAACAGCAGCGGGTACAGCAGCTCGTTCCAGTGGATCACGAACAGGAAGATTGCCGCCGCAGCCACCGACGGGGCGGACAGCGGAAGGGCGATGGAGAGGTAGGTCCGCCAAGGTCCGGTTCCGTCAATGGAGGATGCCTCAAAGAGTTCCTTGGGCAGGGTGCGCATGAACCCACCCAGGATGAAGACTGCGATCGGCAGCGTGGAAACCACATTGGCCACCACCAGGCCGGTGAGGTTGTCCAGCAGCCCGAGCCGTCCGAACAGTACGTAGAGCGGCACCATGTTGGCCTGGGCGGGGATTGCCATGCCCAGGACCAGGAAACCGAAGATGGCCCAGGACATGAAGCCCCTGAGCCGGGCCACGGCATAGCCGGCGAGGCTGGCAAGGAACAACGTGAGCGGTACGGAAATGGCGGTGACAATGACGCTGTTCATAAACGACGAACCAAGGTCCTGGCCGCCGATGACCTCCGCGTAATTGGCAGGGGAGAGCGACTGCGGAAGGCTGAAGGGCCCCTCGAAGAGCTCCTGGGTCGACTTGAAGCTGCCGAACCCCACCACGGTCAGCGGAACGATGATGATGACCGTGTAGATCGCGAGGATTCCGCGGCGGGTTATTGACGAGAGCATGCTGTCATTCCCCCTTCGGGGTGAGGCGGAGCAACCGGCGCTGCAGCCACGTGACCAAGGCAATCATCGCCATGAAGATGATTGACTGGGCGGCGGCATAGCCGAACTCCGAGTTGGCGAAAGTGCTGTAGATACGGGTGGAGAGGATGTCCAGCGACGCTTTCGGCGGATTCCCTGCGATACCGAGGATCAGGTCGAACGCTTTGAACGACTGGACGGTGGAGTAGGCCACCACAATGGACGTGGCGGGTGCCACGAACGGCCACGTGATCGACTTGAACCGCTGCCATTTGCCGGCGCCGTCCATCTCGGCTGCCTCGTAGAGTTCCCGCGGGATGGCCTGCAGGCCCGCGATGAAGACAACCATCATCTGTCCTGCGTGGAACCAGACTTGTGTCAGTGCCACCCAGTACAGCGCCTGCGCATTGTTCCCGAGGTAGGAGCCCTGCAGGCCTTCCAGGCCGACGGCTCCGAGCACCGAGTTGGCAAGCCCGAAGTTCGGGTCGTAGATGAACTTCCAGATGAACGCGACGGACACGGAGGAAAGGATGGTGGGGAAGAAGAAGAGGGCGCGCAGCAGGATGCTTCCGCGCGAGTTCTTAGTGAGCAGCAGTGCGAGCAGCAGCGAGAACACTGTCTGCGCCACCACCACCAGGAGTACGAACTTCAAGTTGTTTGTCAGTGCGTTCGTGAAAAGCGAGTCTTTGGTGAACGCGCGGACGAAGTTGTCCAGCCCCACGTAGTTGAATGCGGCCGAGAAGCCGTTCCAGTCCGTGACGGCGTACTGGAAGGCCTGCAGCGTGGGCATCACCAGGAAAAACGCAATGATGGCCACGGCGGGCAGCGGGAAGAGGTAGAGAACCGGGTTTACCCGGGTGGGTGAACGACGGCGCGCCTTCGGGCCGGGGGTGTCGGGACGGCTGTCCGGTGAGCTACTCTTCGCAGCCGTTCCGGGATGGATGCTCATAGCCGTTCGTCAACAATCTTCTGGGCGGCCTCCGCTGCCTGCTCCGGGCTGGTGCCGGAGATGACCGCCGTGGCGCTGGCTTCCACGGCATTGCGGACGTCCAGGTTCTGGAACTGGAACCTGGCGGCCAGCGCCGTCTTCTTCTCCAGCCACGGGCTCAGCCGCTTCAGATCGGGGTTGGTGTAGTCCACCTTGTCCACGGACACGTGCTGGGCCGTCTTGTTGGCGTAGTAAGCCGCGTTCTCCGGTTCGGAGAGGAAATCGATCCACGCGGCTGCGGCTGCCTGGTTCTTGCTGGCGGCGTTGACGCCCAGGATGAAGGTGGCGTTGTAGACACCCTCGTACTTGGCATTGCCGCCGGTGGAGGTGTTGGGGAACACCAGTTCAATGGGGAACTGGGCGCCGAGTCCGCGGACAGCGGCGATGTGGTAGGAACCCGTGGCAAGCATCGCGGCTTTGCCCTGGGAAAAGAGGTTCTGTGCCGGTTCCACCGCGGTGCCCGTGGCGTTGGGCTGCAGGTAGGGGACCAGATCCTTGTACTGTCCGAGCATCTTCAGGAACCACTCGTCCGTGCACTTGAGTTTGCCCTGCTCAATCTGGGCGCACATGTCGTCGACGGGGGCATTGTTGGCGATCATGCAGTTGAACAGCTGGCCGCCGTTGCCGACGTCGCCGCCGGGCCAGGAGATGGGGATGGTGCCGGAGCTTGCGAGCTTTTCGCACATCGCAAGGAAGGCGTCCCAGTCCTTGGGTACGACGTCGGCCCCCGCCTTGTCGAACAGGTCAACGTTGGCCATGGGCATGGGGAAGACCACCTGGTAGGGGAGTCCGAGCTGGCTGTCCCCGGACTTGCCGGCGGCGAGAAGCCCCGGCTGGTAGTTCGAGGCGGCCTTGCTGTTTTTCAGGTCAGTGTAGATCCCGGCCTCGGTGAAATTCTTGAACTGTGCTCCACGGAAAGTGGCGAAGGCGTCGCCGATCGAACCGCCGCGCAACTTCTGCAGAGCCTGCGCGTTGTAGTCGTTGGAGGTGGAGATGTCCTGCGCGATCTCCACGCCGTCGTGCTTGGCGGCGAAGCGCTTGATCAGTTCGTCGAACACCGCCTTGTCCTCGCCGCGCCAGTGCGCGAAGGACACCTTGCCGGTGATGTTCCCGGCGGACGGGGCAGCGGCGCCGGTGCTGCCGCCAGGTGCCGTGCTGCCGCCGGGGCCCGCGCATGCCGGGGCCGTTGCGCCGAAGCCGAGGGCGCCAAAGACCGTAAGGGCCTGCCTGCGTGAAATCTGACTCACAATAATCTCCTCGTTGAGTGTTTGCGTTGCCTTGTTGCCGGCTGATGAGGGTGTCACCACTCGGTGACGGGGATCCCCAGGAGGTCAGCCGCGGTGCGGAGCTGGGGACGGATGTCCTTCCAAGCCAGGACGGTGTGGTGCGGGAACCCGCCCACCACCAGGGAGTTCACGAACGAACTGGCGTCCACGTCGAGCCGGACTTCCGCAGTGTTTCCCTGGAAGTGGTTGGGCGCGGGGATCGATTCGCCGGCGCCGATGAGCAGCCGGAGTCCGCCACCGCCGTCGTTGTTCTCGGTCAGGCGGGCCATGACCACCGGTCCGGTCTTGAGCGGAAAGTTGCCGGCAACGCCGATTTTCCGGTTGCAGTGGGTGAACTGGGTGGCCTCGGCCGGATCGGCCGCCAAGGCGGTAGCCGCCGAGCCGCAGTGCCAGAGCCGCACGCTGTTGTTGTCCGTATTGAGGTCCACGGTGTCCACCAGGTAGGTGGGGCCGGAGCCCAGGGACTGCATCAGCAGCATGGTAACGGCGCCGTAAACGTCGCGCTCGCAGGCCGTGGGGGTGCCTTCGTCGGCGATGCGCGACAGCGAGGAGCAGGGGCAGACCCCGCGCTGGGTGGGAAATTCCGGCCAGCAGCGGACGGCGATTGCGGACAAATCCTTGGCAGCTCCCCATTCGCGCATCGCGACCGTGGTGGCGGCGGACCGTGCCACCTCGTCCGGGTTCACCGAGTCGAGGCTGGGCTGGGCAGCGCGGGCGGACTTTTGCTCGGCGTCGCACTGGGCGGGGGCCACGTCGTCGATCTTGCTGAACATCTCATCGATGCCGAGCTGCTCCACCTGCAGTCCGAAGAGCTTTTCCAGCAGGTCGGGATCAAACTGGCTGGGAGTGAAGCCCGGGGGAGCCTCGGACACGAGTCCCACGCGCTGGCCCTTTATGCCCAGCAATGACGCTCCCACGGCTTCCTTGTCCTTGGCACGTTCGCCGTGCACTGCGTCCAGGGAGGTGCCGGAGGGCAGCGTGCCGTTGATGGCGTCACGCAGGACGGCCGCCACGCTGTCCTCATCCGGGTTCCCGTACATCAGCCGGACGCTCCTGCCGGCGCGGACCAGGGCGTGGGCGTAAAGGTTGGACCCGCACAGCGAGTTCAGCCAGAGCCTGTCTCCCACCGGCCCCGGTTCGCGGAAGGACCACAGGAGCACCGGCTGGTCCAGCTCCGCGTACAGGGCCAGGGCCGGGGTGGCGTCGGAGAAGCTGGCGCAGACGTTGACCACCAGGTCGAAGTCCTCCTGCAGGTACGGCAGGGCGGCTTCGATGTCCTCGGGGGTCATCACCAGCTCGCTGGGCCCGAAGACCTCGGCGCCCAGCTCCTCAACCAGTGCGCGGGCGGCCGCCGCGTATTTGTCGGCGACGTCCACCACGAAGGTGGGCCGCGCCGTCGCGATCATCAGGACGCGCTTCTTGGCGCCGGCGGTGCTCATACGTTGGTCCGCTGGGAAGCGACCACGTCGTCCACGACGGCGCAGAGGTGCTGCAGTCGGCGGACGGCGTCGGAGGACAGGGAAGCGACGACGTCGGGGGAGCCGATGCAGGATGCCCACACGGCGCGGCCGGAGAGGAAACCGCTGGCACCTTCGAGGCAGGCCCACCGGACGGCGTCGGGGAAGACGTCCTCGGGGACGCCGGAGGAGAGGATAACCCACGGGCCGTCGATGGCCCGGGTCAGTTCAGCGCAGGCTGCCCGTACCTCTTCCTCCGGGGCCTGCCCGTGGAACGGCACTTCGGCCTTGTACAGGTCCGCTCCGAGGCTGCCCAGTTCCTTGGCGGCGGCCAGGATGCCGGCGTTCCAGTCGAAATCTTCCCCGGAGAGCGGCTTGCGGGATAGCGGTTCAATGATGCTGATCAGTCCGGCGGACTTGCACAGTTCCACGAACTCCCGGACCATCTGCACCCGGCCCTCGGAGGGCTCATCCGGGCGGTAAAGCACCAGCAGTTTGAGTGCTTTTACGCCCAGGGCGGCGTACTTGTGCGGATCAACCAATCGGTCGATGGTGACCTCGCCTACCAGTTCACCGTGGGCGGATTCGAAGTGGTCGGCGGAGGCGATCAGACCGCAGGCCGGGTCAACCACCCCAGCCTCGATGGCCTGGTCCAGGGCGAACTGCCGATCGATCAGGACGCCGGAGGCGTAGGGGCTGAGGATTCGGGCTGCTTCGAGCTTGAAGTCGCGCAGGTCTTCGTCGGTGACCGGCGTCTCCTGGTGTTCGGCGATCATGTTGCGCATGGCTTCGCGCTGGTCGACGGCGAGCATCGCGAAGGCGCCTGAGGGGCGTTGGAGGGGTGAGAGATCTGTGACGGTCATGGGCTGCTTCTTTCAGCTAGGCGGTGTGGTGTGAGGCAAGAACAGGGCTGATGATTTCGCGCGGGATGGCGGAGCGGCCGTCCAGTCCGGCGCAGGATGCCGAGGCAATCCGGCCGGCGAAGGCTGCGGCGTCGCCGAGGGGCAGGCCGGCGGCCACTGCGGCCAGCAGGGCGCCGTGAAAGACGTCGCCGGCGCCGAGGGTGGACACAATGTCGGCAGGTGTCGCCGGTACGTGTACCGCTTCGCTGTTGCCGGCCTTTACCCAGGCCCCGTTCGCGCCGGCAGTGGCGACGACGGCGGAGGCGCCGTCGTCGATCGCTTTCTGGAGCAGCGACTCAACCGGCAGGTCCGCGCCGTACTCGGCCTGCAGGCGCTCGACGGTGGGGACGTAGAGGGCCACGCCCCGCGGGCTGAAGTTGGGGATGGGGTTGCCCGCGTCGACGCTGAGGTTCAGGTTGGGGATGCCCGTGACGGCGTTCCAGCCGAGGTGGTCCACATGGACCCACGCTGCGGCGTTGAGCAGTTCCCGGAAGCGTCCGTCGGCGGGGAAGCGGACCGGCGGTACGGGCCGGGTGACGATGGCCCGGCTTTCGGAGCCCTTGCTGACGACGATTACGCTGGCACCTGTTTTGACGCCCGGATCGCGGACGACGGCGGAGGTGTCCACCCCTTCGGCCTCCAAACCGGAGATGATCCGATCCCCTTCCTCATCCGTGCCGAGCACCCCGGCGAAGGCCGTTTCAGATCCGGCGCGGGCAGCGGCGACCGCTGCGGTGGCGGCGGGCCCGCCTCCCGCTGTGGCAAAGTCAGTTGCGACGGTGCGGCTGTCCTCCGCGGGGTAGTCCTGGACCAGGGCAATGGAGTCAAGGGTTGCGCAGCCTACGAATAGCAGAGTTCTGGTTGACGGTTGGGACACGTTCCACCTCGTTGTAGTCACGGTTGTAATGAAGAAATATACACACGCTATGTTGGAATATCAACACTTTCTGTATAGTTCTGTCTGGGATGCATCGCGATCCCATCCTCAATGTAGAGAAACGGAGCAGCTCATGTCATTGCCCACTGCGGAAGCGGTCCGGACGATTCGTTACGGACTCATTGGCGCCGGCCACATGGCCCGGGAACACGTCCGCAACCTTGCCTTGATCCCCGGAAGCCTGATTACCGCGGTTTCGGATCCCCAGCGTTCCTCCCTCGATGAGACTGTGGCCGAAATCGGCTCTGAAGTGAGGACGTTTTCGGACCACCGGGAACTCCTGAATTCAGGACTGGTTGATGCCCTGGTGATCGCGAGCCCGAACGACACGCACCTGGATATCCTGAAGGACATCTTCGCGAACCAGGTGAAGCTTCCCGTGCTGGTGGAGAAGCCGGTCTGCACCACGGCCGAACAAGCGGACGAACTGGAGTCCCTCGCCGCGGGCTATTCCGCACCCGTCTGGGTGGCCATGGAGTACCGCTACATGCCCCCCGTGCAGGAGATCATCCAGGCAGCCCACGGCGGCAAGCTGGGCAACGTGGTTATGCTGTCCATCGTGGAGCACCGGTTCCCCTTCCTGCACAAAGTGGATGCGTGGAACCGCTTCAACGAGCGCACGGGCGGGACCCTGGTGGAGAAGTGCTGCCACTTCTTCGACCTGATGAGGCTGATCCTCCAGGACGAGCCCACCCGCATCTATGCAAGCGGCGGCCATGACGTCAACCACATGGACGAACTGTACGACGGCAGGGTCTCGGACATGATCGACAACGCCTATGTAGTGGTGGACTTCAAGAGCGGCCGGCGCGCCATGCTGGAGCTGTCCATGTTCGCCGAAGGATCCAAGTTCCAGGAGCGTATCTCCATCGTGGGCGATGCCGCCAAGATCGAGTGCCTCATTCCCGTGGCGGCCAACCACTGGATCGAGGGCGATGAGTCCGAAGCAGTGGTTGAATTCAGCCCCCGCTCACCTCTGGGCCCGGAAGCACATGAAGTCCCTGTCGACGAAGCGGTGCTGGCGGCAGGTGCCCACCACGGCTCCACTTACTACGAGCACCTTGGCTACCGCAAGGCCATCCTGGGGGAGGGGCCGGTGGAAGTCACGGTCGCGGACGGGCTGCAGTCGGTGCGCATGGGCCTGGCTGCCGAGCGTTCCATCGTTGAAGGACGCCCGGTTGAGCTCTTGAATGCCAACATCGCGGTCAGCTGAGACGGAAGTTCACAAGTACATTTGTGCGTGGAGTGAATATCCCGCCAGGCCAAATCGTCCGGTCAAGGGACGCAGGGAGAAGGGGACATGAGCATCTCAAGTGAAGAGGCGCCGTTGACGCCCCGACAGCGCACCATACTTGATGAACTGGAGCGGCGGGGGTTCATCTCCACGACCGACCTGGCCGAGACATTTTCAGTGTCGGACATGACGGTACGCCGGGACACCCGACAGCTCTCGCAGCGCGGGCTGGTCCGGGTGGTGCATGGCGGGGTGAGCGCGGTCAACGCGGCCGGCCAGAACGCTGACTTTGCCGCGAGGGTCCGCGAGGACGCGGATGCGAAGCAGCGGGTGGCGCGCGCCTGCGTTTCCCTCATCGGGGAGCGTGACGCCATCATCCTGGATGCCGGTACCACCACGTACCAGATTG
This sequence comes from Pseudarthrobacter woesei, assembly GCF_055412745.1. Taxonomy (NCBI): domain Bacteria; kingdom Bacillati; phylum Actinomycetota; class Actinomycetes; order Micrococcales; family Micrococcaceae; genus Pseudarthrobacter; species Pseudarthrobacter woesei. Next base: position 245,548 of record NZ_JBVAYU010000004.1, read on the forward strand.
CGCAGGAGCTCCCCACGCTGTTCGCGGGCACCATCATCACCCATTCGGCCCCTGCCATCCAGCGGTGCCTGCAGCTCACTTCGGCACGGACCATCTGTCTCGGCGGGGAGCTGCTACTGGACAGCCAGGCGTTCAACGGGGACATGACAGTTGCGGCCGTTGCGGGGCTCCGAGCAAAGACCGCGTTCATCGGAGTGAGCGGGATCCACGACGAGGGGTTCTACATCGAGCGGGATGTGGAACGTGCCACGAAGCTGGCGCTGATGAACTCCGCCGAGCAGGTGGTGGTGGTGGCGACCCAGCAGAAGATGCTCAGGTACGCGTTGGCGCGGCTCGCCGCCTTCGAAGCGGCCGATGTTCTCGTGACGGACGCTCCGCCGCCGCGGGAAATTGAAGCTGCGCTGCGGGCAGCGTCCGTCAAACTGATCGTGGCGCGGTGACGACCCGGCCGCAGTGAAGTCGCTGCAGAGCTGAAATAGGTGCCGGGCCCGTTGCGGCCCGGCACCTTTTTGCGATTCCGCGCCTTAGCGGCGGATCAGTTCCAGGACACTGTCCCGCACCCGCTGCATGGTTGCCGCGTCCTTGCCTTCGACATTGAGCCGCAGCAGCGCTTCCGTGTTGGACGCGCGTACGTTGAACCACCAGTCGCCCGTTCCGGCGGCAATGCTCAAGCCATCGAGCTCATCCACGGTGATGCCGCTGTCACCTTCGAAGCCGGCGCGGACCCGGGCCACGGTGCTGGCGACGCCATCCACTGACGAATTGATTTCCCCGCTGGCCGTGTACGGCTCGAATTGTCGGCCAAGTTCAGAGAGCGGCACCGGCTGCTCACCCAGGGCCGCCAGGACATGCATCGCGGCCAGCATCCCGGTATCCGCGTTGTAAAAGTCACGGAAGTAGTAGTGCGCCGAGTGCTCGCCGCCGAACACTGCGCCCTCTGCGGCCATGCGGGCCTTGATAAAGGAGTGCCCGACCCGGGTGCGCACCGGCCGCCCGCCGGCGGCCGTGATGAACTCGGGTACCGCCTTTGAGGTGATCAGGTTGTGAATGACGGCTGGTTCCGCCGCGCTGGCGGTCTTTGCACGTGCAATCTCGCGAACGGCGATCAGCGACGTGATGGCAGACGGGGTCAGCGGCTGGCCTTTCTCATCCACCACAAAGCAGCGGTCCGCGTCTCCGTCAAAGGCCAGGCCGAGGTCTGCGCCGTGTTCGACGACGGCGGCCTGCAGATCGCGGAGGTTATCCGGGTCCAGGGGGTTTGCCGGATGGTTGGGGAAGGTGCCGTCCAACTCGAAGTACAGAGGCACCACTGAGAGAGGCAACGCCGGGAGGATCTGGTCCCCGAGAACTGCAGGGACCGTCAGCCCGGCCATGCCGTTTCCGGCGTCCACCACTACTTTGAGGGGGCGGATGCTGCCGAGGTTTACCAGACAAACATAGAATGTTGGATAAACAACATCAGCTTAGCCGCGGGAACGCTGGGGGTGTGAATTTGCCGCTGCCGAGCTGACGCGCCAGCCCCGTCGGGCCCGGGGAGCACACTGCGATCGCCCGGGACTCGGTGATGGCCGTACCGATGTTTATTCTCAATGCGGTGATCGGACGTTCTGTTCTCGTACGACCAGCTGTGGCCGCGGCTCGGACGGTCGCCGGTGCGCTGGCCAGGACGTGATCACCGCGCGGTTCGGTCAGCTGGTCAAAGCCGGGATGATGGCGCCTGAAAAGACTTGCCATGCGAGCGCTGTCTTGGCGATGAGGCTGAGAGTTATGTACACCCGTTCGCCGTAGAGGTAGTCGCGCCACGGACCCACCTGGCGGTACTGAAGCCACTGGTTAATCGCGAAGGTGTTGAAGAACAGGAACAGCGAGATGATGATGCCGTAGACGAAGGCGGGCGGCTCCACCGTGCCAGCCGACCCAGGGGACAAGAAGTAGACAAGGATCACGATCCAAGGCACCACCCCGGCCATGGACCCAAAGATGAAAGGCAGGAAATTGCCGCTGCCAGGCTTCTCGTATTTTTCCTGCAGCGCCCCGAAGCCGATCATCGCGGCATTGACGGCGAAGATTGAGAACAGGGCGGCGATATCGGTGATTCCTGTGGTCTGGGCGATCAGCCAGATCATCACGGACGAACTGAGTGAGTATTCGACCCAGCGGAAGTAGTTGTGGTTCGCTCTGAGCCCGGCACCGTAGCGCGGGAAGAACAGCGGCGACGCTACGGCGAAGTGGAACAGCGCGGAGAGGGCGAGGAACACAACAACGCCGGCACCCACATTGACGGCAAAAAGTTCCACGCGCTCAGCTGGCACCGGGAAGCCGGGAGGACCCGCCAGGTAGTCCGCGGTTACACCGAACGTGACCTGGGTGCTGAGCATTGTGAGGATGACCGCAAAGCCGATGGCCTGGACCAGGTGAAGAGAGCCAGCCACTACGTTGTAGGGGCGAAGACGGCGGACGTTGTCGTCGGCGGTCCGGGTTGTGCGCGCCATGGGGTGCTCCTCGATGAGCGGACGAACAGTGTCTGTGCTGCCCACGGTAGCAGTCGGGCGTCTGCGCGTGGCCATACATACGCCTGACTGCGCCAGGCCGAGGCTGGCTGGCTCCCACGCCGGGCCGGCAGGCTGAGCGGGCAGTAGCCACAGCATCTTGACACGCTCGGAACACCGGAATATGTTCTGACTTAACAGGGCATCTCGCCGGTTCCACTACTTTTTCCACAGTCTTTCTCGGCACTCCGCGCGGGGCTCGCTGCCCGGAATGGCAGCCTGACGGCGTGGGTTCGTGCGGCATGCCCGGTAAAGGCGCTGGGGGTCCCATCCGGTCTCTCGCCTGCAAGGAGTCGAAAATGTCTGAAGGTATTGGACTGATAGAGCGGTTTTACAAGGACGTACTAGAGAGCGGAAACCTCGCGCTCGTCGATGAGTTGGCAACGGACAGCTATGTCGATCACGAGGAGGGCCTCCCGGGACAACCGGCCGGCAGGGACGGGGTTAGGTACTTCGCGAACACAATGCGGTCGGCTTTCCCGGACATCAAGGTCAAAGAGATCGCGCCCTCAATTAGCGCCGGAAACATGGAGGCGTGCCACGTGATCCTGACGGGCACCCATCGTGGCGAACTCGCCGGCATCCCGGCAACGGGCAAGACCGTCGAGTTCGACTGCACCGACATCATCCGCGTCGAAGAAGGCAAGGTAGCCGAGCACTGGGGCACCACTGACAATTTGAGCATCATGCGGCAGATCGGCGCCATGGCTATGGCCTGAGTAAAACCGAAGCACGACGGCGGCCGGAACAGCCGCAGTCGTGCACCCAGGGAGGCTGTCCCCGCGTCCCGACCGGAAACGCGGACAGCCTTCTACGTCAGCTACGACTGGGGCGTTGCTCCGGGGCCTCCCCAGCACCTTGCACCGTGATGCCGTGCACCCCTATTTCCGGAGGCCCAGGCGGACCATGATGGCCACATAAGCTTCGGGGACCCCTCGCGCCGGTGATGGGTAGCGCGGCGTTGAAGAGTCCCTGTGGCTGCCCCGGCTCGGCGCAAGGGGCGGTCACGGACTCCGGACGAGGATTCCGGGGACCGAAACGGGGGAACAACGCCATCGCGACTTTGAACGCAAAGAAGGGAATGATCATGCTCAAGGATTCAAACATCATGGCTGTCCTCCCCGCGAAGGACATCAGCAGGGCGAAGGAGTTCTACCGGGACAAGTTGGGCATCGAACCCTCCGAATCCATGGAGGACGAGAGCGTCATGTACAGCTGCGGCCAAGGAACCCGCTTCCTCGTTTACCAGACAGATAATGCCGGGTCAGCGAAGAACACCCAGATGGGCTGGGAAACGGACAATCTCGAAGGCGAGATGGAGGAACTGCGGGGCCGCGGCGTCGTCTTTGAAGAGTACGACTTTCCCGGCCTGAAGACGGAGAACGGCATTGCCACCGCCGACTGGGGGAAGGCCGCCTGGTTCCTGGATAGCGAGGGCAACATCATCAACATCGCCCAGCGCGGGTAGGCCGGAGCCTGGCACCGATCAACGACGCAACGCATTGCCGCCGCCTGCCGCGAACCCGAGGGAGCCAGCTTCCGCGATCAAGGCGGGGGCCGGTTCAGCGTATCTGCGAAAGATTGGAACGCGGCACTTGGAAATCAGTGCCCGCACGCTACTTCGTGTCTGGTTCCCCACCCCGCAGGTGCCGGTGGTGCTGCTCGTAGCTGTCGAACACATCGGAAGACGTGGTTCCTGAATGGCCGAATTTGCCGCGAAGGACTTCCGCGAGCGCGTCCAGCGACGCGTGCAGCATCCGTCCGGCGAACTGGAGTTCAGGGCTCTCGCTGCGCTGGGCCTGGGATGCCAGCTCCTGGGCGTAGGCCACCGTGGCCGGTAACGAGCCGCGCTGCTCGACTTCACGGAAGTAATAGGTTTCGTGGAACGCAAGCAGATCTATGCTCACCGAAGCCACGTTTCCGGCCATTGATTCCAGCAGACCGGCAGCATGCACGGGATCCAGCGACAGTACACCCGCCGGCCCTGCAGCCTCCCTGAACAGGTTCAGCTGGTGGGCAAGGGTCCGGCGGCGGTTCAGGGCCGGAAACGTCTGCAGGATCCACGTGACCGTCGCCGTCAGCAACCCGAATCCGGCGACGGCCTGGAGGGCCACCACCAGCCGGAGCAGCGGATGCGCCGGCACGATGTCGCCGAACCCCACAGTGGAAAGCATGACCAGGGAGATGTAGAGCGCTTCGCCAAAGTCGCCCCGCTGTGGCACCCCGGCTCCGTGCACAAAACCGGCCGGCAGATGGGGCAGATAGAGCAGGGCCCAGCCGGTGGCCGCCAGACCTGCCCAGGCGCCAATGACGGCGGCCATGGCCAAAGGCGCTGCGATGAAGGAGCCCCGGCCCCGCGATTTCCTGGACACCAGCCAGAACCCGCGCATGATCGCCCGGCCTACGGGGCCCGTACCATGCGGATAGAGGAGCGTACGAAAGACGTCAACGAGCATCAGCAGAACCAGCCCGGCCCCCAAAACCGTCCAGAGCGTGTCCACTAAGTCCATGCCTCATCTTATGGGCGGCACTGCTTCGAATCCGCGATGGACATCACGGGCCGGGCTGACGCCGATGCCCGTTCACTGATGATCAAGCCGACGGGCAGCGTGCCCCCGCATCCCCAAGGAGCAGTGACACTGTCCGCGGGACCGGCCAGAGCCGGCCAGCCCCAACCTGCTTTGACACGGCGATAGCGGTGATGATCTTGCAGGTGGAGGCCAGCAGCACCGGTGTCTGCGTGGTCATCGGACGTCCGAAGTCATCGGCGCGGCCAAAGACGGCGTGCACCCGGACCCCGTCCCGGACGACGGCGACAGCGGAGCCTCAGTCCCGCAGCACCCACACGGCGTTGTTCGGCTGCAGCCGGCCGTCCTCCGCCAGCGACGCGGCGCTGAGCAGCACGGATCCGGCCGGGAGCCGCACCGGTTCAGTGCCCATCGCGACGGCGACGAGGAAGTCCGCGCTCCGCTCGCAGATGAGCAGGTTGCCCTCCTCCACCCGCCAGGTGCCGCCGTCGTCCGGGCCGAAGACTCCCGTCGTCCACAGCAGCCGGCGCATTTCCAGCGCTTTGGAGACCAGCGCCAGCGACGACGCCGGTCCTGCTGCTGACGCTCGATCGCGTGGATGCCCCAGTCCGCGGGGACCGGGAGCCAGGGTTCCGCGGCGGGTTCAGTCAGCGAGAAGCCGTGGTTCAGCGCCGCGTCCTCGGTCCACGGCAGCGGCACGCGGGCGCCGTCGCGGCAGACGCCGCCGCGGGCCCACATGGGATCCACCCGGGCCTCGAGCGGGACGTCCACCTCGGGCAGTCCGAGTTCCTGCCCCTGGTACAAGTACGCCGGGCCGGGCAGGCCCAGCAAAGCCACCAGCGCTGCGCGGGCCCGCAGCCCGCCGAGCTCCCCGCCGCCGAACCGCGTCACGGTGCGGACGATGTCGTGGTTCTCCAGCGCCCACGTCGGCGTGGCGCCGTGAAGCTGCCGCGCCGTTTCGAGCTCGTTCCCGACTTCTGCCCACGCCGCAGGGTCCCAGCCGAGTTTCACGAACGCGAAGGCGAAGGCCTGTTGCATCTCGTCCGCCCGGGTGTAGCGGGCGGCGCGGGCCGGTTCCAGGTTGACCTCGCCTACCAGCAGGCGGTGCGGCTGATACTTCTCCGCGAGGGTGCGCCAGCGGCGGTACACCTCGTGGACTTCCTCCTGGTCCGAGACCTGCGGGTTGGACCGGAGTCCGTCCACCACCCCGTCCGTGTAGGGCGAGTCCGGCAAGCCGTCGGCCTTGAACAGGGCATGGGCGACGTCGATCCGGAGGCCGTCCACGCCCTTGTCGAACCAGAAGCGCAGCACACCGTCGAAGTAGTCGCCGACGGCCGGGTTGCGCCAGTTCCAGTCCGGCTGTTCGGGGGAAAAGAGGTGCAGGTACCAGTCCGTGTCTGTCGCCGAGCCGGGGTTGGCGCGGCTCCAGGCGCGGCCGCCGAAGACGCTCTGCCAGTTGTTCGGCGGCGTGTTCGCGTCGCGCCCTTCAACAAAGTGGAACATGTCCCGTTCCGGCGAGCCCGGACCGGCCGCCAAAGCAGCCTGGAACAGCGGGTGCTCCGAGCGCGGGCAGGGCATCGTTGCGGTGGGCAACATGATCGCTGCCCTCCGCCAGGCCTTCAGTGTCGCCAACCCGTGCCGCTGCTTTTTGGCGAAGCGGCAGGAATCGGGTCAGCATGGGAAGTGGGCGCTGCCCGGCACCTTCCTGCGCGAACGCGAGACTCTGGGCGATGCGGTGCTGAGGTGCTTACGGGAGAAGGCCGGAATCTCCGGTCAGGTGCCTCGCCAGCTGCAGGTCTTTTACGAGCCCGGCCGCGATGACCGCGGCTGGGTACTGTCGGTGGCCCACGTTGATGTAGTGCCCCTGGCGGCCTTGGAGGAGGCGTTGACTTCCGACGGCGTCCGGCTGGCTTCGGCGACCAGGAACCGGAGCTGATCGCCGGGCTGCCGTACGGCCACGCGGAGATTGTGGCGAAGGCGGTGGAGTGGCTGCGGGCTGCCTACGCGGAGGCCCCGGATCCGGCGGAGCTGCTGGATGAGCCGTTCACGCTGCTCGCGGTTGTGGGTGCGGGTCTCGGCGTAACGACCACCCCGGCGAGGCGTTCGTTTGAATGGTGGACTTGGCATGAAGAATAGTGTCAACGGCAACCGGATCAGCGGATGCGCGGTCCCAGAGGAGTGCAGTGATCTACGCAGAACGCGGGAGTCTTAGAAACCGCCGCTCTTCCGTCTCGGAAATCATCCGGGGTTGAATCTGCTGCCAGGATCCACAGATTCGGATGGGATTTCAGCCGATGCTGCTCAACACGGACCGAGGAATCGGTTGGCAGTCATCAAAAGTCAACATCTGAACTTCAAGATCTTGGCCAGGGAGCCTGAATCATGGACTCTCTCCATCAGAGTCGCCGTTACCAAGCACCGGCCGGACCCATGAGCATCAGCGTCCTCTCCTAGACGTGCCGTATTTTGGGGATTTGTCGCGGTGAAAGGGCTGGAGCGCTGGTGCCTACGGGGCGGAGATCAGCCAGAACTGTTGCCAGCCCTAGTCCTCTACCTCAAAAAGCCCAATTTCTTCACGCTGACGACGTCACCGCGCGCCATCAGAAGGCCGTGCTTGCGCGTCCGTGGAAGCGAACTCCCAAGGGCAAAGGACACGCCACAGCGAGTCGTTTTGTATATTGTCGGTGGCTCCTCCCAGAATGAGAGCTGCATACGTACGCAGGACCAAAGATGGGGACTTAACAATGGTGTGGACCGACCGGCATGAAGCGTGTTTGACGCAGCTAACGATGATCATCGGCCAAGGTCGCTCGGTCCAGGAAGCGAAGGACACTCTGAAGATGCTGGGGCTAGATTCCGAGCTCCTCAATGCCGTTGAGACCCGCTACCGGAATATCTTGGAGGATGTACTCCGGACAAAAGACGATGAAGTACTGGCGCCCATGAACAAAGACCCCTGGTACTTCGGGCCGCAAGAAAGCGACCAGTTCTGGCCCAAGCTCCGTGACGAATTGCTCCAGAAACCAATGTGGAAAGAAGCGGTACCGTCCTTGGACGAGACTTCGACAGCTGTTGTGGCGCGGCTGGGCAATCCGTCCATCTCGCAATTCGCTACACGGGGCCTTGTTCTCGGCTACGTTCAGTCCGGTAAAACAGCGAACTTCACCGCAACGATAGCGAAGGCCGCCGATGCCGGCTATCGCCTCTTCATCGTCCTCTCCGGTGTGCACAACTCCCTCCGACGACAGACCCAGCTCCGCTTGGAGCAGCAAATCGTCGACGTCAATCCCATCAATTGGGTCGGTCTGACTACTGAAGACGCTGACTTCGGCAACCCTGTGATGGCCCTTCCGCTCGTCGCGGGCAGCGAGCTTAAGCTCCTTGCTGTGGTCAAGAAGAATGTTTCTCGTCTGACCAACCTTGTGAACTGGCTGGAGACGGCCCAGAAGCATGGGGCGCTCAACAAGTGCCCAATCCTCATAATTGACGACGAAGCAGACCAAGCAAGTGTCAACACTGCCAACACAACCAAACCTGGATCGGAACTGGATTCCTCGGCAATTCATGCCAAACTCAAGGAGCTGCTTAATTTCCCCAAGGTCAGCTATTTGGGATATACCGCGACTCCGTTTGCCAACGTGCTGGCGAACCCCAAGGATCCTGACGGGATCTATCCGCGCGACTTCATATATCCCCTCCCCAAGCCGAAGGACTACTTCGGGGCCGAAGAACTCTTCGGGACGCCCGTCTCGGAAGACGAGGAGTCGCCTGAGACCCAGGGCCACGACATGATCCGCTTCGTGCCCGAGGCAGAAGCCAAGGGGTATGTCGTTACCGCGAGGAAACTTCCCGTAGCGAAAGTCTCACCGGCTCTGGGAGACGCCATCAGGTGGTTCATCATGGCAACGGCTGCCCGGCGATTCCGAGTCGGCCACGCTGATCACTCCAGCATGCTCGTCCACACAACCATGCGTGTTCAGCCGCAGCTGGATTTCGTCCCGGTTATCAAGAAGTACATCAGAACACTTTCCGCGGAATGGTCCACCGGCGCAGTGAATCCTTGGCGCGAGCAGTGGGAATTCGAAACGCTGGCCGAGCCTGCCGAGCGGCACGAACTCCGGCCGATCAGCTTCGACGAGATGTCCTCTGCTGTAAGCGATGTCCTCGGCAAACTTCAGGTCTTGGCGGACAACAGTATCGCTGAGGAACGGCTCATCTACACCGACGAGCCAGCCACTGTCATCGCGGTTGGCGGAAACACACTGTCCCGCGGACTTACTTTGGAAGGCCTTATTTCGTCGTTCTTTCTCCGTGGTTCAACCATGTACGACTCGGCCCTTCAGATGGGACGCTGGTTCGGCTATCGAACCGGCTATGCAGACCTTCCCCGCGTGTGGACGACGGCATCGCTGGCCAAAGATTTCCGATTCCTGTCAGAGATCGAATCTTCAATCCGAGATGACATCGCGAGGTACGCAGTTGATGGCCTAACGCCCAACGAACTGGCTGTTCGACTTCTGCTGCACCCCAAGATGCAGATCACATCAAAGCTGAAGATGCAGTATGCAGTGCCCGTAGCCGCCTCTTTTAGCGCGGCCCGCCCACAGACCATCATGTTCGAGCACCGAAACGAGACCAGCGTTGTCGACAACTTGACAGCTGCCACGAGGCTAATCTCCGGCCACTCGGGGACCATCTCCAAGGGCGGCGCTGACAAGCCTGGCCCGCTTCTGATTACCGGGGTCCAGTCCGGAGACGTCCTTGAGTTCTTGGACAAGTATTCGTTCCATCCTTCTTCAGAGATGGGTGGGAAGTTGCTCACGGATTACGTCCGCCGGCAGCTCTCGTTCGGCAAACTGGCTTCCTGGAACGTCGCGGTGATCTCCCGTGATTCCAAACATGAAGATTATGAAGACGTAAGTTTGGGACTTGACCGTCCGTTCCACGCAATCGGCCGTTCACGAGTTGTCATCGGAGACGCCGAGGATTGGGGTGATTCCGGCTATCTGAAAGCCATCACATCCACGCCAGACTTCACTGTGGACCTTGACGGGCATCCGACGTCCACCGCCGCCGTTATCAAAGCCCGTAATGAGTCCGACACGCCGCTTCTCCTGATCTACCCCATCGCACCCAACTCGAAGCCGGGTAACCCAGAACGAGCTGCGGGCAAGAAGGGCGAGCAGCGCGTCGTATTGGACGCTGTTGGCCCGCTTGTGGGCCTTGCGTTGTCCTTGCCCCTCGCTGCTCCCGGCTCCGAACCCCGAGACATGATGCAAGTGGATTTGGGAACGCTGGACACGAGCGGTATTACCTCGTCGACGGATGATGATGGCTACGTGGACAACGAGAAAACGCTGAATCAGGTGTCTCTTGGCGGCTAGTCAGTATTCGTTCGAATCCATCTGGAACGTTGTTAGGTCCTTGGCGGTTCAAGGCACATCAGAACTTCATATGCATAGCCTCGGTTACGGAATTGAGGCTGGGATGCTAATGGCCGCGGCAAACCCAAACGGCCAGTTTGCTGTACTTGTCCCCTTGCTCGGCGACGAGGCATTCGCAGATCAGCCAGGCGGCAGGGCGATCCGGCTAACTCGGACTTTGGTTAAGGGCACACCGTACGCCTGCGTCATTTGCGCCGACCCGGACCTCAACGATGTCTTCATCATTTTCGTTCGGGACTTGGTCCAGCGTCTACCAGCGAGCGGGCCCTGTGCTGGCCTTCTGATTGAGCATGTTGACCACTGGAGAGACCTCTTCGCGGAGTCGAAAACGTCTGGTTTGTTGTCGCTTCCCCAAGTCGCAGGGCTCTTTGCTGAACTCCTGACCTTGGAGCGCATATTGTCACGTGACCAAGCGAGGAGGCTGGCAGTCTGGGCCGGCCCCGCGAAGTCACAGCATGACTTCAGATCTGCCGGTCATGCGCTGGAGGTCAAGGCGACGCTCGCTCGAGAAGGACAACGGACCAGCATCAGCAGCGTCGAACAACTGAATGCACCGGCCGGCAGCTCTCTCCACCTGAGTCTGTTCAAGCTTCAGATTGCGCCTGATGGGGATTCCCTGCCCAAGGCCGTTCGACGGATCAAGGCTCTGGGCGTTGACCCGCATCAGTTCGAACTGCTGCTTCTGCGATCTGGATACCGATCGGGCTTCGACGACGTCTATGGGGCTTACACTCTCAGCATCTATCAGGAACACACATTCGACGTGGTTGACAGTTCGTTCCCCAAGATTGTGCCAGGCTCCTTCGCTGGTGGACATGTGCCGCCTGGCGTGGAACAGATCAGCTACATCATCGACTTGGCTGGGAACGTGGGAGGGGCCCTGACACAGGGCCAGCTTGACGCGGTCTATGAGGCCGTAGCAGGAGGAGCGACCGATGCTTGATTGGATTCCTGAACGCCTTCCTGCAAGCGGCGGGCTGTCGGCCGAGGGCTTCTACAAGCTTCTGGGGCGTCCTTCCTTGGACCCTCTCACGGTGCTTGTCCGTGAAACGGCGCAAAACAGCTGGGATGCCCGCACAGAGGGTGCACGATCTGTTCGTTTCGAACTCGAACTTCGCAAAGCAGAAGACGGTCTGAGGCAGGTGTTGCGGACGGAGATATTCAAGAGCGCAAACATCGTTCACGGCACTCGGCTGGATCAAGTCCTCCAGGACCGGGACCTGCACGTGCTGACGGTCTCTGACCGTGGCACGCGCGGTCTTGACGGGCCGGCGACCGCCGACGAGGTTTCGATCGACGGAAAACAGAATTGGGCGAACTTCGTTCTCAATGCTGGAAAGTCCAAGACTGAAGGCAACACGGGCGGAACCTACGGATTCGGCAAAACTATCGCCTACGTCGTCTCCCAAGCCAATTCCGTCATCATCCACAGCCGCACGCAGCACAACGGGCGGACTATTTCCCGGCTTATCGCTGCTGCTATTGGCGAGCGGTTCGCGTCGCAGGGTAAGAACTTTACAGGCCGGCATTGGTGGGGGGTCAACGGGGGCGGCGCGCCCCTACCGATCGAGGGGGCTGCAGCCGAGGAGTTGGCCGCAAGGCTCGGCATGCCGCCATTTGCTGATGGCGAGCTGGGGACAAATGTCATGATCATTGCTCCAGAGCTTGGGCAACGGACTCCACACCAAGCGGTGACGTTCCTAAGCGAATCGATACTATGGCATCTGTGGCCCAAACTGGTCCCTCGTTCGGATGGCATTGTGCCCATCCAGTGCTCGGTTCGCCACGACGGCGCTGAAGTCCCTATCCCTGCGTTCACCAGTCGCCCTCCGCTCGCCAAGTACGTCGAGGCGTATCAAGAGCTAGTCATGGGGGAAGAAGTATCGATCACTTTCCAGAAGCGGGCTATTGGACGCAGCACACCCACCAAAATGCTCCTCGGTCATCTGGGTACTGTTCCTTTTGCGCGCGAGCAGCGAGCCTCCGTCGATGATGGGCACAACCCTGAAGACGACGATTCGCCACCGCCAGCGTCCCCGTTTACGAATTCTGCCGCACATCATGTCGCTTTGCTCCGTGGGCCTGAGCTCGTCATCGACTATTTGCCTGGCCCAGCGGCGCCCGACCCCGCTATCGAGTGGGTTGGCGTCTTCCGCGCGGCTGACGAATTCGATGGGATCTTTGCCCGGGCGGAGCCGCCCACACATGACGCCTGGAATCCGGACACCGTCGACGACAGGATCGAGAAGAACATTCTGCGAAAGGTTTTACGGGACATCCAGAGAGCCGTCACCGAACGGTGGGGCACCATTGCCCCGCCGCCGTCCAAGGGCGCCGTGAGCACCGCGGGAGTGGCGGACGCGCTCGGGCATTTGGTGCTTGGGAAATCGGGGCAGGGCAAGGGACGGCAACTTCGTCCAGCCCCTCCAGTTACTCCGGCTGCTGCTCGTCCGACTCTCTCGTTCATCGGATCCGGCGTCGAAATTGTGGACGATTTTCACGTTTCGAGAGCTATTTTCGACGTGACGCCGGCAAGAGGCCATAGTCGCACGCAGGTAAGTGTCAGAGTGGGCATCGCCCTCGATGGGCGTAGCTTGGATGCCTCACTCGATCAGTCGCTGCACCTTCGCCACTTCAGTATCGACGGTGTTGATTTCATCGTCAATGGAATCAACACCGATGTCACGGTTGTCGGTGAGCACAAACAGCGCATAGTCCTTGAAGCAGCGAACTCAGGGCGGTTGAGCGTGCTCTGGGACATCGATGCGAAGCTGGCGCAAGGAGAAGACAATTGAAAGTCAAAGTGCCCCCATTTCTGGTTCCGGCTACCGAGAACGTGACTTTCGATGGCTGGTACCAACAACTGGGCGATGAAAACGTCGCATTACCCGAAGAGCTCGAGCACTGGGATTACCAGACTCGGCTTGTCTTGTCCGCGTTCATTTCCATCAACGAACCACAGATTCTGTCCGAGTGTCACCTCGGACCCGGCGCGAGACTTGGCGTCTTGGTTGTGGCTTCCTCTGACGCTACGAGCACGGAGAGCGTGCTCGCGCTTGTCGATATTCCACGGGGTTGGAACGACACGCGCGCTGTTACCGTCGAAGTTCCAGGACAACATTTCGCCCGGCGGCTTACTGTCGACACGCAGGTGGTCGTGACCGTTCCGGACCCATTGGACGGAGTAGCACCCTCGAAACAAGGGTCGATCCTTTGGGCAGCGGAGCAGAAGACGTATCTGCAAGGCATCGGCGCGCAATTCCCTACATACGCCGAAGACTTTAATGTCACCAAGCCGAAACTGAACCACGCGGGTTGGGTGATCGAGATCGACACAACCGACCCCCACGCACTCTTCCTTTCCAACATCAAAGTCGTGTTGAACTCGGGTCGCCCCGAAATCCAGAAGCTCCTCAGCGGCGCAAAGGATTCGTCGACCGCTCAGCTCCAGAGACTGATCGACGTCGACGTTTCGAGGAGAATAGCGACGGCGGGACTCAGCATGCCTGAAGTCCTGGACAGTGAGGCAGATTTTGATGATCTCAGCGTGGCCGGCGGGCTCCGGGCGAGCCTGAGTCTCCTGTGGCCAGACGTCCCAGTAGATCATCTGGCCCATGAACTCGAGAATGATACGGGAGCCTTCGAGGCCCGAATTCAACAGAACCGAGGACTGTTCAAATGAGTGCCAATGATTGCGTCTTTCTCTATCCCAGGCTCGACGCTCACCGCGCCGCGCTGCTCATCGAAGAACATGGCGGACTCTCATTGGAGTCGCTTCGTGCCCTTGGATCCAGCCATCATTCGGATGCTGCGTGTTCGCCAACCGGTGGCCTCCCTGTATCTGAAGATCACCTTCTCGGCCTCCAGTTCACGCTGCGCGAACTGTGCCATGAGTTTGGTTTCCCGAAACCGCTCGCGACTTCTCGACAGGGCGAATTTGACCGCGTGTGCGGCACAATTCTTCGCCGTAACATGGGGATTGTTCCGGCGGATGCTGCAGAGGAGGGCGTGTGGTCATTCGTCACGCTAGTGCTAGTTCCCGAGCTTGCGCCTTGGCGGTTCCCGTCCCGACATGAGGATCGCCTCCTCGGCAAGCCTCGCAACACATTGCGCAGGCTCTGGTGGAGAGCTCATGTGCTGGGGCCCGATCTGACATGGGTTCCGCCAGGCTGCACGCCCCTGAATGAAGATGAGTCCGTCCAAATCATGGAGCGTCCAACGATCGCAAAAAGCGGAAGGCTCGCGCAACAGTTGAAGCAAGTCCTGTGGAGGCTCGAAACGAAGGGGTTTAAGGGCAACCGCGCAGAAGTGCTACGCGACGTGATCAAGCTGATACGTGCTGAGCGATCTCACATCGCCATGGACGCAATGCACAACAGCGTTCTCGCCACATATTTGGACGAGATCGTGGCAGAAGCGACTAGCCGAGTCGGCAAAAGTCAGGGCACACCAAGTGAAGATGCGGTCTGACATGGCTTAAGTTCTGATCTCGGGAGCGAGCCCGGCTTCAGTAACTTATCGGTAAAGTGGGGCTGGTGAACGCCCAGGACGGAGATACAAGGCCGGAATGGTGTTCTTTGACTCGCACCGCCTGAATGAAGTCCGCGATACTCATTAGCCAGGATCGCTGTGTGGCGGAGAATCCCTCCATCTGCAGCTCGGCAGGAATGACAAGCTGCAGATTTTCTGCTCTCATTTCAGCGGTCTGGTCCTCCGAAATTCCAGGTTGGAGTGTCAGTAGATGCTTATTCGGGATCCTGTCTGCTTCATTGAGAACCTGGCGCCAGCGATCCTTGAGCGTGGTTTTGGAACCGAGCATCGTCAGAAAGGCGTCGGGAAACTCACCGTCGTCGTAGGATGCCTTGGACGGGAACAGAAAGTCCGGCTCCTTCTTGCCTTCGGTCTTGGCCTTTTTGACGTACCGAATTCCGTGCACATCGAATAGCGCTTCAATGTGTTGCTCAAGCGAAAGACCCGCTCGTGACTTGCGGCGGTTATGCACGGACAGGGATAGTTTCAAGAAGGCATCAACATCCACGAGTCCGTTCGCATCCGTGAAGCCATCAGCGATCTGGGTCGAGATCCGGTGCTTTTCCAGCGTCCTGAACAGCTTGTGTTCCATGCCGACCCATCGCAAAAGAGTTTCGTCCGGTTCACTTAAGGGATCAACATCCGGGACAAGTTTTCGAGCGAATGCTGCAAATATGGGCGTTGACGGCCATGCCTCGCCGGGGAAGGTCCGTGCAACTTCGTCGAGCAGGTTGTCGTCACTGCTGTCGATCTCAATCCCCAGCATCTCCAACAACGCCTCGCTGGCCATTTCGTTGCGACCAGGTTGAGCCCGCATATCGTTTGCGACGAATAGCGCACCTTCCTCCTCCGGGCGAGAGTTGAATATCCACTCAAGTTGGCGGAGAACCGTAGAGCCTTGCTTGGCCATGACGAGAAGCAGCGACCCGTCGATCTTACGGGCTAGGAACATGGTGTCACCAGGGGCGGCGGCACGCACCACAGGCTCTGCCGCGGCTGGGTAGTAAAGCCGGTATTCAGGGCTCCGCTTGGGTTTATTTCCGCGCGTGTCGTACCAGGTCAGTTTCGACTCGAACAACTCTGGAATATCTTGCTCATCAGTCAAGTAGGCAAAGAAAGCCTTGTAGTGGGTCTTGACTGCGGGAGTGCCTAGTAATGCCCTGAATTCGGCGGCCCCATTGAATTCGTGCTGGTTGGACATCATCTTATTGACATCAACGGCGGCAAGTCTCTTGCTGGCGAAACCCCGAAAGTAGTCACCAATGTGAAGCATACTCAGGCAACTTCCTTCGCCTCGAGCGCACGTTGTTGAATAACAGACAAGACGTGCGGCTTAATGATCCGAGCAACCTCTTTGAACACTGGCATGACGACCGAGTTGCCGAACTGGCGGTACGCCTGGGTGTCGCTCACCGGAATAACAAAACCGTCGTCGTAACCCATCAGGCGCGCGCACTCGCGTGGGGTCAGTCGCCGCGGGCGCTTTCCTGGCTGTTCCACAAGGATTTCAGAACCATCTTTGTGGTAGCGCGCCGATAGCGTACGCGTGCGACTCTCGCCGGTGACGAGGCCGAAGCCGAACCCGTTACCTGCAGCCTTGTGCTTCTTGGCATAGTTCTGGAGGTAGATCCAGAGGTTCTCTGTCAGGGTGAACTTATCCAGGACTTTTTTGTTCTCATGATCGAAATACTTGTCTCCGTCGTGTGCGAGAATTGGTTCGGTACCGTCGGTTCGGTGAAGGATCTCTCCCAAAGTGTGACTCGACTTCTCCGGGAGAATGAGGTCATCCCACGTGAAGTTGGTAGGCCGGGCGAACCCAACGATCACGATGCGTTCGCGGTGCTGGGGAGTGAAGTGAGCGCCATCGATTATGCGCTCATGAACCTCGTAGCCGAGCTCCTGAAGGACATCCATGATCACCTTGAAAGTGTTCCCGCGATCGTGCGACTTGAGGTTTTTGACATTCTCAAGAACGAAAGCATCAGGCGACGTGGCCTTTAGGATTTCCTTGATTTCGAAGAATAGCGTCCCCTGCGTCGGGTCCTGGAAGCCGTGCGGCCGTCCAAGCGAATTCTTCTTGCTCACGCCCGCGATGGAGAACGGCTGGCACGGAAAGCCGGCCAATAAAACGTTGTGCTGAGGAACTTCTTCATGTTTGCCCATGATGTCACCGATGTACTCGTGGCCGTCGCCGAAGTTCACTTTATAGGTCTTCTCCGAGAACTTGTTCCACTCGGAGGTGAAGACGCATTCGCCACCATTGAGCTCGAAACCCTGCCGGATGCCGCCGATACCGGCAAATAGATCAATGAACGTGAAAGCCGGTTCATCGTGAAGGGTCGCGGAGCGTGGAATGAGAAGTGATTGGAGGGCTGATCCAAGCAGAGGTTTTGGAGTTGTCTCTCCACTCGCCCAGCGACTGATCGTCCGGCTGTCTACTCCCAGAGCGGAAGCCAGTTCGGCCTTAGTGAATCGATCAAGGGCAAGGTCTAAGAGGGCGAGAACTTCGCGTGAAGAATGTGTCGGCATGCGGACAGCATGTCATGTTCCTGACCCAGAGCTTGGCGCCACGCCGACAGTAGAACATACATTCTAACCCGGCGTAGTGCCGTTCGGCGGACTCTGCTTCGAGAACAAGCCGCTGCGCGCGCGTCATGAGGAGAAGATTGGTACGCCCGGAGGTCGGCCGAGTTGTGCTTCGCGCGAACTGTCATGTCTACCTGGCGCGGCTCCGGTTTTCGCTGTCCACTAGGTAACCAGAGCCTCGCTCCTGGCCCCGAGCCGTGCACGACGGCTGCGGTAGTCGGTGGACGAGCAAAAGGACTGCCCACGTTCCCGCATGGGAAGGTAGACAGCCCTTTGCCTGAGGAGACTTAGCCCGTAGCACCCACACAGCGTTGTTCGGCTGGAGCCAGCCGTCTTGGGCTAGAGGCGCGGCGCTGAGCAGCACAGATCCGGACGGCAGCCGCACCGGCTCGATGCCCATCGCGACGGCGACGAAGAAGTCGGCGCTCCGTTCGCAGATCAGCAGGTTCCCGGCTTCGACGCGCCAGGTGCCGCCGTCGTTGGGGCCGAAGACGTCCGTCTTCCACAGCAGGCGGCGCAGCTGCAGCGCTTTGGTCACCAGCGCCAGCGAGGAGTCTGGGTCCTGCTGCTGGAGTTCGATCGCGTGCGTGCCCCAGCCCGCCCAGTCTTTTGGTCGCGAGTGCATCGGTCCGTGACGATGCCTAGGTGTATTAACCACGGACGTTAGTGACACGCGGCGTGGATAGGTGACAAAAAGAAGACCTCCGGGTGGAGTGGGGCTTGTCTAGAGTCCAATTCCACAAACGGAGATCTTCGTGTCCCACCCTAATGCTTTTCTCGCTCCCCGGGGACGGCTTGAGCTGGCCCGGTGTGTTGTTGACGACGGGTGGCCGCTGCGGCGGGCCGCGGAGCGTTTCCAGATCTCCGTACCGACAGCGGCACGCTGGGCAGAGCGTTACCGCGAACACGGCGAGGACGGGATGGAGGACCGCTCCAGCCGCCCTCTTGGTTCCCCCTCGCGGACCCCGCAACGGCAGGAGCGGCGGATCATCGCCCTGCGCGTGAACCGGCGGTGGGGGCCCGCCCGGATCGGGTATCTGCTGGGCCTCCAGCCATCCACCGTGCACAAGGTCCTGTCCCGGTTCGGGCTGGCGAAACTTTCCTGGCTGGACCGTGCCACGGGCCGGGTGATCCGCCGCTACGAGCACGAGAAGCCCGGGGACATGATCCACGTCGACATCAAGAAACTCGGACGCATCCCCGACGGCGGCGGGCACCGCGTCATGGACCGGGCAGCAGGCAAGAGGAACAAGACAGGGACCGCGGCGAACCGGCGCCCCGGCTACGCCTACCTGCACAACGCCGTGGACGACCACTCCCGCTTCGCCTACACCGAGATCCTCGAAGACGAGAAGAAAGAGACCGCCGCCGCTTCTGGGAACGCGCCAACGAGGCCTTCAACACCGCCGGCATCACCGTGAAGCGCGTACTGACAGACAACGGCTCCTGCTACCGCTCACACGCCTTCAAAGACGCCCTGGGCCCTGACATCACACACAAACGAACACGGCCCTACCGGCCCCAGACCAACGGCAAGGTCGAGCGCTTCAACCGCACCATGCTCGAGGAGTCGGCCTACGCCCGCCCCTACACCTCAGAGACCGAGCGCGTTGCCGCTTTCCCGGCCTGGCTCCATGACTACAATCATCACCGAGGCCACACCTCACTCAAAGGTCAGCCACCGGCAAGCCGCGTCACTAACCTCCGTGGTTAATACACCTAGGATCCGCAGGCAGGTCTCTATCAGTAGCGGCAACCTAAGGCTGACACGTCATGACGAGTGGCCGGGAGCCGGAGCAGCGCGATGCGTGGTTTTAGTTGGTCGGCGGGCCCCCTCTTGGATGAGCCAGGACGGGCTCCGGCGGCTTGAGCTGGAGGTGCAGAGGGGGCAGTTACGCGCCTTTCGTCGAGATTACTTGTCGGAGCTTCTCGGGTGAGAGGGGTGGCCACGCTCTGTGCACCATCCGGTGGCAATTTGCACACAGAGGCACTAAGTCAACACTCGGATCGAGAGCCTTGGGAGCTTGCATCTTGCTTACAGGGACCAAGTGGTGAATTTCAACGAAGCCGTCTGACAAAGGGCCGTAGGTTTCGTCAAAGGAAAACCCGCATGCGCAGCATTTGCGGCCATGAATTTCTATGGCAACTTTCCGATTGAGGCGGCTGCGTTCGTAGCGACGTGAAAGCACTAGCATAAAACCGCCTTCCTCTTCGGGGTTGTAGTCACCCAAATGGGGTCGGTCAATTTGTGTCACAACAGACCAACTTGCATTCGCAGGCTCCACCGTCGGGGTCCACAACTTTTCGTCTGTGATTAGCCTGTCAATGGATAGCCAAAATAGTTCATCTTCCCGCTGGATGTGCAGGATGTCGCCAACAACTGCTCTATGTTTCTTCAGGAACCGACTGAGCCCGGTGAGGCGGTACTCATTGCGCGTGTTACGCCCAAGTAGTCTTCCATTATAGTAAATATACTCCATTTCAAACATTTCATTTGTATGGAAATCGATCGCTCGTAGCGTTGCGCGTGGGTTGAATTCATGGGGATTTAGGCTCGGGAAAAACCCAATCATCGAGCCTGACCTAGGGATTGTTATTCCGGCCTGATGCCCGCCTGTATCGCCGATGTCGTTAGCCGTCAATTTTTTAGTCGCTTTAGAACTCATCAATCCCTAACCGTGCACGCGTTGTGGGCGCTTGTTCCCCGTCGTCGAGTACCGGGGACTTCTAATCCCTGCTTGCCGCAGCAAGGCAATCATGAAATTGATATCACATGCGCGGCGATGGCGTCGGCGCCGTGGAAGACGCGATCGAAGTTCATCCGCTCCATGGCGGCCTCGGCCAAGGGCCCGACGAAGCTTTGGCTGACGCTGCGCAGCCGGCCGCCCAAGCAGTCCACCTCGATGCCCTGCGAATCGGCCAACTCCTGCATAGTGTTGATGCCCGGCGTCGTCACGGACAGCTTTTCGAAGCCGCGCAGTTCGCGGTCCAGGGCACCTACGGTGGAGTCGGCGTCGAGCAGGATGTCTCCCCCGGCCGGATCACGATCAGCATCTGTCGTCCACCTCTAACGGCGTCGGCGCAGCGGAACTGCTGCCCAAGCTGACCGGGAGGGCGGAGATGTATTCCTGCAGGTGGGCGATGACTTCGCCGTCGCGGATTAGGGCTGACTCCCACAGCCAGCAATCGTCACCAGGCTCCACGCCGACGCCGGGGGCCACGAACTCGGCGGTGGGCTGCCACTGCCGCTGAATGCGTTTGACCTCGAAGTCTTGTCCGGGGCCGCCAAGGACTTCCTCGAAGGGGCGGATCCGCTCGATTCCGATACGGGGTAGGGCGTCGGCGACGAACCGGCCGACGCCACGGCGGGCCCGGATGAGACCGTCCTCTTCGAGCAGCATCAGGGCCTCGCGGACCACAGTGCGGCTGACCTTCATGTCCGCGCCCAGCTCGGTTTCAGTAGGGAGCATCGAGCCGGGCGTCGGCAAGTTGTTGCGAACGGCTCCGGCGATCCGGGAATACACGGCAACCCGGAGGGGCGAACCGGGCTGGGCCTCCACCGGCTGGGATAGGAACCGGACGGCGTCCTAGTGCACGTTATTCCGCACTTGCGTCTGTTGGGGAATCTCAGTACCGCGGAGTGTGACGCGTTTGTTGGACAAAGCCCACTCGCAGGATGGGCCTCGCGCCGAAGCAGCTGGGCTGGTCGACGCCAGCGCCGAAGGTCCGGTTCCCCCAAAGTGCGGGACAATCGAAGACCCGACCATGAAAGCGGGCCGCCTTGATTAGTCTCCAGCAGGATGCCGACGGCTTCACCTGGCTGACTCCATGGGACTGAGCGCGGCCGGCGGCACCGGCCATCTCGATCCGCTGCTGTATCCGTGGGACCCGCCCGTGGCCTCGGGTGTCATGGACGGCGATGAATTCCGGCCCCTTGAGCTTCAGCCGGACTGGATGAAGCCCTCGCGCAAGTCAGCGCGGCACCGCTGGAAGCCCGTTCCCTGGTGGTCTCCATCGGCTCGAACTCAAGCGCCGACGTGATGCGGCGCAAATTCGCCAATTGCCACCAGCCTGTCAGCGCGGTCCTGCCGCTGGTCAGGGGGCAGTTGCACAACATCGCCGTTGGCCACTCCGCCCACGTGAGCAAGGCCGGCTACATTGCCGCCGCCCCGTATCCGCTGCTGGGAGAGTGCACAGCGGTCTGGCTTTCGTGGCTGGACGATGTCCAACTTATGGCCCTCGACGAAACGGAGCCCAACTACCGGCGGATCCAGATCGACGGCGAAGCCTGCCCGCTCGTGGCGGACCGCGGGGAACCTCCAGAGGAGTTTTCGCTGTTCACCTCGCGCTGGGGCGTGCTGACCGACAGCGACGGCGGGAAGCTTCCCTTCCTCGACCAGCCTGCGCTCTTCGGGCTCCTCGCCGGCAGCGGCGCCGGGGACCTCCTGGAGGAGGGGAAGTCCGTGTTCGGCGGGCCGCCGGAGCTTGTTGCGGAGCAACTCGCGATACCCTCGGTCCAGGCCTGGGCCAGGGACTGGTTCAGCTCGGCCGGCCTCGCTGCGCCAGTGGACTTCGAGGGACTTGCGCGGGGTAGCCACCCTTCTGGAACGTCGCCTTCACCTGGAGGCACTGTATCCGGCGATGTGCTGCGCAATGTATTCGGCATCGCGGCCCACGTCCGCCACGATAGACGAGCCGTGCCCGGTCAGCCACGGCAACCCGACGGCGTACAAGCCCGGGTGTTCGGCGACGCCGCGGTGGTGCCGGGGGCAGTTCCATTCGTCCAGCACCGGGATGCCCAGGATGCTGAAGTCCAGCCGGTCGCCCGTGGCCCAGAGGACCGACGTGACGTTGGCGGCTTCGAGGTTCAGCCTTGCCGGCTCCGAAGGAAGCCAGTCGTCCTTGCGCGGCGGCTCCGGCTCCGGTGCCGACTTGCCGGTGGCGGCAATATAGCTGTCGAACATCGGCTTCATCCGCTGGTAGAACGCCGCCTCCACCAGGGCCAGGCGTTCCGGAAGGTCATCACTGAAGACGAGGCCGCCGTCGTCGGCTGCTTCCAAATGGCCGTGCAGCCGGACGCCGCGGCGGCCGAGGTCCCGCAGGTGGATGTCGTGGCCGCCGTCGGCGCCGGAGACCAGCGGGTTGCAGACGAACCTCGCCGCGGGGGAGGGCAGCTGCCCAACGGTGAGGCCGTTCAGCCCGTAGTCGGGGCCGCAGCGTGCAAGCTGCATCATCCAATAGAGCAGGTCCTGGTCGCGGTACCGGCGCGGCGCTTCCGGGGATGTGGACACCGCCAGGTGTGTCCCACCGGTCCTGCCACGCCCCGCCAAGCGTTTCGCGCCGTTTCAGTAACTGATGTTCGACGCCGGCTCGGCTTAGCAAGAAGTGACAACTTCTCCGGCAATTCTCCCGACCCCGACGGTGAGCCCGCTTACACTAATCTGAGCTCTCCGGGCGAGATATTTCCTGGATGAAGTCTCACTGACGGAACGCGGCTCCGCCGATTCGCATAACTGGGGGAATGAAATTTGAAAAAATTGAAGGGCGTCGCCGTGGTGGCCTGCGCTGTCCTAGGGGCAATCGGTGGAGCCAGCCTGCTTGGGTTTAATGAGTATCCCTGGAGCGGGAAATCCACTGACCAGACAGTCATCATGCAGTCCATCAAGGACGTTTCGCAGCTGCAGAGTGCTATCGGGACCTTCGAATTGGTCGTAGACACTGGTGACGACAACGCATTCATGCCCGACGAAATTTCCGGGCGGCGAACACTGTTCTTGGCGGTTGGTACGGTAGACGCCCACGTCGATCTGTCAGGTATCAACGAGGGCGATCTGAAGGTGTCCTCCGATGGAAAGTCTGCCACGCTGCGTTTACCTGAGGCCCAACTGGAAAAACCCAACCTCGACCATGAAGCTTCCCAGGTGTATCGCAGGGACCGCGGAGTGCTTGACCGCATCGCTGACGTTTTTGGGTCCCCTGAGCAGGCGGCGATTTTCCTCCGAGCTGAGCACGAAATGGCTGCTGCGGCTGAAAAGTCCGAGCTCCGCGAGCGTGCTTCCACAAGTGCACGCTCCACCCTCACTGGACTCTTCAACTCCTTCGGAATGCAGGTCACCTTCCTGGATGCTGGCGCCGGTTAGTCCCAAAATACAGGGTGCCCGCGTCCTTCCCACCACGGACGGCCATCACTTGCACTGCCAGACGCGGCGGACAAGGCGGCACCTTTCACCATCCTGAACTTCAATTTTCGATCGGAGCTCGCATGTCTCAAGAACCTACACTGCTCTTCCTGCACGGCGTCGGTGACGGAAACAGGGACGGCGCTTGGCTGACCGGCCTCAACGTTGCGTTGTCCCGCCTGGGATATCCTTCCGTAGACCCGGAACGCCTAATCGCGCCAACCTACGCTCATGCACTACGAGGGAGCGACGAAACCTCTTCGCTCCCTCGAATAACCGTCAAGCAACCGGCCAGGGATAAAGTCCGCCAGAATCGCCGGGACTTCGAGCGCCGCACGGCAGCACTCGAATTCCGGCTGGGAAGACACAACCAAGGGAATGGCTGGGGCGGCGCTGAATTAGTCGTCAACGGGTCCGCCAACCTTCCCGGCTTCGGGCAAGTACGCAAGTACCTCGGAAACGGAGATATCCGGGCGCAGGTTCTGCATCGAATTTTGGAAAAACTGCCCGATTCCGGCCAGATCGTGATTATCGGTCATAGCCTGGGGTCCGTGATCGCCGCGGACCTCCTTCAGCGATTGCCAACAGGACTCGAGGTGGTTGGCTTGGTTACCATCGGCAGTCCACTCGCCAGCGGCCGGTTCGACGTCGACAAACTGCGCGAGAGCATGCAGGAGCCTCCCACCAACTTGGCCTGGTGGGCCAACTTCTGGAACGTGTTGGATCCAGTAGCGGCTCACAGGGGCCTGTCTTCGGTGTACAACTGGATGCTTGACTTCCGCATTGGTACCGGATTCAACCACCACGTACACGACGCTGAGGCATACCTCTCCCACGACGCCGTCGCCGAAGCCGTAGGTTTCGCGCTCTTCGGATCGAAATCCACCGAAATCGTCAGCGTTGACAAGGGTCTGGACATCCAACTGGATGCATCTGAACTCACTGCTTTGGTTGCCCTGCGCTATGCCTATCTGCTGAAATTACGGCTTGACGGCGAGCAAAGAGTCAGATTTGCTGGAGCCTTGCGGCAGGTGCAGGCGACTGCCATCAATGAGATCCGCCAACGGAATAGGGCAGCGGGTAGGCCGTTGCCGTCGCAAGTTGCCCGGTTGGCCTTCGACCCATCGGACCCAGAAGCCAAGGTGCCTGAGCCTCTGCCGAGCCGCCATCTGTCCAAAGAAGATGCGGTAACCCTGCTCACGGTTCTTGCATCCGAAAATGTCATCAGGCCGTTTGAAATCAACGTTGACCGCGATAAATGGCTCGGCGCCATGCAGGACCTCACTGCGGAGATGGGATTGGGAAGCCCATACGGTGCTCACGTTTTTGAGGCTGCAAAAAAGGCCCAGGACGTCCTCAGCGGGGCGCTTATGGTCAATTGGAAAAAATGGGGGGCATTGGGTGCTGGCGCCGTTGCGCTCGTGGTGGCCACCGGCGGCCTTGCCTTGGCTGCGGCACCCGGAGTGGTCGGCGCAGCCATCATCACAAGCGCCCTGGCCGGATTCGGCCCGGGCGGAATGATCGGTGGACTGTTGACCGCCGGCGCGCTGGTTGGGGCGGGCGGCGGTGGCATCGCCTTCAGCCTTGCCAGCCCTGATACCACAGCCGAAACCGTTGAAGCAGTGGTACAGCGTCGTCTGGCCGCTGCAATATTGCGGCAGCGGCAAAACCTTGAACCGGATTACGCATTGTGGGGGATCCTGGCAGCGAACGAGAGTGTGTTCCGCCGGGAATACGAACGTCTGGATGAGTTCTCCGACGAGTCAGCCCAAGGCCTGAAAGAGCTGAAAAAGAAACTCGAGACCATCGAAAGGGCGATGAAGTATTTGTCCGACAATGGCCTTGAGCCGGACCTGATCGAAGATCCTGCAGAGGGCCTACTAAATGCTGAAGAGAGCCAAGGCCGTGGTACACGCCAGCCTCAACTGCAACTCGAATAGGGTTTGCTAAACCCGAAGAAACGACCGTGACTTTGACCCGGCAGACGTGGCTGGGATCGATACACGCGAGCCTTTAGCGGGAAACTCGCGCGGCGTCGACTGGGGCTGCTCATGAGAGCGGCTGCCGTGCGCCGACGCTCACGGAACCGGCCGGCGCAACGTACTCCCGCCGTCGTCGTTCGATTCTTTCCTGATGACCGGGCGAGGGAACGCCCGCGCCCTTAGTCCGGTTGCACCTGGCGCAGGCGGCGACAAAGTTCTGCAGGCTGGTGGATCCGCCCTTGGACCACGGGTAGAAATGGTCACCGTGCTCAGCGGGCTGTGGGCACCGCTTTCGGAGTCCGGACTCCATCTCGCACTGGCCACCGGCGCGTGCCATGCCCTCCCGGCGCTGCTGGCGACTGAAACGCCGGACCGGGTCCCGGCGTTTGATGTCTCTGGCGCGAATGACGGCCGCAACAATCATCAGAACCACCACGAAAAGCCCGGGGAGGGCGGCCGCGGCCAGAACGCCGTCAACCATGCCGCGAAGAATTTCAGCGACGGTGGCTGCGCTGCGGTTGCCCGCCGCGTTCGTCTTCGGCATGAGCGCCAAGACAACGGAGGTGCTCAACCACACAACGACCGCCGAATACGCCGCACGCAGAGCCTGGCGGCTCCAGTAGATGCGTTTCAGTTCCACCATTCAGTCGTCCCCCAACGATCTCCGGCCCGGTCGAATCCGTGCTGCCCGGCAGCTAGGGAGATCGTACCGTCGGGGCCACAGTTCTGCTGTCCTCATGCTTCTTCCTCGTAAGTGCGGCTAATGCGCAGTGGCGACGCGGGCGTAACAGAGGTTTTGGGCAGGCCAACGGCAGAAGAGCCGACGAAAACGGCGGGGCGTGCTCGCCGACGTCCTGGCTGGTTGTGGCAGGCTCTGCCCCGCTACCGCAGCCCCGGCGCTCCGTCCCGGATCGCGAAGGACGCCTTCGCGCGGGAGGGGATCCCGGCGTCGTGACTTAGTCCAGTACCCGGAAGTCAGTTTTTCGGCCGAACCAGTTTTGCAGGAAGTGAACGTTTGTGCAGATGCCCCCGGCCGTCACTGGGCCAGCGGCCCGAGCGAGAATAGCTACTCACCAGTAGCTATGGTGTGAATGAGGTGTTTCGACCGCGGAACACGAGGTTGAGCTAAGCGGCCGAATTTAGCGCACATTCGTGCAGTTCACGCCGCATGGGCCCTTGATCTGCCTAGCCTCTTAGGACCGCGGCAACGATTCGACCGGCAAGACGAACCGGCAGTCGCGGCTGGTCCCACCCGCTGACACGCGAACAAAGAGGTTTCTATGTCACTGCTCACCAGAACCCTGTCCATTGCCGCCGCCGCGGTCCTTGCCGGCTCCCTCGCCGTGGCTCCCGCCCAGGCGGGCACCCTTGACGTTTCCCCGCCGGGCGCCAACGACTGGTCCTGCAAACCAAGCGCTGAACATCCGTATCCGGTCATCCTGGTGCCTGGAACCTTTGAAAGCATGGACAAGAACTGGTCCACCCTCTCGCCGTATCTCAAGAGCGCCGGGTACTGCGTGTTCGCCCTCAACTACGGCGAGACGAACGGCGTCTACGCCACCGCGCCGGTGACCAAATCGGCGAAGGAACTTGCCCCGTTCGTGGACAAGGTGCGTTCCGCGACCGGCGCCAAGAAGGTGGATCTGGTGGGCCACAGCCAGGGCGGCATGATGCCCCGCTACTACATGGGCTTTCTCGGCGGCGCCAAGTATGTCCGTCAGCTGGTGGGCATCGCACCCTCCAACCACGGCACGAAAGGTGTGATCGTTCCGCCGCCGGGATTCGTCCCGCCTCCGGACTTCACCGCAGCGGGCTGTGCTGCCTGCGCCGACCAGCAGGCAGGATCGGCATTCATGCAGAAACTGAACTCCATCGGCGATACCGTTGCGGGGCCGTCCTACACCGTCCTGTCCACGGTCTACGACGAAGTGGTCATTCCTTATAACAGCCAGTTCCTCAACGGCCCGGCCCGGCAGGTCACCAACATCACCATCCAGGACAAGTGCCCGGCCGATGTCTTCGAACATGACCAGACGCCGAACGACCCCGTGGTGCACCAGTTCGTGGCCCACGCGCTGGGGCGGGCCTCCGGCCCAGCTGATCCGGCGTACCAGCCCAGCTGCATTTAGGCGACTTCAGCCCCGGACAACAGCCGGGAGACTACGACGGCGGGACCCACCAGATAGTGGGTCCCGCCGTCGGGCGTTGGCGAGGACCAAGTTCCGGGCCCGCCAGTGGCCACGATGGGTGTCCTCGGCAGAGCCGCCTTTTGCCCCGCTGACCCTGGTCGCCTACGGGCCGAGTAGGACCGGCGCCGCTATTCAGCTAGAACGATTCCCAGTATTCGGCGGGGGAGGGCCTGGCTACTTCTCCTCGGCCTGACCGAGGGTGGGGCCGAACAGGCCGGCGAACATGTTGCCTTTCACGGACGCCCCCAGGTTTCCGAACATCGGCTTGATGACCACGTCGGGACGGTCCGGCTCGGAAAGCGGCAAAGGTGAACCGGGCCCGTTCACCGCCGCCCGGCTCCACGACGCCGAGGTCCGGCTGCGGAGGTCACCGGCGGATGGCGCCCCTGGCCGCTGCACTGGAGCTGACGGCTAGCCTAGGCGGAATCTGCGGTACGTTTCGCCGGCCGATAACCGGCAAGTTCGGCCCGGACGTCGCCCTCCTCGTGCCCGCCCTTCTTTTTGCCGAACGGCAGCACTTTCAGCAGCGGGTGCACGATGGCCAAGACGAGGAGGCCCCAGGCGAGCCCGAGGACGGCCGAGCAAAGGGTGTTCACGAGCCAGGCCAGGAAGCCGCCCAGCGCCGGGATCCCGGCGACAGGTGCCTCGAGAACGTGGACCAGGTCATACGGCAGGTGCCAGCCGAGGTCGTAGGCCCCCTGCAGCATGATGTGACCACCTACCCACAGCATGGCGATCGTCCCGATAAATGTGATCGCGGCCAGCACGGCGGGCATCCCCTTGACCAGCAGCTCGCCGAAGCGCTGGGATCCTGCAGAGTCCTTGGTCATCAGGTGCAGGCCGATGTCGTCCATCTTGACGATGAGCGCCACGGCCCCGTACACGAGCACCGTGATCGTGATCGCCACGACGACCAGGATGAGTGCCCGGACCCACAAGGACTCACCGGCCACCTCGTTCATCGAGATGACCATAACCTCGCAGGACAGGATGAAGTCGGTGGTGATGGCGCCCTTGGTGACCTTGGCCTCCGCCTCCGGGCCCCGGTCGACCGCCGGCGCCTTCTCGGCCTCGTGGTCGCCGCGGATCTTGTGCCAGACCTTTTCGGCACCCTCGTAGCAGAGGTAGGTGCCGCCCGCCATGAGGATGAACGGGATGACCCCCGGGATGAAGGCGCTGATGAGCAGCAGCGCCGGCAGGATGATCAGCAGCTTGTTCCGGAGCGAGCCCCAGAAGATCCGCTTGATCATCGGCAGTTCGCGGGACGGGTCCGCCCCGGACACGTACTGCGGGGTGACGGCGGCGTCGTCGATCACCACGCCGGCGGCCTTGGCTCCCGCCTTCGCCGCCCCGGCAGCGACGTCGTCCACCGACGCGGCCGCTATCCGGGCCAAGGCTGCGATGTCATCCAGCAGCGCGACGAGACCGCCGCTCACAGAGCACCCCCGCACTGCTCGGCGGCGGACTGCATGGCACGGAGGGCTGGTTTGAGGCGCGAGATTGGCATACATAAATCATACGGACGGGTGTCCTTCAGCCTCTACCTGGTCCATCTGCCGATTTTCCTGGCCGGCGTCACCTTGCTGCGGTCCGTCTCGCTACCCCTGGCGCTCGCGGTCTCCGTCGCCGCCTCCTTCGCGGCGGCCGAGCTGTTCTACCTGCTCCCGCAGGGTATGCCCGCGGCGGCAACGGCTTCTAGCCCCGCGCCTGCAGCCCAGGAACCCCGTCCTGGATCGCGAAGGACGCCTTCGTGGAAACGGGGGCTCCCGGCGTCGTGACGTAGTCCAGCACCCGGAAGCCCGCGGTCATGGCGTCCTTCGTGATGCGGGTGTTTACGTAGCCGCGGTTGTCGTTGTAGAACTTCAGGTGCGGGTTCCAGGCCATGGTCGGGTCCGTGGTGGAGCCTGAGCCGTGACCGGTGGACGTGATAGACGTGCAGACGAGCTCCGAGCCCACCACGGGCGACGCCGGATCCTTGTAGTCCACCTTGACGTCGTTGCCCAGTTGCGGTGCACGTCTCCGGTCAGGACCACGGCGTTGCGCACCTTGGCGTTCACCCAGCCCTGGGTGATGCGGCGGCGCGATGCGGCGTAGCCGTCCCACCCGTCCATGGAGACGTCGTCGATCTCCGGCGCCATGTTCCGGTCCCGCTCGGCGAAGAACACCTGCTGGCCCAGGATGTCCCAGCGCTGCGTGGAGTTCCTGAAGCCGTCCAGCAGCCACTTCTCCTGCTCCGCGCCGGTGATGGTGCGGTCCTCGGCTAGGCGCCCCGCCACGTTCTTCTGCCAGCCGTCGCCGGCGAGCTGGTCGTCCCGGTACTGCCGGGTGTCCATCATGTGGAAGTTGGCCAGCTGGCCCCACTGCAGCCGCCGGTAGATCTTCATGTCGAACCCGGCCGGCACGGACGAGGCCCGCAGCGGCATGTTCTCGTAGTACGCCTGGAACGCGGCGGCCCGGCGCTGCCGGAAATGCTCGGTGGTGCCGTTCAGCTGTCCGGCATCCTGGTTCTCCGGGACCTCGTCCGCCCAGTTGTTGTCCACCTCGTGGTCATCCCACACCACCAGCCACGGCGCCACCGCTTGCGCGGCCTGCAGCTCGGCGTCGGCCTTGTACTGGGCGTGCCGCTGCCGGTAGCAGGCCAGGCTGGTGGTCTCGGGACCGGCGTGGTCGCGCGGGTTGCCGCCGCCGATCACATAGCTGTCCTTATGGTGTTGACGGGTGGTTCCGTGACCGTTGCAGGGTCGTGGCTACCCCAGGGGAGGCACCACCTTCAGTCCTGTCCCAGCCGGCGCCGCGTCTGGCAGCCTGACGAAGTCGCCGCGAGCTCAGAATCAGGCCTGAAGTGCGCCCCACCAGAAACAGGTTCTCGTCTGCAAAAAGAGGCTGTCCGCCTGGACGGCGGGGAAGGTGGAGGAAACTTCGAGCCTGCGAGTGTGTGGACCGCCTCCCTATTTGCCCACGGTTCCAGCAACCCTATTTGATGCGTTCCGGAATGGACCCGCTGAGTTGAGGAATCCTTGCCGGCACTCGCAAGGTGACCGGCCGACCAACACTGGCCGTTGCAGCTGCGCGGCATTTTCAGCTCAAAGGGCTCAGTTAGCGGGCGTCCTCATGACGCGCCGGCCACGGCCGGAAGCAACCGGACGTGCGCGTCCACGTGCGCGGGGCCGAAATCGGCGGAGTAGCAGGATGGTGACGCCGGTCAGTACGGTGAGGGCTGCGACGATGGGCACCCAGGGCTGGATGAGGAGGATGTCGGCGCTGGCAGTGACCTCCGTGGTCTGCGACTCCGTTTGATCGGGGTAGCTGAGCCGAACATCCATGGTGACCAGTTCGATCGGCCAGGATGATGGTGCGGCGACGGGGAACGACCTTTGTCTGCCCGCGGGCAGGATCGCCGAGTCGATGCGGTACTGCTGTGGCGTGCCGCCTCCCGGGGAGGCGGTGACGTTGTTCTCGCCGAAGAAGCGGACCACGGAGCGGCCCGGATTGCGGACCTGCAGGGTCCCGGTCGCGGTCCCGGAGAGTTGGACCGGGGAAGTGTCGAGGACGGCACTAAGCTCGCGCTGCCGGGGTCCGGGCACGTCCAGGGTGATCAGCGCCCCGATCTGATTGACGATTTGAACGGAGCCGGCTTTTGTCGGTGCGGGGGTGACCACGAGGCCGAGGAAGTAGAGGTCGGGATGGATCGACTGCGGCACCCGGATCTGCAGGGAAACCGGCAGAAAGTCCTGGCCCGGGATGGTGACTTCGCCGGCCGGGAAAGTGACGCGTCCGGCCCAAAGGGGGTCGGCCTGGTCCATGAGCTGAACGCTGCCGTTGTCGCCCAGCTCGGCTCCGCGGTCGCTCAGGGTCACGCGGACCGGGTCGGTGCCCTGGTTGATGAGCCGGATCACCACCGCCGCTTCCTGACCTGGGTGCACGGGGACGGGTGCCGGGGGCACCGATACGGTGAGCGCGCTGTTGCCCGCCCCGGCCGCACCTGTTGCCGGGGCCAGCCGGGGTGCCGCCGCGGCCGGCGTCGGGGGAATCAGGAGGACTGAGGCGAGGACTGCGATGCCGGTGAGTGTGCTGGCCCAACGGCGGGTTCGCCGGTGCGCCCGTCGGGGCCCGCCCGGTTCCGGGACGGCGGCCGACGCGGTCACGTGTAGTTGGGCGTTACCGTGTAGGTGATGGTGTCCGTGTAGTCGCCGGTCGCCGCGGCGTAGTCGACGGCCACCCGATTGGTGACCGTGATGGTGTCGGCGGTGCCGCCGGTGGGGCCGGTCCGGCTGGCGATCTGCTCACCGGCTGTGGTGTAGCCCGCGTACTTGGTACTACTGAAGGCCGGGTCGATGGTCGCACCGGTGCCGGTAACGGTATATCCGAACCTGTTAGCGCCGGGCCACGTCGCCGAGGTCCCCTTGCCGGCCGAGGCCTTCGCAAGTACCGGGTTCCCCGCGGAGTTGCTCTGCAGGCCGGTGGCCGCATCGCTGACGCTCAGGGTGTAGCCGGTGTTGGCGTTCGTCTGGACCGTCAGCACGACGTTCTGGCTCTGATCGGCAAGTGCGGGAAGGCTCGGGTCCAGGGCCAGCTGGAACGCGGTGGTGTCCACGGTGAAGGTGAGGCTCTTGGCGATGGTGGCGGTGACCGCGGTGTTCGTCGCGGCCATCGTGACCGTGTTGGACCCCGTCGGGCCGTCGATGACCGCCGGCGCGGCAGTATTGGTGCCGACGTTTACGGTGTACGAGCCCGCCGCGGGGTTGGTCAACCCCGACAGCTCCACATAGATCGGGATCCCGGCCGCAACCGACACCGCCGAGGTGACAGTGTAGGTGATGGTCTGTCCGGAGCGGGCGACGGAGCCGGCGCCGATGCCGTAAGCCTTCACGATGGCCGGCGCCCCGCCGAGCCCGGCGCCGGTGACCGCGAAGGTGATGGTCTTGATCGCTCCAGCGGTCGCGGTCTTGAATGAGTATGAATGGGTGACTCCGGCGGCGGCCGCCTGGTTGTTACTCACTGACCACGTTGTTTGTGTGAGCGCGGCGGCTTGTGCTGCGGGCGCCCCCGCCACGATCAGACCCGTGGCGGCCAGCAATCCCGCCATCCCGATCGACAGCAGTTTCCGAGTGTGGGTGCGCAGCAGGTTGTGGATGTTCATCCTTGGGCTCCTGGTCATTAAGCGGTGGCGCCAAAGCCCCAGTGTGAGCGCGTCGAGCGCCCCGTATTCTGTTGACCTCACCGGATGGTACCACGTCGAGCTCACCTGCAACACCCGCAACACCTGTAGCACCTGTACTCAGCTGCAACACCTGCGCTCACCTGCAACAGCTGGCCTAGCTGGACGCCCCTGCTCAGCATGCCAGGCTTCGGACCCGTCCTCGCCGCGGAGTTCCTAGGCCGCCACCGGCGGGGACCTCACCGTCTTCGAAACGGCGGACCGGTGCGCTGGCGTCGTCGGGCTCGCCCCCTCACCCAGGGACTCCGGCAGGATCGCCGGTAATCATCAACGGTCGCAGGGCTGTGACCGGAGGCTCCTGCGCGTCTCGGAGGGCGATGCGGTCAACATCCGGCGCGGTCTACCAGCCGAATCAAGCAAGAACGAAAAGGGCCTCGCTTATTTCCTCACACAATCCATCCGCTGCTTGCCCTTCGGGTTGCCCCTGTTCCGTCGGGCACAGCTAAGCGATGCTCCGCCAGCAGGCAAAAACATGGTGGGGGACAGGGAAGCCGGTACTTCCGGCGTCCGCCCCGCCGCAGCGAAACGGAGCATCACTTCATGAGCCAAGCAACAGCCACCCGCCACCTCACGGCGGAAACCGTCGAACCGGTCACCGCCCCGGTCCTTCCCGCCGACAACCGGTCAGGAGATGGCTACGACTGGATGGAGACCTCGAAGGCACCGCCTGGTCCGTGCTGCCGAACTGGGACAGTGAGGGGTCGGACGCCGGAGCGTGGCCCTACTTCATCGTCGCCGCCACCCGCACCCGCGACGGGAACGGGGAGCTGTTCGGCTACGGAATCTATGTCGAGGGCGACACCGCCACGTACTGGTTCCGGTCCCAGGACGCTTGCTTCGAAGCCATCACCGCTGAGGTCTTCTTCCACTGGGCATCCGGCCAATCCGACGGACCTGACAACCTCCCCACCACAGCCGCCGAACTGCCGGAGCAGGACCGCAAGCTCTACCCCGGCCGGAAGGACTAGAAGCGCTCGGGTGTCCCGGCCGCGAACGGCCGGGACACCCGATAGGCACGCCAATATCCGTTGACAACATCATTGAGATTCCTTCTTGTACTCGTACAGATAGTCACCCAGGTGGAGAACCAGATCCGGCTGGTCCTGCGCCGGCCGCGTGTAGGCGGTGAAGTAGCCGTGCTCGTGCTGCGCGCAACTGGCGAACGCCATGGCCAGCGCCGACGGCGTCTCATGCAGTGCAGGGCTGGTCAGCGTGCGGCCCACCGGGCTGATGTGCCGGCCGGTGCGGAACCGGTAGAAGTATTCGCGCCCTGGGCGCAGGCCTTTCAGCTCCACGTGCACGGAGTGCGCCGTTTCGATCCGGGCGTGTTCGACGCCGCGGGCTACCACCGTGCGCATGCCCTCGTCCTCCGCCACTTCCCACGCCACCGCGACGTTGCGGGACGGCATCCCGCCGAAGCCGTCCTCGGCCACCGGGTCCACTGCCAGCCGGGTCCAGATCACGAAGCCGCCCGGCCCCGAGGCCGGCGGAAAGAAGGGATCTGCGCGCAATGTTGTCCATGGCCGCCACGCTAGTCACGGCGGATTGAGAAGGTCCTAGGCGGACGTGAATGGGCAGGTAAGTGCGTGACAAGACATGCGGGTCCGGGGTAGGGTCATTTGCCCTAAGGCCTGAGCCCCCGCCGGTCCTGCAGGGCCTCGTATCCAATGTTGCGTGGCGATTAAGGAGAACTCATGAACAGCGCACCGTCCGTCGTCGTTTTCGACGTCAATGAAACGCTCTCGGACATGGCGCCGATGGGGGAGCGCTTCGCCGAGGTCGGAGCCCCCGCGCAGGTGGCGAAACTCTGGTTCGCCACGCTGATGCGCGACGGCTTCGCCCTGACGGCGGCCGGCGGCAACGGCACCTTTGCCGAGATCGGCGCGGAGGTTCTGCGCGGGCTGCTGGCCGACGCGGGCACCGGCACGGACCGGGACCGGGCGGTGGAGCATGTCATGGCGGGAATGGCAGGGCTGGGCCTGCATTCTGATGTTGCGGACGGAGTGCGTGCCTTGCGGGCGGCGGGGTACCGGCTGGTCACCCTGTCCAACGGCGCCGCCAGGGTCGCGGAGGAACTTCTCGCGTCGGCCGGGATCCGGGACCGGTTTGATCGGCTGCTGTCCGTGGAAGACGCCCCGGGCTGGAAGCCGGCACGGGCCGCCTACCACCACGCGGCGTCGGCCTGCGCGACGGACCCCGGGCAGATGCTGCTGGTGGCGGTTCACCCCTGGGACATCCACGGGGCGGCCGCGGCCGGCCTCCGCACGGCATGGATCAACCGGGACGGGGCCAACTATCCGAACTATTTCACTGCCCCCGACTACACCGTCGCCTCCCTGCGAGAATTGCCGGAAGCCCTGGCAGCGCCGACAGCCCCGGCCACCGGGCAGCGGTGACCGAGGCTGTCGAGACTGGTGGTTCTGCGGACTCCGACTTAGGCGCGTGCCTTGGCGTGGCCCTTGGTGAGGATTAGGGCCAAAGCCACCATGCCGACGCCGAGCAGCAGGTGCAGGATGTTGTCGAAGCCGTTCAGCGGCACGAAGTTCGCGGCCGAATCTCCAGGGACCACCAGGCCGAAGACAAACAGCACCAGGTAGATCACGCCGCCGTAGAGCAGGAAGGAGCGGGCGCCGGTCGCGGTCCGGGCCAGCAGGAGGCCCGCCGCGCCGAAGAGCAGGTGGACGATGTTGTGCAGGGCCGAGACCTGGAAGAGGCCCAGCAACAGGGCCTCGGAGTTGTGGCCGGCGAAGGCCAGCTGGTCGTAGTTGCTGGTGATGCCCGGAACGAAGCCCAGGACGCCGACCAGCAGGAAGACGGCGCCGACGGCGAGGCTTGCCTTCTGGACGTTGGTGCGGGTTGCTGCGGCGGTGCTGGTATGAGTAGCCATGATGATCTCCTGAACGCGATAGGTGGTTGATCAGTGGGTCGCGGTACTTGCTGATCCAACGAGTTACGCATGCAGTTCGGGGCCGCCTGGCATGCCGGATGGCTGTAAAGACAAAAGCTATTGGGCGCGGGGCGGGTTGGGCCGCGTGTCAGGACAACGGCTACTGCCGAACCCGCGGCGGATTTGGGCCTTCGGCGGCAAGCCAGCGACAAAGGAGTACGCTTTGGCCACCCAGCGTGCGGCCATGTTGCCGCCGACGAACGCGCCCAGATTGCCGAACATCGGCTTGACCGCGATGTTTGAGTTGCGGGGCAGGACGGACCGGAAACGCTCCTTGTCGGCGTCGGACGGTTTGGGCATCTGCATGTCGGCCCCCGGGTTGCTGGAGTGTGAGGAAAGGACGGCTATTGGCGCTGTCGCGGTGCCGACTGGGGGCTGCCGGCACCAGTGAGCTGACGCACCCAGTAAAGCATTTCGAGCGATGCCATACCAGGACGGCATCTTCATCATGCTCCGGAGTCCGGGCCATCCGGTACTGACGGTTACACCGCGCGGTCTGGAGGGTCCCAAAGAGCACCGTACGACGGCGGGACCGGTCACCTTTGGTGACCGGTCCCGCCGTATTCTTAGGGAGTTGGGTGTGCCGAAAGTCCCCGGAACCGCTACCTGTCTTCCAGGACGCCGCAGGCTGCGGGATCGGTGGCTTCGGCCGGAAGCTTCGGGTCGAGCTCGCTGGCGCCGGCCGAATCGAAGTCGTACTTGCCGTTGTGGTTGTAGTCGATGCCGTGGATCACCACAACGCCTTCGCCGTCGCGGATGGATTCTGCAATGTCCTTCGCCGTTCCGGTGCCGCCGTTGCCGGGGTAGCCGGTGCCGGCGACGTCGGTGAATTTGATGTTTTTGCGCTTGTAGTCATAGCTGCCGTCCTTGGCAACGGGGAAGCGGTCCACCGCCAGGAGGCTTGCCGGGGTGGTGTCGCCGGTGGTGTTCAGGGACACGACCACGGGGCCGTAAGCGGGGATGCCTTCCACCGTATTCAGCCGGCCGTCGTGATTGCTGTCCAGGGCCAGAGTGGGGCACTCGTTCAGGGCCTGCTGGCCGTAGTGGATGTGCTGGGCGTGCGGTGCGTCGGGGGTCAGGCCCTCGGCGTGCACTTCGATGCGCTTGATCATCTTGTTGCCGACGACGGCCTTGGCAGTTCCGGAAGCGCCGGAACCATTGAGTTGGGTGAGGGTGGCGGTCAGGGTGACGTTCTTGTCGTTGTCTCTGGTGTCGCTTCGGTCGTCGTGCGCCTGGGCCGGAGCTGCGGACAGGGAGGTTGCCGCAAGTAAGGCAACCGCTGAGCCTCCAAGGGCTAATACTGATTTTCGATTCACTATGAACTCCTCTTTCTTGGCCAGTGAGGAGGTCCCGCTGGTCTTGAGTGATTCGAATCACACGCCCCGGCGGATGGGTGGAGGTTGGGCAAGGTTTGATAAATGTTCTCGCCGGTGGCCGGCGCGGGCCTGGTCCTGGCCAAAGCGGAATGGCTCAGCCGGGATGCCCGGGTTAAAGACCCGGAGGTGCTGCCCGTCCGCGAGTTGGCGGACGCGACGTCGGGGCGCCGGTAACTGCGCTAGGGGCGCGGCGCTGGACTACCGGTCAGCCGCTCCAGCGCCCAGTCCCAGTGGATCAGTTCCTGCTCCAACCGGACGGATTTTCCGAACCGGTCGCTGCCCAGCGCTTCATGGAGCGCGGACTCCTCGGCCGTCAGCCTGCTCAGCGCAGCACGTGAAGGCGACGGTTCGGTGCCCCAAGCATCGCGGTGCGCCAGCAGCGTTTTCTCGTCCATCAGAAGGCTCACCACGTGCGGGTGGATGGCCCGGAGCTGGTCGAGGATGCGGAATCCGTGGGTGTCCAGGTCACCCCAGTACCGGACCTCGCAGTCGCGGAGCCAGCCGGCGTCCTGGAGCGACGAGAACCCGTACCCGCCGCCGTAGATGGCGAGGGTGCCGGGCGCCTCCGGTATGGCAAGGAAATCCACCAGGTTCTCGGTGATGATCACTCTTTGGACGGGCAGGTTCAGGGTGCTGAACGCCTCGGCCGTGACGGTCACGTACCGGGCTCCGCCCAGCAGTTTGAGCCCCAGGTCCAGTGCCCGGAATCGGACGAGCTCGGGCGGGTGTCGAAAACCATGCCGCGCAGCGAAGCGGGCTGCCGCCGTGCGGCCGGTTGTTTGTCCCAGCAGCGACCCCGGCTCGGCGGCAAGCTCCGCAAGAACCTCATCTTCCGCGGCGTCCATGGGAACCGGCACCCCGGACTGTAGCTCCGCCGCCAGCTCGCCGATAACTCGTCTGTGGTTCTCGATGAACTTGGTGTGGACCCCGGGCAGGCTGAGCTGCCGCACGTAAACGCCCGGTTCCGGGTTGTCCCGCAGCCACAGCGCCCCCCGGGCCGCGGTCAGCGCGTCGCCGCCCAGCTCCAGCAGCTGCAGCGGACGCCTCAGCGCCCACGCGCGGAAGGCAGGGTCCAGGGCAGACAACCCCTCGGCGAGCCCACGGAACCGCGCCGCATCCTTCGACTTGCCGACAAGCGCAATCTCATCCTCCGCCGCCGCAAACACCGCCGCGGCCGGCAGCAGGTTGGCCCCGATGGTGCTTCGGCCCACCTCCGCCGTCTCCAGCGAGAAGCGACCAACGGAAGCAAGCAGCTCCGCCGCCCACTCCCTGGCCGCAGCGTAGTCGCTCCGGAGGGTGGCCGCCGTCGGGCGTTTTAGCGGGCGGCGGCGCGGGTAGACGCCGCTGGGTTCCAGCAGTTCGCGCAGCAGCGTCCCGCTGTCCCAGGCCTTCTGCGACTGGGCGCGCAGCATTGCCAGCGTGGTCCAGCCCTGGGCCAGTCCTGCTGACGCGTCAGCGCGGAGGTCCCTTCCCAAACCTCGCAAGCTCGGTTCGGGGCCCTCGGGACGCCGCTTAGGCACGCCGGTCCCGTTCGTCCCGGTATTCCTGGATGGTCATGTTGCGCAGCTGGGAGTCGTCGCCGTTGGTGTTCGCCACGAAGCCGACGTGGGCCACAAACGGTTCGATCACATGGATTTTCTGCAGCGGAGTGACGATCAGCAGCTGCAGCTTCATCCGCTGGAAGAGCTCCAGCCCGTA
Organism: Pseudarthrobacter woesei; assembly: GCF_055412745.1. Lineage (NCBI taxonomy): Bacteria > Bacillati > Actinomycetota > Actinomycetes > Micrococcales > Micrococcaceae > Pseudarthrobacter > Pseudarthrobacter woesei. Next base: position 284,774 of record NZ_JBVAYU010000004.1, read on the forward strand.
CCGCGCGGACTCGTCGGAGCCGCGGCCGAAGGCCTCATCGATGACGACGAACCGGAAACTGCGCCCGGCGGCGGCGTTCCTGCCCGTCGTTTTTCCGGACCCCAGCCCGAACTGGAAGGCCAGCGCGGCGGCGAGGATGGTGTACGCCAGCTTTTCCTTCTGGCCACCGGATTTGCCGCCCGAGTCGGTGAAGTGAGCGCGCCGGCGGCGAGTTTTCCGACGGCGGCCAGCACCACGGCGTCGTCCGTCAGGGGCTGCTCGGCGAGGACGGCTGCGCATTCCTCGATCGCGGCGGCGATCTCCTTGGCCGCTTCCTCGTTGGCGCCGATCCGGCGCTGGAGTCTGTCCGCCTGGTCCTCCAGGCGCCCCAGCCGCCAGGCCATCTCCTGCTCCTGGGCCGCCAGCTGCTGCAGGACATCGCTGGCGGACCCGAGGTCGGTCTTTTCCAGCTTGAGGTCCTCGATCCGGCGGGCGGTGAGCTGCCAGCTGATCTCGGCGAAGTCCGTCACCGACCGGACCGTTCCGAGTTGCTGGTTCTGCCGTCCGAGCGCACCGAGGGAGTGGTCCACCTTGCCGAGCCGGGCGCTGTTGCCCTGGAGCTGGCCGCGGACCTCGTAGCAACCATGGAACCGGGCGGGAGGGGCCCAGCGTCCGGCACGACGCCGCCGCGACACTGATGGTCCCGCGGCGGGGCGAGACGGACACCTCGGGTATGGCCTGCCTTTCCGGCGTCCTTCGTGGATATGCAGGACGAGTGGTGCCTCATCCAGGACACCCGGCACGCCAACTCCAACAAGTCCTGCACTTTGCAAGTGCCTTGGCTGGGAGAGCCGGTGGTCACGCTCCCCAGCTGCCAAATGCACGGCTTCTTTCCTATCTGTTGATTCAGGATCTTGGCGGGCTGCGAATGGTCAGGGCTTCTGTGCCGCGGGCGGGGGTTTGAGCCGGACGCGGACCGCGGTGCCGGCGCAGAGGATGACGGCGAGGCCGCCGGCAATGGTGGTCCAGGTCAGGGTCTCGCCCAGCAAGAGCCAGGCCCAGCAGATGCTCAGCACGGGCTGGACGAGTTGGATCTGACTGACCTGGGTCATGGGGCCGATGGCCAGGCCGCGGTACCAGGCGAAGAAGCCAAGGAACATGCTCACCAGGCCCAGGTAGGCAAAAGCGGCCCACTGGACCGGGGTTCCCGACGGAGGCTGCTGGGCGATGGAGAGCGCAGTCAGGAACACCATGAGGGGAGATGCCAGCACCAGAGCCCAGGATACGGTCTGCCAGGCGCCGAGCTCGCGGGCCAGCAGTCCGCCTTCGGCATAGCCGATGGCCGCGGCCACAACGGCGCCAAGGAGCAGCAGATCCGCCCAGTGCACCTGTCCGAAGCCGCCGGACTGGGCGAAGCCGAACACAAGGGCAGCCAGCGCGCCCATAGCCGAGATGACCCAGAAGGCAGCCGGCGGACGCTCCCGCCCGCGGAGAACTGCCACCGTTGCCGTCACGGCCGGGAGCAGGGCGATGACCACGGCGCCGTGGCTGGCGCGTGCTGTGGTGAGCGCGAAGGAGGTGAGCAGAGGAAATCCGACGACGATTCCGCCGGCGACCACCGCGAGCCGGGCCCACTGGACACCCTGAGGAAGGCGTTGGCGCGTAACCGCGAGGGCGGAGGCGGCCAGGACCGCGGCCAGGACTGCCCTACCGGAGCCGATGAACAACGGGGAGAGCCCCGCGGCAGCCACCCGTGTGAACGGCACAGTGAAGGAGAAGGCCGCTACTCCAAGGAGGCCCCACCATAGGCCGCTGGGCTGACGGGGCGGTATCACAGGGCGAATAAGCGTAGTAGCGCTACTATTGTCTCTCATGGATAACGATAGCAGTTCTCGGATTGCGGTGCGCCTCAGGGAATGGATCGCCGGGGCTTCGCCGGGATCACGGCTGCCGTCCACACGGTCGCTGGTGGCCCAGTACCAAGCGAGCCCTGTGACGGTGCAGAAGGCTCTGCAGGCACTCACGACGCAGGGGCTGATTGAGAGCCGGCCCGGCGTCGGGACTTTCGTGCGGGCCGTCCGGACCGCGCGCCCGTCAGATTACGGCTGGCAGACGGCGGCACTGCGTTCACCTCAAGGGCCTCTGCGTCCGGTGTCCACCGCGATGCGCACAGCATCGAACGACGCCGTCGCGTTCCATTCCGGCTATCCGGACCGGGAACTCCTGCCGGAACGCCTGGTGCGCGCGGCACTGACCCGGGCAGCGAGGAGCGACGCCGCCGTGTCCCGCCCACCGGCTGCGGGGCTTCCCGAATTGCAGTCCTGGTTCGCGCACGAACTCGGCGCCTCGACCCCCGCAGGGGTCACTCCGCCAACACCGAGTGATGTCATTGTGCTGCCAGGAAGCCAGAGCGGACTCAGCTCCATCTTCGGGGCACTGGTCGGCACGGGGCAGCCCCTGCTCATGGAATCCCCCACCTACTGGGGAGCCATCATCGCCGCGGCGCAGGCCGGCGTCCGGATTGTCCCGGTGCCCAGCGGCCCCGACGGCCCTGACCCGGAAGAGCTGGCCCGGGCATTTGCGGAAACCGGCGCACGCCTGTTCTATGCACAACCCAACTATGCGAACCCCACCGGAGCACAATGGCCGGCCCGGCGAGCGGAACAGATCCTGGACGTCGTACGCAAGAACGGCGCGTTCCTCGTCGAGGACGACTGGGCGCACGACTTCGGCATCACCACCACTCCCGTGCCCATTGCAGCCCGTGACGATTCCGGCCACGTCGTCTACCTTCGCTCACTGACCAAAAGCGTGTCCCCGGCCATCCGCGTGGCCGCCGTCATCGCCCGGGGCCCGGCGCGTGAACGCATCCTTGCCGACCGCGGAGCCGAGTCGATGTATGTCAGCGGCCTCCTCCAGGCCGCAGCACTTGATGTCGTCACACAACCTGCCTGGCAGACCCATTTACGCAGCATCCGCCACCAGCTCCAATCACGCCGCGACCTGCTGCTCACCAGCCTGCGCGAACACGCCCCGCAGGCCCACATCGACCACGTACCCAAGGGAGGGCTCAATCTCTGGGCACGCCTGCCCGACGGGACAGACCTTGAACGGCTGAGCCGCGACTGCGAGGCCGCCGGGGTCATCATCGCCGCCGGGACTGAATGGTTCCCGGCCGAACCCGCGGGCCCGTTCATCCGGCTCAACTACGCCGGGCCCAACCCCGGCGCGTTCCCCGAAGGTGCCCGCATCCTCGGCCGGTCCATCGAACGCAACTGCCGTTAGAAGGCCGCAGACGCAAGAAGGACACGGGCATCGAGTTGATCGCCAACCCCGGCGGCTACTACCTGGCCTCGTCGGTGGAGGGCGGTTCCGCGGTGGACGTGGGCAGCGAACTGGCAACCTGGCCACCGACGTCAGCGGCGCCGCCGGGGACGGGCCGCAGCTGAACGCCACGGAAGCTGCCGCGGCGCCGTCGTCGGAGCCCTCCGCCGCGGCCGCCGCCGACACCGCGCAGGCGGCGTCGACGTCGGACAGCGCCGGCCCGCTGTGGTGGGGACCGGGCTCCAGTCCGGCCTCGCGGAACTGGCTGACGAGTAGGCCGGCAGCCATGGCGCAATGTAACGGACTGGTAACATGGAACGGATGCTGTCTAAGTCTGGTCAAACAAGAGTCACGCAGCTGGATGGCCTCAGAGGGATTGCCGCCCTGATGGTTGTTGCCTGCCACGTCCTGTCCACCCTCCCCGGAATCGGGAGTGTATTCACTAACCGTTCCGTGGGACTCAACACTGCGGAGAAGTGGGCTATTTTCTCTCCGCTGCATGTCCTCTGGAACGGCACCCCCGCGGTCCACGTCTTTTTTGTGCTCTCCGGCTTCGTCCTGGTCCTGCCGTTCACCCGGCCAGGGGCCGTCACAAGCTGGGCGCCCTACTACGCCAAACGGTTGCTCCGCCTGTACCTGCCGGCCTGGGCATCCCTGGCCGTGGCTGTCGCGCTGATTGCGATCATTCCCCGGACCGCGTCGCCGTTGCAGAGCGACTGGGCGGACATTTACGTGATCGACCCCAGCGTGGGCCAGGTCTTCAAGGACAGCCTGCTCCTGCTGAACGCGAGCACCATCAACACCCCGCTGTGGTCCCTCAAATGGGAGGTCGCGTTTTCCCTCCTGCTCCCGGCCTACGTCTTCATCGCCCTCCGCTGGCGACGCTTCTGGCACGTCAAAATCGCCATCGCACTGCTGCTGGCCGTGGTGGGAGCGTTGCAGGACGTGGAATGGCTGTCCTATCTCCCGATCTTCGCCATCGGGGCCGTCCTCGGCGCCGAACGCGAGCGGATCCGTGAACTGACCGAATCCTGGCCGCGCGTCGTCTGGTTCTTCGTGGCCGCCGCGGGCCTCTTCCTGGCCAACGCGGAATGGATCAGCCGCGAGCAGCCGATCCCCGGCGTCGAGGCCGTTGTTACGGTGGGTGCGGCACTGATCGTCCTGCTGTTCGTGTCCTGCAGTTCGGCCAAGAAACTCGGCGACACGGCGGTTGCACAATGGCTGGGACGCGTGTCCTTCAGCCTCTACCTGGTGCACCTTCCCATCATCCTGGCCGGCGTCACACTCCTGAGGTCCGTCTCGCTTCCCCTGGCCCTCGCGGTCTCGGTGGCCGCCTCGTTCCTGGCCGCCGAGGTGTTCTACCGCTACGTGGAACAACCCACCCAGCGGCTCTCGATTGCGGCCGGGCGCGCCGTGACGCGCCGGATCCGGCGTGACGACCCCGCAGGGACCCCGGAACGCCCGGAGACAATCGACACCCCTGCGACCCCGCCCGCCCGGGACCTGGCGGATGCGACGTCGGGTCACCGGTAGGGAAGCGCGTCACGAACGGCAGGATGGCAGCGGCGAACACCCGCACATTCATCGCGGCCATGGCCAACCGGAGCAATTGTTGTGTCCAGCAGATGCGTTTCAAATCCAAGCATCTGGTCATCCCCATAGAGGCTCCGGCAAAATGAAGACGGGCGGTGCCCGCTCGCGGCGACAGATGGTACGTTCGCTGGCGCTACGGGGAGGCGGCGCCTCCAAGCGGGTGTTCGTCAAGGGTGTTCTGGTTCAGTGCGGACTGCCCTACCTTTTTTCTATGGCCATGGGCAAGCAACGGTGCCCTGACCCCTACAGGAATTTCTGCTCAGAAGGAGTGGGAAGGTCATGAATGCACGAACCAAAATCTTCTTTGGTCTCATCGTCCTGTTGCTGGTTGTTGGCGGGGTGACGCTATTTGCCGTCAACACAACAAACAGGAGCAGAGCCGCGGAGTACAACCCGCAGATCAACCCTGCCGATTTCACCACCAAAATCACCAACAAATACTTTGCTCTCCCTGTCGGCAAAAAATTGACGTACGAGACCACCGAGCAAGGCAAAGTCACCGAGAGGGTCGAGATCGAAATCCTGCAGGAGACCATGACCGTTGGGGGCGTGGAGACCGTGGTGTATCTGGACAGGGAATACAAGAACGGGCAGCTCGTCGAGGAAACCCGGGATTACCTGGCGCAACACAAGAACGGCGACGTGTGGTACTTCGGCGAGGAAGTGGACAACTACTGGAACGGGATGTTGTTGAACCACTCCGGCAGCTTTTTGCATGGAAAAGACGGGGCAAAAGCCGGCATCTGGATGAAGGCCGAGCAGCGCGTCGGAGATTCCTACCGGCAGGAATTCTACGCCGGCCATGCGGAGGACATACGGGACACCGTCGCTACCGGCGAGACTGTCTCCACAAAATCCGGCACCTACACCGACTGCGTCAAGGTCTACGACTGGACGCCGCTTGAAAAGAATGCACGGGAGCACAAATATCACTGCCCCGGGGTCGGTGCCTTGGTCCTGACCGAGGACCTGCAGACAGGGAGCCGGTCAGAACTCGTGAATGTTGCCCTGCCCTAGACCCCGCCCTAGACATCCAGCAGAACATCCTCCTGCCGCCGGCTCTTCCGGCGCGTCTCCGAAGTAGAGAGGCCGTGCGCGGCAATGAAGGGGCCGACGTCGGCTGCTACTTCTTGGGCCGGGGCTTAGAAACCTTCGGCTCCTTGGGCGGCAGTCCGGCCACGTGCTCAAATGCTTTCTCTACCCAGGCCCTGGCCCGCGCCTCATCGCCGTCGCCCTCGGCGTTCCAGACTTCCGGCAACCCGGTGTAGCCGCCCATGGGGCGCTCGGGCGGCCCGAACGGAACGGTCCGCTCGGTGCTTTCAAGCATCTCTTTGTCCGCCTCGGCCAGCTTCACTCCGATGGTGGGGCCGAACAGGCCGGCGAACATGTTCCCGTTCACGAACGCCCCCAGGTTTCCGAACATGGCCTTGATGGCCACCTCGGGACGGTCAGGCAGCACCGAGCGGAAGTGTTCCTTGTCGGCGTCGGACGCTTTCGGCATTTCCATGGGTCTTCCTCCGGTAACTGGTGGCCACGGGCTGGTCTATCTGGCGGCAGCTCCGACACTACCGCGCCACGTGGGTGGATGGCGGAGCTGCCCGCGTCCCCGAGATGACGTGGCGCAGGGTTCCACCGATGACGAGGAGTTCAATGCCTTTGCTGTCCTCCAGCAGCTGTGTCGTGGTGAGCACCTCAGTCAACGTCCCGCTATCCCTGAGGATCAGGGGTACGTGTAACAGTGGACTATGAGCGTTAGGGATCGCGTTGCACGGCACCGGGCTGCTTTGCGCGGACGTGGCTTCCGGCAGATCCAGATGTGGGTGCCAGACGCCCGCACGGACGAGTTCAAGCGTGAGGCGCGGCGCCAAGCGCTTGCGGTTGCCGCCGCGGACCGCGCGGGTGACGACCAGGACTTCATCTAACAGATTTCGGAAGACTGGCCGGAGTGAACCGGGGCGAGCTCTGGGCGGTCTCGGGTGGCACATATGCGCAAAAACCCAGGCCGGCGCTCATCATTCAAGATGATCTGTCTGCGGCGCCTGGTGTGGGGTGACGCGCTGGGAAGCCGCGTCTACAGCCTCGCGGAAACCGAGGGAGGGCAGACCAGGTTCGAGATGGTCGAGCGCATCGGCGGGCCGGTGTTCCCGCTCTTCGCGAACAAGATCCCGTCATTCGATGCCAGCTTTTCCCAATTCACCGCCGACCTGAAATCCGCAGCGGAACGAACGCGCTGATCGCGAGGTCCGGGGCGCGCCATCCCCGCATGTGCCCCCGTGCTGACGCGGTCCTCCTGGCCGCCATTGCGGTCGCCGTCGGGCTGTATCTGTTTCAGCCGTGGCGGATCTTCACCAGTTCCACCGTGACCGAGGACGTTCCGGCCGCTGCGCCGCAGCCCAGCCAGGCTGCGGGGCCATCCGGTGCGACCGCTGCGACCGCTCCGCGTGAACTCGTGACGGGCGAACTTGTCAGCCATGACCATGCCAGCTCCGGAACCGTGAAAATCCTCGAACTCCCGGACGAGAGCTCGATTCTGAGGTTCGAAGGCCTCGATACCTCCGATGGTCCGGACCTTCGGGTGTGGCTCGGTGACGCCCCGGTGATCGATGGGCGCGCTCCGGGGGCACTTTGGCGCGGACACACCGTCAACTGTGCCGCCGCCGTCGTACATTGTGCCCAAAGTGCCCCCGCTCGGAAACAACCCTGCCCAAACCGAGCTGCCGGCCGCCCATTGGGTTGGCGCTGCGCCAGCCGCTGGCCAAACGGCTGGTCGACGCCGCCAGCGACGCACTGACCACCGTGGACGCGCCGGTGGCACGGCAGGTTCTGGCCACCGATCTGGGGCTGCTGCAGAGCAGGGCCCGGGCCGGCTGGTGGCCCCGGCGGCGCCTGAACCCCAGGCTAACCGGCTCCCCGCGCAGGCACTTAGCTCCGCCGCGGCCCTGGCCGGGTGCCGGGCGCGCTCCGGAGGCACTTTGGCGCGGACACGCCGTCAACTGTGCCGCCGCCGTCGGACATTGTGCCCAAAGTGCCCCCGCACGGAAACAACCCTGCCCATGCGAAGCTGCCGGCCGCCCACTGGGCGGTCCGCGCCGCCGGAACCATTCCGGTCCAGCCGACGAACCGCCGGTCGCCACACAGAACGCCCGCCCTCCCCGGGCGTGCACCATTATGCCCGGGCATCCCCTTGACACGGCCTATAGCCAGGACTGCGCGTACTGCCCAGGCAGATTAGTTGAGCGGGAGCCGCTGCCGGCACTTACCAGGACAGTGAGTATGGCTCGGCCCAAAGGGCCGCCGTTAGAGTGACGGACTTGAACCACGCCTGGTACATGGCCTCGACCTCATCCGTGTCCGCGACCTGTTCGGCCAGGAATGGTCGAATCGTTGCTGTCAAGGGAACGATGAAGGCAATGATGTAACGCAGGCTGATCTCGGACGCCGTCGAGCTGACGCCATCGGTGAGGTTCTTCTTCGCTGCCGTGTGGCGGAGGGCAATCTCATGCTGGTAGTCAAGCCACTGCTGATCACGGTCGCGTGAACAAGTGTCAACGATCCACTGGGCGAATCTGGCCCGTACGGCCCCCAGATAGTCCGGATTTGCGGTTCCATCCGCCCCGGCGAAACTGGCAATGAGGAAGTCGTGGCTGCCAACAAATCCGTACCAGACGTCGAGGATGCGATCGGTTTGCGGTCCAAGGATCTCGCCCGCACGTCGCAACGCGTGCGCATCATCCTCAGTCCACAGCACAGCTGATTCGAGCCGCGCAAGGTCTTTGAGGGAGACGGGAGTCGGGGCAACAGACTCGCTACCGAAGGTGTAGCCGGGGATCGAGGACATAATTGCACCTTTCGCCAGGAACTCTCATCATGTAAGCACTCGCAGGCACCACCGTAAAGAGGGCGGGGACTGACGCCCCAGCCCCCGTGGTCATCCGCCCCGCAAATCTCCTGTACAGTTGAGCTTGTTGTTGTGTTTATGCAGTTCGTAGTTCAGGCAGTACGCATGGTTGAAAGACCTTGTTCTTCTGAAGCAGCGGTTTTGAGCACCCCACACCGGAGGACCCGAAAGTCGGGACTTTTCCTCTACCTTCACGAAGGACAAAAAATAATGGCTACTGGTACCGTCAAATGGTTTAACGCTGAAAAGGGCTTCGGCTTCATTTCCCCCGATGACTCCTCACAGGACGTCTTCGCACACTACTCCGCGATCGCCTCTTCCGGCTTCCGCTCCCTCGAAGAGAACCAGAAGGTCTCCTTCGAAACCGAGCAGGGCCCCAAGGGTCCCCAGGCCGTAAACATCCAGGCTCTCTAAGACTTAGCTTTCAGCTAACTCTTCACGAGTCCGGAACCGTAAGGTTTCGAGCAGGGTCCGTCTTTGACGGGCCCTGCTTTTGTTTAACCCGGGTGTGCTGCGCTGGCCCCCAACTGGCTCGCAGTTGTGGACGTTCTGAGCCCTCAAAACGGCCCCTGCTGCGAGTCAGTTGGGAAACGGGCGACGGCGGGATGGCTGGCTCCCGCTCCGCCACCGAGCTCCTTCTCAGCCTCCGAGTTCCGGCGCCAGCTCGAGTTCGACATCGACCTCGTCTCCGGCGCTGATGCCAGCCGCGGTCCTGATGCCCTTTTTGACCGGCAGCAGGTACGAGCCGCTCTTGCTGTCCGGGAAAAGTGAGGTGGACCAGCGCTGCCCGGCGACGGAGGCGCTCACTTTCACCGAACCGAATGCCTTGCGGAAGGGCCCGGCGTCGTCCCGGAGCTCCCCGGCCAGCTCTGCGGGCAGAGTGATGAAATGCCACCCGGCCTGCTCGGGGTAGTGCCACAGCTCGCCGCGGAATGAGTACGACGCGGTCACCTTCAGCCGGCGTCGCGGTAATCGAAGTGGAGCGTCGCCGGGGGAGGGCCCTGCAGCATCTCCGCCGTCAGCCCATGCACACTCACCAGGTGCTCCCGGAACCACACGTCGTAGGGATCCTCCGACGTGGCCAGTGTCCGGAAAGCCTTGGCTAGATCCTCGGCCTCATGGAACAGGCAAACAAAGTCCCCCTGCGGCGTCTGCATGAGGCTGGCCACCTCCCGGGTGACGCCCATGCGCTTCCGCGAGTGTGCATGCTCCTCCCTCCGCGGGCCCTTCATCTCCTCGTCCAGCGCCTTCCACTCCTCGAGTTTCCCGGGCAGGATCGGTGCGAACCACGTGATGCATTCCATGACAGATTTCCTTCCACGCAAGAGTGAGTACGGTGGTAATCCCACCGGTACAGGAGCATGGTAGTCCCGTGCACGACGGCGGGACAGGGCTTTCGCAAACGCCACCGGGCCCGCTCACCCGCCGCCAGGCTGGGCGACTTCCACGACGGTGTCGAGCAGCCCGGCCGGGCGTTTCACGCCGTCAGCGCGTTCCAACCACCGGCACCTCTGACAGAATGTCGAGCATGGAATCCGTCCCCGCCTACGATCTCCGCGTCAGCATCCAGGATACGGAACCAGAAATCTGGCGCCGGCTGCTGGTGCCGGAGACCAGCACCGTCCCGGACCTGCACCGCGTCCTCCAGACCGCGTTCGGCTGGGAAAACCGCCACCTTTACGGGATCCGGGGCGTTGACCGGCTGGGCCAGCCCCGGATGATCATCGGCCCCGACGCCGCCGCGGAGGATACGGACGACGAGCCGGCTTCCGGCGTGGTGCTCTTTGAACTGCTGGATGCCCAGCGGAAAGGGCCGGCGGCGCTGGAATACGAGTACGACTTCGGCGATTCCTGGACGCACACCTTCGACGTGATGGGTCCCGCCGAGCTGCCCGCCGGGAGCCTGCGCTGCGTTGACGGCGCCAGCCGCGGGCCGGTGGAGGACTCCGGCGGGCCCCACGGCTACGCGCGCCTCATCAGGGCGCTGGCGGATCCGGCGGACGAGGACCACCGGGAGCTCTCCGGCTGGTACACGTTCGCCACGGGGCAGGACGCCGGCACCTTTGATTCCCGCGCGTTCGACGCCGACGCACTCAACAACCGCCTGGACGGGTTGTCCCGGCGGCTGTGGCCCGAACCGCCCACGGACCAGGAGATCGACGCGGTGGTCCGACCCGTCCGCTGGCTCCTGAACCAGGTGACCCCGGACGGGCTCCAGCTCACCCAGGACGGCTACCTCAAACCCGCGGTCGTGAGCCAGGCCGTCCGCGAACTCGACTGGGAATACCACTTGCAGGGGAAAGCGAACCGCGAAGTCCGGACCCCTCCCGTGCTGCAGCTCCGCCAGCAACTGCAGGAGTGGAAGCTGCTGCGGAAGCTGAAAGGCCGCCTGCTGCTCACGCCGAAGGGACGCACCATGCACGACGGCGGCCGGCAACTGTGGGACTACCTCGCCGACGCGGTGGCCTTACCGCCGGAGAAGGCGACCGCCGTCGTCACGGAGATGGTGGTCCAGTGGCTGCTCGACGGAACCACGCCGTCCTGGGACCGGCGCGGCCCCGTGGTGGCGGAGACGCTGCGCGCAGCCGGGTTCCGCATGAAGGCCGGGGCGCCGGTACCCCAGGATGTGGCCGACGGGCTGTACCGGCAGGTGCGGCGGGCGCTGGAGTGCCTGGACCTGGCTGTTCCGGAACGCCGCTTCGGCGAGGCCAGGATTCTTACCGACGGCGGCCGGAAATTCCTGCTGCAGGTGCAGCGGCGGCTCGCCGAGGTGTGACCGGCCGGCGTCGTCCGGATTGTTCACCGGGTCCGGACAGCCGGGCGAGTCTGGACACCGAAGAGGGGCGGTGGGAATCTGGACGCAGGCGCCGTCGGCGAGGGAGGCTGGTAGCAGGTCATGAATGAAACACCGGATACACGTCAATTGCTGTCCACCCGCATCGAACAGAAACAACAAGCCGTGCGCTCCTATCTGGGGCGGGAACGGCCACGGCGGAACAAGCTCTCCAATATCAGCGTCGTGGGCAGCGCCCTTGCCGCCATGCTCACCGCCGGCCCGGCCTTCGGGGGCACCGGCTTCACCAACGCGATCCAGGGTGTCTTCTTACTGGAAGACGATTCGGTGGTGTGGCGCGTCCTGTGCCTGGGGGCGGTGCTGCTGTCCGTCTCCGCGGCGCTGGCCACGAATTTCGCCAATTCCCATTCCCTGGCCGACCGGGTCAGCGCAGCGGAGACCTGCAAGGCCCAGCTGGAAGGGCTGCAGGACACCCTGAGCTTTGGCCAGATCGCCATTGACGATGCACTGAAGCTGTATCAGCAATACACGGCCCAGGTGGCGTTCGTGGACGACGTGCCTGCCCGCTGACGCTGCTATTGGCCTCCGTCTACCGGTGTCCCCGCTACCGGTCTTCCCGCTACTGCTCTTCCCGCTACTGCTCTTCCCGCTACTGCTCTTCCCGCTACGGGGACTTGGGGATGATGATCCACAGCACGATGTAGACGAGCTCACCGACGCCGAACAGGCCGAAGAACACAAAGCCGATCCGGACCAGCGTCCTGGAGATTTTGAAGCGGTCAGCAAGGGCGGCGCAGACTCCCGCGATGATCTTGCCGTTCCTGGGCCTAACCAAAGATCGTTCCATCCAGCCAAGGTAGCAGTGTGACCCTGTGATGAGAACAGCACTGCAATTGCACGACGCCGGCGGCTCCCCTTTCGGACTGTGACGCGGTCCACAAAACCGGCCGGGGCCCGTGGCCGGCCACGGGAGGCATGCCGAGGCCCAAAATCCGCACGAATCCGGGGGTTTCGGCCACTGGGAGCCGCTCCGCGGGTGGATTTGTGCCGGGTCCCCGACGCGTGTAAAGTAATTCGAGTCGCCGCCGCTGATGCGGAAAGATAGCGACCGACCCCCTGATAAACAGCCTGAAAATGGCGCGTGAATTTGCGCGCTAAAGACGGGCGGGGACCCACTCGTGGAAATGTAAATCGCGGAATCGTTGATTTGCAAAGCTTCACGAATTCGGGTAAGTTTGAAAAGTTGCTCCGGAGCGATCCTCGACTGGATATGTCGTGGTGGTGCCGG